>DASTOB010000001.1:0-22837 GCA_035720425.1 Candidatus Limnocylindrales bacterium
GATCGGTCACCCATGACCATGTGACGCGCACCCACGCGGGCTCGTTGCGCCGGCGCGGCGCGCCGGGTGGCGCGAGGAACGGCGAGTCCGTCTCGACGAGCAGGCGATCGGGCGGGACGAGCCGGACGGCCTCGGCGGACGCCTCCTCACCAGCGCGAAACACGAGCCCCGAGAAGCTCACGGCGAGCCCGAGGTCGATGGCCGCACCCGCGAAGTCCCGCGGGCCGGAATACGAGTGAATGACCGCCGCCGGTCGGTCCGCGAAGGCGGACGCCCACGCCGGCCCACCCACCCCGGCGTCGCGCAGCTCACGGATCAGCGCGTCCTGCGCATCACGCTGCCCGGCGCGCGAGCGGCAGTGCAGTATCGCCGGCTTGCCCGTGTCGAGCGCGAGCGCCAGGTTGCGGCGCAGGTTGTCGAGCTGAGCGTCGATCGGCGAGAAGACGCGGTCGAAGTCGAGGCCGGTCTCGCCGATCGCGGCGACGCGCTCGTCGTCTGCCCACTCGACGATCCGCGCCCAGCCGGCGTCGTCGACCCTGGCCGCGTCATGTGGATGCACGCCGACGGCGGCGTCGAGCACCGGCAGCCAACCCACGAGCTCGAGCGCGCGCTCCGAGGAGCGCACGTTCCAGCCCGGCACGAGGATCCGCTCGACCCCCGCATCGAGCGCCGCGGCCACGACCATCTCGACGTCGTCGTCGAACCGGTCCGCGTTGAGATGGCAGTGGGAATCGACGAGTCGCATCGGGAGCCGGCCGGTCAGTCCGCGGCCGACTCGGTCTCGAGCCTCGGGAAGAGCGGCGCCGGCGCCTCGAGTCGGCCCGGCTCGGCCGCCCGGGCCCCCCAGCGGAGGTCGTCGAGAATCGGTCGGCCCCCGTTCCCGTCGGCCGCCCAGTCGTACGTGTAGCCCAGCTGGGCGAGCACGCGCGGTGCCGCTCCCGGCATGAACGGCGCGGCCGCGGTTCCCACGAGCCGGCACGCCTCGACGAGATCGCCGAGCACGCCGCGCAGGCGCTCCGCCGCCCCCTCGTCGCCGGCTTTCGCGGCCTTGGCGAGGACCCACGGCTGTTCCGCGTCGACGACCTTGTTCGCAGCGCCGACGAACTCCCAAAGCTCCGCGAGCGCGTCGTGGAGGAGGCATCCCTCGAGTCGGTCGACGAAGCGGGCTGGTGTGTCCGCCCAGCGCTCCGCGAGCACGGATTCGGCGCCCTGGCGCGGCGCCGGCCTCTCGCCGCCGAGGTAGCGGCCCGCCATCGACACGGTCCGGTTCACGAGGTTGCCGAAGTCGTTGGCGAGGTCTGCGTTGTAGCGCCGCACGAACGCATCCCACGACACCTCGGCGTCCCGGTCGAACGGCACCTCGCGGAGCACGACGTAGCGGGCACCATCGGTCCCGAACGCGGCGACGAAGTCCGCCGGGTCGAGGAAGTTGCCGCGGCTCTTGCTCATCCGCTCGCCGCCGGCGGCGAGCAGCCAGCCATGGGCCCACACGCTCCGCGGCGCCTCGAGGCCGGCGCTCCACAGCATCGCGGGCCAGAAGATCGTGTGGAAGCGAAGGATGTCCTTGCCGATGATGTGGAGGTCGGCCGGCCACCACCGCCCGAAGGCGTCCATGTCGTCCGGGAAGCCGGCACCGGTGATGTAGTTGATGAGCGCGTCGTACCAGACGTAGATCGTGCCGGCTTCCGGATCCCACGACCCGTCTTCGCGCTGGGCGGTCTCACCGTTCTCCGCGATCGGAAACGGGATCCCCCAGCCCGCCCCGGCCCGGCTGATCGAAAAGTCCTCGAGACCCTGACGGATGAACCCGAGCATCTCGTTGCGCCGGTAGTCCGGCTGCACGAACTCCGGGTGCTCGAGGAAGTGGCGCTCGAGGCGCTCCTGGTAGGCGGACAGGCGGAAGAACCAGTTCTGCTCGGTGAGCCACTGGAGCGGGACGTCGGGGTGATTCGGGCAGATCGTCCCGCGCGCCGTCTCCTGGACGTCGGATGCGGCGCGGAAGCCCTCGTTCGGGCAGTACCAGCCCTCGTAGGTCCCGAGGTAGATGTCGCCGTTGGCGTAGGCGCGGCGGACCATCTCCTGGGCCGCCCGGACGTGGTCCGGATCGGTCGTCCGGATGAACCGATCGGGGCTGATCCCGAGGGCGTCCTCGGCGGCCGTGAACTCGGCCACCTTGGCGTCGACGAATGCCTTCGGCGCGACGCCCTCCTCGGCCGCCCGCATGGCGATGTTGACCGAGTGCTCGTCGGTCCCGGTGAGGAACCGCGTCGGCGTACCCGTCATCCGGTGCCAGCGCGCGATGACGTCCGCCCCGATGACCTCGTAGAGGGTGTGCAGGCCGGGGCGGTTGTTCGCGTATGCGATGGCCGTGGTCAGGTAGAAGCGCTCGGGCATGGGAGCGGGATCGTAGCAGGCGAGGCGACCGATCAGGCCGCCGCGGTCAGGCCGGCGCGGCGAGGGGCGTGGCGTGGCGGCGCGGCATGATCACCGCCACGAGTCCGAGGATGACGACGAAGACGACCGCCCGGCTGGCGAACGCGGCGATCGAGCCGGACAGCAGGCCGCCGTCGGTCGACCCCGCCAGCGCGACCTCGAAGGCGACCGCCGGCACGGCCACGCCGAGCGACGAGCCCACCTGGCGCAGGCTGTTGAACACGCCCGACGCCACCCCGGCCTCGTGCGGCGGGAACTCGGCCAGTGCGCACACGGTGCTGGCCGTCACCCCGAGCGCGAGCGGCACCCCGGCGAGCATCGCCACGAGCGAGACGAGCGGGAACGGCGTGCTCCCGTCGAACAGGACCATGAGAGCGGCCGCGACGATCGTCACGACGAGGCTGCCGATCATCGTCCGCTCCGGTCCGATCCGCTCCACGATGCGCGACGCGCGCGGGAACACGAGCGCGGCCGCGAGCGGCCACGGCGTCAGGACCAGTGCGGCGGCGGTCGCGTCGAGACCGCGAACCGACTGGAGGTAGATCGCGAGCTGGATGCTGGCCGACAGGATCCCGAACCAGACCGCGCCGCCCACGAGCACCGAGGCGACGTAGATCCGGCTGCGGAACACGGCCAGCCGAACGGCCGGCTCCGCAGCGACTCGTTCGCGCCGGACGAACGCCAGGAGCGCCACGACGGCGACCACCCAGGCAACGAGGACGACCGGCGACGTGGCGCCCCAGCTCGGTGATTGGAGCAGCGCGGCGTTGACGCCAAAGAGGGCGAGGCCGGCCCACCCGAGTCCGGGCAGGTCGAGGCCCCGTGCGCGTCCGTCGGCCGCGACCGGCAGCACCCGGCGCGCGACGATGGCCACCGCGACCGCCAGCGGGATCTGGCTCCAGAAGACCGCCGGCCAACCCCCGACCGACGTCAGGAGGCCGCCGACGATCGGTCCGATCACTGCCGCCGTGGCCCCGGCGGCGAAGTAGATCCCGAGCGCCCGGCCCCGCTCCGCACCGGCGAACGAGGCCGAGATGATCGCGAGACCGACCGTCAGCAGGGCGCTCCCCCCGAGACCCTGCAGGACGCGACCGGCGAGCAGGATCCCGTACCCGGGCGCGAGCGCCGACGCGATCGATCCGGCGGCGAACAGCAGCGCACCGGCGACGATCACGGTCCGGTGCCCGAACCGGTCGGCAAGCCGGCCGACGGCGAGGATCGACACGGCGTACGGGAGCACGTACGCGTTGACCGTCCAGGCGAGCTCCGTTTGCGTGGTCTCGAAGGCGCGGCCGATGACCGGCAGGGCCAGGTTGACGATGCTCAGGTCGACGTTCGCCGTGAACGATGCGAGCGCCGCGAGGAGGACGATCGCCGCCGGGCCGCGTGGGGCCCCGGCGGTCGGTGCGGGCCCGGGACCGGCCGTCACGACGTCGAGGTGTCCCCGTCTGCTGCGACCGCGACGTCGCGGAGCGCGCCGCCCAGCAGATCCACCACCGCGCGATGGGCCGCCGCGCTGCTCGCGTCGCGGCCGGCGCCGTCGAGCGCCGCGACGACGAGCTCGAGCGCCCGCGCGGTCGTCGGGCTCATCCGCGCGCGGGTCTCGTCGCGCCAGCCCACCGCGGCGGTCGCCGTGAGGAGTTCCACGGCGAGCACGTCGGCGGCGGCCGCGAGGGCCTCGTCCGTTCGCCGCACGGCGAGCGGCGCCATCGTCGCGTGGTCCTCGACGCCCACGTCGAGCGGCGCGACGTCGAGCGTCGCGGGGTCCGCCAGCGAGCGCAACTCCGCGGCCCGCGCTGCGCCGGCGTAGCGGAGGAGCGGCGAGCCGTAGCGGGAGACCCGCTCGTATGCCTCGGGCGTGAAGATCTCGGGGTCGGACACGAAGCGGTCCCAGAGCTGGCCCGCGCGCCGGTCGGACAGCTGGCCGAGGTGGGCGAGTGCTGGCCGGATCGCGTCGACGGCGAGGGCGAGGAGCATCGGGTGGAAGTTCCCGTTGCTGATCATCCGTCGCTCGTCGACCGACACGAGCGGGTTGTCGTCCATCGCGGCCAGCTCCGTGTCGACCGCACGCGCGGCGAACTCGACGACCTCGCGGAACGCACCGTGGACCTGCGGCGCGACGCGGAACGAGAGCGGGTCCTGGACCGACTCGGCGCCGCCGGCCGTGCACAGGCCGCTGCCGGCCAGAATGGCCCGGATGCGCTGCGCCGAGCGCGCCTGGCCCGGCACGGGCTTGGCGGCGGCGACGGCCGCCTCGACGATCGATGGGTTGCCCCGGGCCGCCTCGAGCGACAGGGCGACGACGAGGTCCGCGGCATCCACCAGTCGGGCCGCGCGCTCGACCACGAGCGCGGCGTGGCCGATCGCGACGCCGTTGGCCGAGATGACGGTCAGCCCGTCCTTGGGCGCGAGCCGGACCGGCGCGATCCCGGCCTGCGCGAGCGCCTCCCCGCCGGCCATCCGCCGGCCATCGACGTCGGCCTCGCCCTCGCCCATCGCGACGAGGGCGATGGCCGCCATGTGCATGAGGTCCGACGCGCCGATCGACCCGATCACGGGCACGACCGGGTGGATGCCGGCGTTGAGCAGCGCGACGTACGTCTCGGCGATCGCCGGGGAGGCGCCGGAGCCGCCACGCGCGATCCCGGCAACCCGGACGGCCATCGCCGCCCGGACCACCTCCGCCGCGAGGGGCTCCCCGATCCCACCGGCATGGCTGCGCACGACGACGATCTGGCTCGCCTCGAGCACCTCGAGCGGAACCCGCTCGTTGCGCATGTGGCCGAGCCCGGTATTGAGCCCGTAGATCAGCTCGTCCCCGGCGACGAGGCCGTCGACGACCGATCGCGACGCGGCGATCCGTGCCGCCGCCGCGGGCCCGATCGCGACGTTGGCGCCCCGGGCGACCGCGACGATGTCGGCCGTCGTGAGCGGGGCGTCATCGACCGTGATCGTGGGTCGGCCGTCGTCCATCGATCCCTCCCGTTCTCGGTGCGCGGCGCGCGGAGCGTGACGCAGACGGTAGCGTCTCGCGCTCAGTGACGGAAGTGGCGGGTGCCCGTGGCGAGCATCGTAGCGCCGGCCGCTTCGACCGCTCGGAGCACGTCCGCGTCACGAATGGAGCCGCCAGGCTGGACGAATGCCGTCACGCCGGCGGCGAGGCAGACCTCGACCGCGTCCGGGAACGGGAAGAACGCGTCGGACGCGCAGACCGCACCGCGGAGGGCGTCGTCGCCGGCGATCGCGCGGGCCTTGTCGACGGCCTGGCGGGCCGCGTCGACGCGCGACGTCTGCCCGGCGCCCACGCCGATGAGCGCGCCGTCGCGGACGAGCACGATCGCGTTCGACACGACTCCCCGGACGAGTCGCCAGGCGAGGTCGAGGTCCGCTCGCTCGCGATCGGTCGGCGGACGACCGGTCAGCGTCGGCCAGGCCGCCGGATCGTCCGGCTGGGTATCGGGCGTGGCGACGAGGACGGCGCCGCCCGCGCTCCGGATGCTCCCCGTCGGCGACGGCGGGGTCGGCCCGCGGCTGTCTTCGAGCCCGGGGTCGACGACGAGGCGGACGTTCGGCTTGCCGGCCAGGATCGCCCGGGCCTCCGCGTCGTACCCGCGGGCGACGACGACCTCGAGAAACAGCTCCGTGAGCGCACCGGCGAGCGCGCCGTCGACCGTGCCGGTCAGAGCGACGACGCCGCCGAACGCGGACACGGGGTCGCCCGCGAGCGCCGCGTGCCACGCGTCGAGGAGCGTGCGGCGCTCCGCGGCACCGCACGGGTTCGTGTGCTTGACGATGACGCACCCGGGATGGCGCAGCGCGCGACCGAAGGCCGATGCCGCGGCCGCATCGAGCACGTTGTTGTACGACAGTGCCTTGCCCTGGAGGGGCGGCTCGCCGGACGCGAACGGGCCGTCCTCGGCGCCACGACCCGCCCGCCGGTAGCGGGCGGCGAGCTGGTGCGGGTTCTCGCCGTAGCGGAGCGACTCGACCTTCTCGAGCGGCACGGTCAGGGTCGGCGGGTACGGGTCCTCGCTCCGCGGCAGGCCCGGCTCCGGGGGGAGGTCGACGCCGGCGGCGTCCATCGCGCACGGCAGCTCGATCGCGATCCGGGCGTCGTAGGCGGCGGTGTGGCGGAAGGCCTCGACGGCGAGGGCGGAACTGAGGCCGGCCGGGAGCACGCCGTCGCGCCGCAGCGCGTCGAGGACGGGCCCGTACCGGTCCGGCGACGTGATGATGCCGACGGAGGCGTAGTTCTTGGCCGCCGCCCGGACGAGGCTGGGGCCGCCGATGTCGATCTCCTCGACGAGCTCGTCGAGCGTCGCGCCGGGCCGCTCCGCGGCGGCCGCGAACGGATAGAGGTTGACGACGACGAGCTCGAACGGCGCGATCGCGGCCGTCTCGAGCGCGGCGCGGTGCGCGGCCTGCCGTCGATCGGCGAGGATCCCGGCATGGACGCGCGGGTGGAGGGTCTTGACCCGTCCGTCGAGCATCTCCGGGAAGCCGGTCACCGCGGCCACGTCCGTGACCGCGAGGCCGGCGTCGCGCAGGGCACGCGCGGTCCCGCCGGTCGAGACGAGCTCGAAGCCGAGCCGATCGAGGCCGGCCGCGAAGTCGACGAGGCCGGTCTTGTCGGAGACGGACACGAGCGCCCGGCGCGGCGTCGGGGCCGGGCGGCCGGTCCGTTCGGCCAGGACGCGCGCGACGATCGCCGGGAGCAGTCGATGCTCCGCGGCGCGGATCCGCTCGTGGAGGCTCGATTCGTCGTCCCCGGGCTGCACCGCGACGGCTTCCTGGGCGAGGATCGGACCACCGTCGAGCACGGCAGTCACGAGGTGGACCGTGCAGCCGGTCAGGCGGACGCCGTGGGCAAGCGCGTCACGCACCGCGTGGGCGCCCGGAAACGCGGGCAGGAGCGACGGATGGGTGTTGAGGATGCGCCCGTCGAACGCGGCGAGGACGAGCGGGCCGACGATCCGAAGGTACCCCGCCAGCACGACGAGATCGGGTTCGGCCGACCGGAGCGCGTCGACGAGCGCCTCGTCGGCGCCGCCCAGCACGAGCGCCGTGTCGATCCCCTCCTCCGCTGCCCAGCCGAGGGCCGGGCACGGCCGATCCGCGAACACGAGGACGACCTCGCCACCGAGCGTTCCGCGCCGCGCCGCCGCGACGAGCGCGCGCAGGTTCGACCCGCCTCCCGAAACCCCGATCGCCAGCCGGCCCGTCATGCGCCCGCCTCGATGGGCCCTTCGCTGTAGCGAGCCCCGTCAGCCGCGCCGGTCGCCACGACCTCGCCGACGACCATGGCGCGCGTGCCGGCTCCGGCCAGGTGCTCGACCGCCGCGGCCGCCGACGCCGCCGGGACGGCCACGACCATCCCGAGCCCACCGTTGAACGTCGCGCGCAGCTCCGCGTCGTCGAGGCCGCCGAGGGCCGCGATGAGGCGCAGCACCGACGGCACCGACCAGTGCGCCGGGTCGAGCCGGGCGGCGAGCCCGTCCGGGAGCATGCGCGGAACGTTGCCGGGTAGGCCGCCCCCGGTGACGTGGGCGATGCCGTGAATCGCGCTTCCTTCCGCCTCGAGCGCGGAGCGGAGCGACAGGATCGCCGGCGCGTAGATCGTCGTCGGCGTGAGGAGCACCTCGCCGAACGTGGCGAGTGCGTGCTCCGGCTCGCCCGCGAGCGCGGCCTCGGCGACCGCGTCGCCGAGCGTTCGCCGGAGCTGGGCCTGGTACGGACCCGCGAGGTCGAGGTCCCACTCGGCGATGAGCGAACGGACGAGCGAGTAGCCGTTGGCGTGGAGCCCGCTCGCTCCGAGCCCGACCAGCGCGTCGCCGGCACGGACGGCCGAGCCGTCGATGAGGGCGTCGCGCTCGACGATCCCGACGCAGCAGCCGGCGAGATCGAACGCGCCGGGATCGATGAGCCCCGGATGCTCCGCCGTCTCCCCGCCGATGAGGGCGCAACCGGCGTCGCGACAGCCGTCGGCCACGCCGCCGACGAGCGCGGAAACGTCCTCCGGCTCGAGTCGTCCGACGGCGACGTAGTCGAGCAGGAACAGCGGCGTGGCGCCCGAACAGACGACGTCGTCCGCGCACATCGCGACGAGGTCGCGCCCGATCGTGTCGTAGCGCCGGAGCGCGGCCGCGATCGCGGTCTTCGTGCCCACGCCGTCGGTCGAGGCGACGAGGACCGGCTCGCGGAACCCGGGCGGGATCGCGATCGCCCCGCCGAACCCGCCGAGACCGCCGAGCACGCCGGGGCCGTGGGTGGCCGACACGGCCGCACGCATGAGCTCGACGGCGGCGTCACCGGCGGCGACGTCGACGCCGGCCCGGCGGTAGGCCTCGCGCGGCGCCGCGCCCTTCATCCCCGGTCGGCCCTCAGCCACGGACGGCGACCCCGGCCTCCTCGAGGATGAGCTTGCGACTGGCCGCGTCGTACGGCACGGGCTCCGGGTAGTTGCCGTCGAAGCAGGCGAAGCAGAACCGCTCGTACGGCAGCTCGAGGGCCGCGAGCACACCACGGATCGACAGGTAGCCGAGCGAATCGGCGCCGATGAACGTGCGGATCTCCTCGACGGAGTGGGTCGCCGCGATGAGCTCCGTCTCGACCTGGGTGTCGATCCCGTAGAAGCACGGGTGGTAGATCGGCGGCGCGCTGATCCGGACGTGGACCTCCGTCGCACCGGCCTGACGGAGGAGCTCGACGATCTGCTTCGTCGTCGTCCCGCGCACGATCGAGTCGTCGACGACCGTCAGGCGCCGGCCGCGCACGACCTCACGAAGCGGGTTGAGCTTGAGCGTCACGCCCCGGTGACGCATCGTCTGAGACGGCTGGATGAACGTGCGGCCGGTGTAGCGGTTGCGGACGAGCCCCTCGCGGTACGGCAGGCCGGACGCCTCGGCGAAGCCGGCCGCGGCGGCCGCACCGGTGTCCGGGACCGGCATGACGAGATCGGCCGCCGCCGGATGCTCGTCGGCCAGCTGCATCCCCATCCGGCGCCGGACCTCGTACAGGTTGCGGCCCTCCATGTATGAGTCCGGCCGGGCGAAGTAGATGAGCTCGAACACGCACAACGCGGGGGTCGCCGGCGCGAAGCGGACCGACCGCGGCTCGCGCCCCTGCTCGAGGATCACGAGCTCGCCGGGCTCGACGTCGCGGACGTACTCGGCCCCGACGATGTCGAGCCCGGTCGTCTCGGACGAGAGGACCCACCCGGACGTGGTGTCGTCGGCCCACAGGCCCGGTCCCGTGCCGGCGCGGTCGCCGTCGAGCGGCAGCCGGCCGAGGACGAGCGGGCGGAAGCCGAACGGGTCGCGCAGGCCGATGACGCGGCGCTCGTCGAGGACGACGAGGCTGTACGCGCCACGGAGCCGGGGCAGGACGCGGAGGAGCGCGTCCACCGTATCGGCCGCCGGCTCATCGGCGAGGAGCGCGGTCAGCAGCTCCGTGTCGGTCGAGGCCGGCAGGCGCGCCCGACCGCCGCGCAGCTCGCCGAGCAGCTGACGGGTGTTGACAAGGTTTCCGTTGTGGCCGATCGCGACCGCGCGCCGCGGCCCGAGCCGGAACGTCGGCTGGGCGTTCTCCCAGACGGTCGATCCGGTCGTCGAATAGCGGCAATGGGCGATCGCGAGCTCGCCGCGCAGACTCGGCAGGCGTCGCTCGTCGAGGACGGAGCTGATCATGCCCAGGTCCTTGTAGAGCATGAGCTGCTCGCCGTCGCTCACGGCGATCCCGGCCGACTCCTGTCCGCGGTGCTGGAGGGCGAACAGGCCGAGGGCGGCAACGGCGGCCGCACCGGACTCCGTGCCGGGCGGCAGGACGGCACCGAACACGCCGCACATCAGACGGCCCCGCGAGCATGGGTGCCGCGCGCCTCGTCCCAGCCGAGCGCGCGGGGCAGCCCGTGCTCCCACGCGTGGCGCAGGTCCGCGACGGCGACGTCGAGCGCATCGGCGACGCGCGATCCGCGCTCTTCGGCCGCCCCGGTCGCCCCGGACCCGGCGAGCTCGACGACCAGCCGATCCCCGCCCACGACGCCGAGCTCCTCGGCCGGAAGACCGTGCTGGCGGGCGACGAGAAGGAGGGCCGGCACGAAACGCGGTCGGCACGACACCACGACCCGCGACGGGCTCTCGCCGAACAGGTCGACCGCCGGCGAGTTCGCCACGGCGAGGCGCACCCGCGCTCCGAGACCACGGTCGCCGTCGCCCCACATCGCGGCTTCCGCGAGCGCGACGGCGAGGCCGCCGGCGGATACGTCCTGGGCGGACGCGACAAGACCGCGCGCGACCGCCTCGCGGGCGAATGCCTGGAGGCGACGTTCGCGATCGAGGTCGAGGGTCGGCGGGCCGTCCTCCGGCGCGACGCCGGCGAGGGCCGCGTACTCGCTGCCGGCCAGTCCCGGCGTGGCCTCGCCGACGAGCACGACGGCGTCGCCCTCCGCGGTGAACCCGGGGCCGACGAGCCCGGCGACGTCGTCGATCAGCCCAACCACCCCGATCTCCGGCGTCGGCGCGATCGCGGAGCCGGGCGCCTCGTTGTAGAGCGAGACGTTGCCCCCCGTGATCGGCAGGCCGAGCGCGCGGCACGCGTCGCCGAGGCCGCGCGCGCCCTCGGCCAGCTGCCAGAACGCCTCGGGCCGCGTGGGATCGCCGTAGTTGAGGCAGTTCGTGACGCCGAGCGGCCGCGCGCCGGTGATCGCGACGTTGCGCGTCGCCTCGGCCACGCTCAGTGCGGCGCCGAGCCATGGGTCGAGCGCGCCGACGGCCTGGTTCGCATCGGTCGACGCGACGAGGGCCTTCGTCGTGCCCTTGATCCGCACGACCGCCGCCCCGTGACCGGGTCCCGCGACGGTGTTGGCCTGGACGTGCCAGTCGTATTGCTCGAAGACGGCCCGCCGGCTGGACAGGTTCGGCCCCCCGAGCAGCGCGAGGAGGACGGCACCCGGATCCATGCCGCGCTCCGGGAGCCGGTCGGAGGCCTCCGCCGGGGCGCCCGGTGCCGGTGCGGCGCGTCGGCGCGCCGGTGGGGTGCCGACGCGGTCGTGGACGATCGCCTCGCTCGTCAGCGCACGGGCCGGGATCCGGGCGAGCTCGCGGCCGTCCTCCGCGACGCTGATGTCGCCGTCCGGCGTCACCGTGCCGATCACGGCGCACGGCAGGCCCCAGCGCTCGCAGACCGCCCGGACATCGTCGAACCGCTCGGGTCGGACGATGGCGAGCATCCGCTCCTGGGACTCGGAGATGAGGACCTCGAACGCGGCCATGCCGGGCTCGCGGCGCGGGATCGCACCGAGGTCGATGGCGATCCCCGTCCCGGCCCGGTCCGCCGTCTCCGAGGTCGCGCACGTAATGCCGCCCGCTCCGAGGTCCTGGAGGCCCTCGACGAGCCCGCGCTCGATGAGCTCGAGCGACGCGTCGATGAGCAGCTTGCCAGCGAGAGGATCTCCGATCTGTACCGAGGGACGCTTCGTCGGGACTGCGGTGATGCTCACCGAGGACCGAGGTAAAGCTCCTGCGGGCCCTCGGTCCGAGGTTTCGCCCACCTGGACGGACGGTCGCTTCGAGGCGTCCGCGTCCGCGAACGTCGCGCTGGCGAGCACAGACGCGCCACCGATCCCGTCGCGCCCCGTCGTCGAGCCGAACAGGACCGCGAGGTTGCCGGGCCCGGGCGCGGCCGCCCGGGTGAGGAGCCGCTCCTCGAGCAGGCCGATGGCCATGACGTTGACGAGCGGGTTGCCGGCATAGGACGGGTCGAACACGAGCTCGCCACCGACGGTCGGCACGCCGACGCAGTTGCCGTACCCGCCGACACCCCGGACCACGCCGTCGACGAGGTGGCGCGTCCGCGCGTCCGCCGGATCGCCGAAGCGGAGGGCGTCGAGCACGGCGATCGGTCGGGCGCCCATGGTGAAGATGTCGCGGAGGATGCCGCCCACCCCGGTCGCGGCGCCCTGGTACGGCTCGACCGCCGACGGGTGATTGTGCGATTCGATCTTGAACGCGACCGCGAGCCCGTCGCCGATCGAGATGACCCCGGCATTCTCGCCCGGGCCCGCGACGACGTCGTCACCACCGGTCGGCAGGGTTCGCAGGAGCGGCTTCGAGCTCTTGTACGAGCAGTGCTCGCTCCACATCACGCTGAACATCGCGAGCTCGAGCTCGTTCGGCTCGCGCCCGAGGCGCTCGCGGATGGCCGCCAACTCGTCGTCGGTCAGGCCGAGGCGGCGGTGAATCCGCTCGGCGGCGCCGGGCGGCGACTCGGCCGCGCCGGGCGGCGACTCTGCCACGGTCATGGTCGGTCGCTGTCGGTCATCGTCCGCCGACCTCGACGAGCCGTCCGCCGGTGGCGCGCTCCGCGGCGCCTTCCACGAACGAGCGGATGATCGCGAGGCCGTCGCCCGACCCGAGGATCGCCTCGACCGCCGTCTCCGGGTGGGGCATGAGGCCGGCCACGTTCCCGTTTGCGTTGGCGACGCCGGCGATGCCTCGCAGCGAGCCGTTCGGGTTGGCCGGGTCACCCGGTTCGGCGACCTCGCCGTCCGGCCGGACGTAGCGGAACAGGACCTGCCCGTCGCGTTCGAGCGCGTCGAGCGTCGGCTCGTCCGCGTAGTAGCAGCCCTCCCCGTGGGCGACCGGCAGGCGCAGGGGCCGTCGCCCGTTGACGAGACGGGTGAACGGCGAGTCGGACCGCTCCGCGACCACGGACACCGTGCGGCTGACGAACCGGACGGAGCGGTTTCGAAGCAGGGCGCCGGGCACGAGGCCGGCCTCGGCGAGGACCTGGAAGCCGTTGCAGATCCCGAACACGAGCCCACCCTCCGCGGCGAACGCGGACACGGCGCGCATGACCGGGCTGAACCGCGCGATCACGCCGGCCCGGAGGTAGTCGCCGTAGGCGAACCCGCCCGGGAGGAGCACGCCGGCCACGCCGGACAGGTCCACGTCCTCGTGCCACAGCATGACCGGCTCCGCGCCGGCCACCTCGATCGCGTTCCGCGCGTCGATGTCGCGGTTGGAACCCGGGAACAGGACGACGCCGATCCGGACGCTCACGCCGGGACCTCGGACCGCGGCCCCGACGGCGATTCGGACTGCGTCGACGAGGTCGCCCCGACCGCCTCGATCGTGAACGCCTCGATGAGCGGATTCGAGAGCAGTTCTTCGGCCAGCCGATCGACGGTCGCCCGGGCCGCCGCCTCGTCGCTGGCGTCCACCGTCAACTCGACGCGCCGGCCCACGCGCACGTCGCGCACCCCGGAGATCCCGAGATGCCCGAGGCTGCCCTCGACGGCCCGGCCCTGCGGGTCGAGGATGCCCGCCTTGGGGGTGACGTTGACGGCGTAGCGGAAGCTCGCACGGGCGCTCATGGGGCGATCACGTCCTCCTCGAGGTAGCGGCCGAACGAGGCGCCGGTGATCCGCTCGAACGCCTCGACGTAGCGAGACCGTGTGCCCGCCACGACGTCGGGCGGCAGCTCCGGGCCCGGATCGGTCTTGTCCCACGCCTGGCCCAGGAGCCAGTCGCGGACGTACTGCTTGTCGAAGCTCGCCTGCGGGCCGCCCGGGGACCACGCCGCCGCGTCCCAGAAGCGCGACGAATCGGGCGTGAGCACCTCGTCGGCGAGGACGAGGTCCGCCGGACCGGGCCACACGCCGAACTCGAACTTCGTATCGGCCAGGAGGATTCCGGCCCGCTCGCAGACCTCCGCGCCGTGGGCGTAGAGCCGGAGCGCGGCCGCGCGCAGGCGCTCGGCCAGGTCGCCGCCGACGATCCGCACGAGCGTGTCGAAGTCGATCGTCTGATCGTGCCGCCCGAGGTCCGCCTTGGTCGACGGCGTGACGATCGGCTCCGGGAGTCGGTCGCCCTCGCGCAGACCGTCGGGCAGGGGGATGCCGCCGATCGCGCCGTCGCGCCGGTAGTCGAGCCAGCCCGATCCGGCGAGGAAGCCGCGCACGATCACCTCGACCGGCAGCATGTCGACCCGCCGGCAGAGCATGATCCTGCCGCGCAGGTCGTCGAGCGGCGCGCCGGCCCAGCCGCGCGGACGGTCCATCGGATCGACGTCGTCGAGGTCCGGCGCGAGGAGATGGTTGGCCACGATCCCGGCCGTCTCGGCGAACCAGAAGCGCGACATGCCGGTCAGGACGCGGCCCTTGTCGGGGATCGGCGTCGGCAGCACGACGTCGAACGCGGAGATCCGGTCCGACGCGACGAGGACGAGCCGGTCCGCGCCGATCTCGTACAGGTCGCGGACCTTGCCGGATCGGACGAACGTCGCGCCGGTCATCGGCGAGCCTCCGCCGGGCCGGGCACGAGCGCATCGAGGCGGCGCATGACCGCCGGGACGTGGCGGAGGAACGCGGCGTCGTCGAAGCACGCGTCGAGCTGTTCGAGGCTGAGCTTGCGGGCGACCGTCGGGTCCACCGCAAGCAGCTCCCGAACCGGGCGGCGTTCGTCGGCCGCACGGAGGGCGGCGCGCTGGACGATCGCGTACGCCTCCTCGCGCGACAGGCCGGCGATCTCGACGAGCGCGACGAGGACGCGGCTGCTGGCATGGAGGCCGAGGCCGCGATCGATGTTCTCGCGCATCCGCTCCGGCCGGACCACGAGTCCCTCGACGAGCCCGGTCATCCGGACGAGCACGTAGTCGGCGAGGATCGTCGCGTCGGGCAGGATGACCCGCTCGGCCGAGCTGTGGCTGATGTCTCGCTCGTGCCACAGCGGCTGGTTCTCGAAGCCCACCCCGGCGTACCCGCGCAGCAGCCGGGCCAGCCCGGCAATCCGCTCGGACAGGATCGGGTTCCGCTTGTGGGGCATGGCCGACGAGCCCTTCTGCCCGGCCCGGAACGGCTCCTGGACCTCCCCGATCTCGGTGTGCTGGAGGTTGCGGATCTCGGTCGCGAAGCGCTCGAGCGATCCACCGAGCACCGCGAGGACGGCCAGCAGGGCGGCGTGGCGGTCGCGCTGGACGATCTGGGTCGAGACCGGGTCGGCGTGCAGGCCGAGCTCGGCGAGCACCTCCGCCTCGACGTCCGGGCCCAGGTGGCTGTACGTCCCGACGGGGCCGGAGATCTTGCCGGTCGCGACGTCGTCGAGGGCGGCGGCGAGCCGGCGGCGGCCACGGTCGACCTCGAACGCCCAGCCGGCGACCTTGAGGCCGAGCGTCGTCGGCTCGGCATGGACGGAATGGGTCCGACCCATCATGACCGTGTCGGCCTCCGCCCGGGCGCGCGTCACGAGCGCGGTCACGAGCCGGTCGGCATCGCGCAGGAGGATCTCGCCGGCGGCCCGGAGCTGGAGCGCGAGACCCGTGTCGACCACGTCGCTGCTCGTCAACCCGAGGTGGAGGAAGCGACCCTCGGCGCCGACCGCCTCGGCGACCTGGGAGACGAAGGCGATGACGTCGTGATCGGTCGTGCGCTCGATCTCGCCGATCCGGGCGACGTCGACGCGGGCCCGGCTCTCGATCGCGGCGAGGGCGTCGGCCGGGATGAGGCCGCGCGCCGACTGGGCCCGCGCGACGGCGATCTCGACGCGCAGCATCTGCTCGAACCGCGCCGCGTCCGTCCAGACCGCCCCGATCTCCGGCAGCGTGTAGCGCCGGATCATCGGCCTGCTTCCGCGGCGACGGCCGGTTCCGCGGCGATGTCGTGGCGGCGGAGCACCCCCTCGATGGCGACCCGATCGGCCGACTCCTCGGCCACCGCCCGCGCCGCCGCGAGATCCGCCCCTCGCCCGACGACCGCGACGACGCGTCCGCCGCGGGTCACCCACGCCCCGTCGTCGAGCCGCTCCGTCCCGGCGTGGAAGACGAGCGCCCCGGCCCGGCGGGCGTCTTCGAGCCCCTCGATCCGATCGCCGGACCGTGGCCGATCCGGATACCCCGCTGCGGCGAGGACGATGGCGACGGCCGACTCCGACCGGGTCGGGAGGATCGAGCCACCGAGGCCGAACCCGCGACGGGCGCCGGACAGGTCGCCGCGGGCCGCGGCGAGCAGGAGCGGTCCCAGGGCGACCCCGAGCCGGGGCAAAATCGCCTGGGTCTCCGGGTCGCCGAAGCGGGCATTGCACTCGAGCAGCCGCGGGCCGTCGGCCGTGAGCATGAGGCCGGCATAGAGGGCTCCGCGGAACGGCGTGCCGCGGCGAGCGAGCTCGGCGAGGATCGGGCGGTGGATCTCGTCGACGAGGCGCTCCGCGGCCGCATCCGGAAGGTCCGTGAGGGGGCTGTAGGCGCCCATGCCGCCGGTGTTCGGTCCCCGGTCCCCATCGAGCAGGCGCTTGTGATCGCGCGCCGCTGGGAGCGCCAGGGCATCGCGACCGTCGCACAGCGCGATGAGGCTCGCCTCGCGACCCTCGAGTCGCTCCTCGACGACGACGACCCGGTCGCCGGCGGCGAATAGCGCGGCGACGGCCGCCTCGGCCGCCTCGGTGTCGTCGGCCACCGTCACGCCCTTGCCGGCGGCGAGTCCGTCGGCCTTGACCACCGCACCACGCGATCCGGGGGCAGCGGCCAGCTCGCGGGCGAAGGCTGCGGCGGCTCGCTCGTCCTCGAACGCCGCGCCGCGGGCCATCCGGACGCCTGCCGCCTCGGCGATCTCCCGGCAGAACGCCTTGCTCGACTCGATCCGCGCGGCGGCGGCATCCGGCCCGAACACCGCGATCCCGGCCGCGCGGAGCGCGTCGGCCACGCCCGCCGCGAGCGGCGCCTCCGGGCCGACGACGACGAGCTCGACCGACGCGTCGCGGGCCGCCTGGACGACCGAGGCGGGATCGAGCGGGTCGACGGCCGGCCGGATCACGACCCGCGCCTCGAGCGCGATCCCGTCGCTGCCGGGCGCAACGACGACCTCGTTGACACCGGGCTCCGCGGCGAGCTTCCAGGCCAGCGCGTGCTCCCGCCCGCCGCCACCGACGATGAGCGTCCGGGTCGGCGCGACGAGCGTCATCGGTCGCTCACGCCGGGACCCCCGGGCGGTGGCGCATCGGCCGCCAGGCCCGCTCGATCGTCTGGGTGCGCTCCGGCCCGACCGACACGAGGACGATCGGGACGCCGGCGTGCTCCTCGACGGCGCTCACGTACCGTCGAGCCGATTCGGGCAGGTCCGCGAGCGACCGGACGCCGCCGATCGCGTCCGGCCAGCCCTCGAAGTCCTCGTAGATCGGCTCCGCGCGCGCGAGGACGGCGGCGCTCGACGGCCAGGCCTCGAGCGCTCGACCGTCGACCGCGTAGGCGACGCACAGGCGGATCGTCTCGATCCCGGACAGGATGTCGAGCTTGTTGAGCATGATGCTGCTCACGCTGTTCACGGCGACGGCGTAGCGGAGCGGGACGGCGTCGAACCAGCCGACCCGGCGCGGACGGCCGGTCGTCGTGCCCACCTCGTGGCCGCGCGCCGCGATACCCTCGCCGATCGCGTCGAGGAGCTCGGTCGGGAACGGGCCCGAGCCGACGCGCGTCGCATACGCCTTCATGACCCCCATCACCTCGTCGACTTGGAGCGGCCCGATCCCGCCGCCCGTGCACGCCCCGCCGGCGACCGGGTTCGAGGAGGTGACGTACGGGTAGCTGCCGTGATCGAGGTCGAGGAGCGTGCCCTGGGCGCCCTCGAGCAGGACGTGGTCGCCCCGCCGGAGGGCTTCCTGGACGAGTGACGTCGAGTCGTCGAGGTGGCGCTCGAGCCGGGCGCCCCAGGCGAGGGCCTGGTCGACGAGCGACTCGACGGCGAACGGGTCGACGCGGTGGCTCGCGAGGAGCAGGTTGACGTCGGGCAGGACGCGGCTGAGGCGCGCCCGAAGCGTCGGAGCATCGAGCAGGTCCTCCATCCGCAGGCCCACCCGCCAGGCGCGATCGCCGTAGGCCGGGCCGATGCCTCGGCCGGTCGTGCCCACCTTGCCGTCGCCGAGCCGGGCTTCCATCGCGCGATCGAGCGCGACGTGGTACGGCATGATCACGTGGGCGCTCCGGCTGACCCGGACGCGCGCGACATCGATGCCGCGCGCCGCGAGCATGTCGAGCTCGCCAATCAGCGTGGCCGGATTGACGACGACTCCGCTGCCGATGACGGACGTGATGTGCGGGTACAGCACGCCGGACGGGACGAGGTGGAGCTTGAACACCTCGTCGCCGCTCACCACCGTGTGGCCGGCGTTGTCGCCGCCCTGGTAGCGGACGACCATCGCGACCTGCTCGGCGAGGAAGTCGGTCGTCTTCCCCTTCCCCTCGTCGCCCCACTGCAATCCGACAATGACCGTAGCGGGCATTACGCGGCCGCCATTTCGGCCCAGGCCGGCGTTGGCGGCCTGCGCCGCTCGCTTGCGCACGCAGGAGTGCGCGCGCTCGCGTACTCGGCCGCCGCCTTGGCCTGGCCCGCCTTGCGGCCGCTGCCGTTCGACCCCCAATCAAAAAGGCCCCGGGTTTTCGAACCTGGGACCTGGATAGACGTCTCCCGCGTCGCTCCGCCGGTGCTGCGGCTGGAGTTCGAAGCCGGGCCGCTCGTTCGTCTCACGGGGCGAACGATGCGCCTCCCTCGAGCAATAGTCGTGCCTCCGTGGGTCGCGGGCCTCCCGCCGGGTCGAGGACGGGCGGAGTATAGCAGGCGACCGCTCCGGGTTGGACCTCTCGTGCCGTCGAACCGGACGGCTCCAGGATCGCCGTAGCGTATGCGCGTTCGACCGTCCGGTACCTCTCGCGCCGGAGGGGCGGTACCTCCGGCGGGGACCGCCTGCACCACCCGCCGCGTAGCCTTCAGGGCGTGATGCGACTGCTCGGCGGCCTGGGGCTGCTTGCTCCTGCCGTGCTTGCCGGCCTGTACCTCGCGGCGCCCGCCGTCGTGGCACCGGGGATCGGCGGCGAGGCCCGGTCGGCCCTCGCGGTCGTCGCCGCCGCGACGATCGGCGTGTCTCTGGCCTCGCTCGTCACGCTCGGATACGTCTGGTTTCGGTTCCGCACGCTCGTCCGGGCCTCGGAACGGATGGCCGGCGGCGACCTCGAGGTCACCGTGAAGGTGCCCCGCAGCGGGCTCGAGCGACGGCTGGCGATCGCCATCAACGGCCTCAGCCAGGCAATGTCCGCGTCGCAGCACGCCGCATCGGTGGACAAGCTGACCGGGGTGGCGAACCGCCAGGCACTCCTGCCGGCGCTGTTCAACGAGGTCGAGCGCGCCTCGCGCTACCACCGCGCCCTGTCCGTCGCGTTCGTCGACATCGATCACTTCAAGGCCGTCAACGACACGTACGGGCACGCCGTCGGCGACATCGTCCTGCGCGGGGTCGCCCAGGCGATCAAGGCGAACCTCCGCGCGACCGACCTCGTCGGCCGCTACGGCGGCGAGGAGTTCATGCTCCTGCTGACCGAGACGAACGTCGAAGAGGGCGCGATCCTCACCGAGAAGCTGCGCAACCTCGTCCAGCGCCTCCGCTTCAGCGTCGACGGCAATCCCAACCTGTCGGTCACGATCTCGATCGGCATCGCCGGTGGTGTCGGCCAGCAGCTGCGGGTCGACCAGCTCGTCCGCGACGCGGACGCGGCGATGTACTCGGCCAAGGCGCTCGGCCGCAACCAGACCTACATCTTCGCCGAGCCGGACGACGACGCGCGGGTGCCGCGGGCCCCGATCTCGGCCGCCGGCCGGGCCCGCGCCGTCGAGGTCGGCCGCGCCGCCCGGGACGCGGCGACCGCCGCCCTTACCGCGGTCATCGCTCCCCTGCCCCACTACCGGGGCCAGCCGTCCGCCCTCATCGCCTCGATCGTCGTCGCCATCGGCCGGCAGCTCGACCTGCCGGAGGCGGAGATCGACCGACTTCGATTGGCCGCCGTCCTCCACGATGTCGGCAAGGTCGCCGTGCCGGACGAGATCCTCGAGAAGCCGTCGTCGCTCACCTCGGCCGAGTGGCGCTCCGTCGTCCAGCATCCGCGCGTCGGCCAGGTCATCCTCGAGCAGGCGACGGCGCTCAAGGACGCGGTGCCGATCATCCTCCATCACCACGAGCGCTACTCCGGGCACGGCTACCCGTTCGGCCTGCGCGGCAACGACATCCCGCTCGGGGCACGAATCGTCGCGATCGCCGACGCCTACGACGCGATGACGAACGATCGCCCGTACAAGCGAGCGGTCAGCCACGACGAGGCGATCCGCGAGCTCCGGCGCCACGCCGGGACCCAGTTCGACCCGGAACTCGTCAACCTCTTCTGCGACCTGTTCGGGGCGCGCGCGCCGGAGCCGGATCCCACGATCCTCGCGATCACCTCCGCGGCCGACGCCCACGGCAGCGCCACGGGCGGTGGGGCTCGCCGACGGCGCTCGCGCGGCTCGTCCGCCCGCGCCCAGGCCGACGAGGCCGCCGCCGGCTGACCGACGGACGGCCCGGATCGGTCCGGACCAATCTCGTCCGGACTCCACGTCGCGTCCTCGCAGCTAAGCGGCCGTCGACCCGCGGTTGAGTGCGCGGTGAGGACCCCCTGCTACGGTCCGACGTACCCGCCGTCGTCGAGCCCGCCGAGCACCACGCAGGGTCGGGACCGGAAGCCCGCGCCCGACCGGGAAGGAGACCACGGACCGATGAACAAGGTCCTGTTGACCGGCCGCCTCACGCGCGATCCGGAGCTGCGCACGACCGCCACCGGGAAGAGCGTGACCCAGTTCTCGGTGGCCACGAACGAGTACGCCGGCAACGGCAAGGAGAAGGCGGAGTATCACAACATCGTCACGTGGGCGCGCCTGGCCGAAATCTGCGGTCAGTACCTCGGCAAGGGCCAGCAGGTGGCCGTCGAGGGCCGGCTCCAGACGAGGTCGTGGGACGACGATCGCGGCATCCGCCACTGGAAGACGGAGGTCGTCGCGTCGAGCGTCGAGATGCTGTCGGGCCGGCGCAAGCGCGACTACGAGGCGGAGACGTCGGCCCAGGCGCTCGAGGCCCAGGCCGAGGCGCTCGGCGAGGCGGTCATCGACCCGGCCGAACCGATCGCCGCAGCCGCC
The DNA here is from genome assembly GCA_035720425.1 of Candidatus Limnocylindrales bacterium. Lineage (GTDB taxonomy): Bacteria > Chloroflexota > Limnocylindria > Limnocylindrales > CSP1-4 > DASTOB01. Next base: position 21,413 of record DASTOB010000001.1, read on the forward strand.
GGCGCGGCCGCCTGATCCGCCGGCCCGGAGCCTCCTCCACCCCTCCCCGGCGGCGCTGCCCCCTCCGGCGCCGCCGGGTCAACCTCCGTCCGCGCCGTACAGCCGGCGGCGCGGGATCCCGGTCTCGGCGGCGACCCGTCGGGCGGCGTCGCCGCGCGCCGCGCCGTCCGCGACGAGCCGCTCGACCCGTTCGCGCGCCGCGGCCTCGGCGTCCGCGGCCGTTGACGGGTCGCGCGCGGCCGGAGCCGCCCCGACGACGAGTACGAACTCCCCACGGGCGGGTATCCGTCCGTCGGCGGCTCTCGCGGCGAGGTCGGCGAGCGACCCTCGCACGGTCGCTTCGTGGAGCTTCGTGAGCTCGCGACAGACGGCCGCCGGCCGCTCCCCGCCGCACGCGGTCGCGAGGTCGACGAGGGTGCCGGCGACGCGACCCGGGGCCTCGAACAGGACGGTTCCGCGATCGTCGGCGGCGATCCGGGCCAGCCGCTCGCGGCGCTCCCGTCCGGACCGGGGCAGGAAGCCCTCGAACGTCCAGCGCGGCCCGGCCACGCCGGACGCGGCGACCGCGGCGAGCACGGCGGACGCGCCCGGAATCGGCACGATCCGGCCGCCCTCGGCCGCCCAGGCGGCGACGAGCGACTCCCCGGGATCGGACACCCCGGGCGTGCCGGCATCGGTGACGACCGCGAGGTCCGCGCCGCCCCGAAGATGCGTGACGAGCTCCGCGAGCCGGGCCGGCGCGCTGCGGGCGTGGAAGCTCACGAGCTGCGAGTCGATCGCGTGGCGGGCGAACAGGCGCCGGGTCAGCCGCGTGTCCTCCGCGGCCACGAGCGGGACGGCGCGGAGGACATCGATCGCGCGGAGCGTGACGTCGCCGAGGTTCCCGATCGGGGTCGCGACGACGAACAGCGTGCCGCCCGCCGCGGTCGGTTCGGCCGACTTGCGCGGGCCGCCGGTCACGAGCGGGCGGACCCGGGTCGGCGGCGCGGGTAGAGGTAGTCGACGCCGGCCGTCCGCGGCCCGAGCTTGGCGATCGGCGGCACCTGGCGCTTGAACTCCGAGCCGGCGACCATCCGATCGACCCGCTCGACCGTCGCGCGGTCGAAGCCGAGTCCCACGAGCTCGTCGACCGAACGGCGCTTGTCGATCCGCCAGAACAGGAGCCGGTCGAGCTCGTGGTACGTGAAGCCGGCCTCCGCCTCATCCGTCTGGCCCGGCCACAGGTCCGCCGAGGGCGCCTTGCGGATGATCGCCTCCGGCACGCCGATCGCCGCCGCCAGCTGCCGGACCTGGCTCTTGTACAGGTCGCCGATCGGGTTGAACGCGCACGCGCTGTCGCCGAACAGGGTCGTGTAGCCGATGAGCGCCTCGGTCTTGTTGCCGGTCCCGACGACGAGGCCGCCGAACGTGACGGATCGGTCGTAC
>DASTOB010000002.1:0-18359 GCA_035720425.1 Candidatus Limnocylindrales bacterium
GCTCGCGATGCGAGGCGATCCTGCCGGCGCGCGACTCCAGTACGACACGGTCCGCCTGACCGCGGAGCTGAGCGCCCTCGCCGGCGCGGTGTACGACCGGCAGCTCAGCCTGTTCGAGCTCGATCACGGCGGCGCCTCCGACGCGCTCCTGGCGGCGGCACGTTCGGCGCTCGAGGTGCGGGCCGACGCGGGCGGCCACGATGTCGTCGCCTGGGCGGCCTTCCGCCTCGGCCGGTTCGACGAGGCGCGGCGAGCGAGCGTCTTGGCCCGCGCCGGCGGAGCGCACGATGCCCGGATCCTGTTCCACGCCGGTGCGATCGAGCTCGCCGGGGGCGACGCGGATCGCGGCCGCGAGCTGCTTCGGGACGCGCTCGCCCTCGGCCCCGCCCTCGACCCACTTGAGCGCGCGGAGGCGGAGCGGCTGCTCGCCGGGTCCTGAGCGTGGGCTCGGGCACGGGCCCTTCCTCACGCGCGCGCGAGCCGCTGGCATTTGGTCGCGTGCGTTGCGCGGGGAAGAACGAACCCGGAAGTTGACCTTGCCAGCCGTGATGCACATCTGTATCGTGCAAATGTGCATGCTCACCCTGGATCGAACCGTGTCCGCCTCACCCGCGCCGGGGCCGGCAACAACCCGTGAGCCACTTCGAGACGCTCGTCCGGGTCAGTCGGCTGTACTACGAGCTCGGTGAGACCCAGGGCCGGATCGCCGAGCTCGTCGGCATCACCCGTCCGCAGGTGTCGCGCCTGCTCAAGCAGGCCCGCGCCGAGGGTGTCGTCGAGATCCGAATCGTCGATCGGACGGCGGAGACGTCGCCGGCCGGCGCGGAGCTCGCGGCCCGGTTCGGCCTTCATGCCGTCCACCTCGCCCCGAGCCTGAGCGGACCGGAGGACTTGACCCGGCGGAGCGTCGGCCGGCTCGCCGCGCAGGTGCTCCGGGCGGCGGTGCGTGACGGACAGGTCGTCGGGATCGGGGACGGAGCGGCGGTGTCCGCGACCGCCGATGCCCTCGACGACGTCGCCGTCCAGGTCGACGCGACGATCGTCCCGCTGTGCGGCGGCTTCTGGTTCGGCGGCGCCGCCCGCGAGCCGTTCCGGCGGATCGCCGAGGCCCTCGGGGCGACCGCCCACCCCCTCCTCGCACCGGGCGTGCTCGACGACGAGGCGACCCGTGACGCGCTCGCGGGCCACGCTGGTGTCCGCAGCGTCCATGAACTGTGGGACCGGCTCGACGTCGCCCTGTTCGGGATCGGCGGCCCGGCCTGGAGCGAGGCGGCGATCGGGGAGGCGGCCCGCGAGATCGACGCCCGCAACGGCGTCGGCGAGATCCTCATCGCGCCGTTCGACGTCGACGGTCGCTTCGTCGGCGACCTGCTCCGCCGGCGAACGATCGTGTTCGACGCGCGCGAGCTGCCGCGCGTCCCGGTCGCGATCGGGGTGGCGAGCGGGCCGGCGAAAGTCGCGCCCATCCTCGGCGGCCTCCGCTCCGGCGTCGTGACCACGCTCATCACCGACGTCCACACGGCCGAGGCGGTCGTCGCCCTCGACGACGCGTCACCGCGTGGTGCCACGTGAGCGCCACGTCACCGGCCGTCCTCGCGATCGACGCCGGCACGACCGAGCTGAAGACCGGTCTCGTCGGGCTCGACGGGACCCTCCACGCGCTCGCCCGGGCCCCATACCCGCTCGACGTGGATCCATCGGCCGGGCGCGCGGAGCAGGACCCGGCCGACTGGTGGAACGCCCTCGTCCGGGCGGTTCGCGAGCTTGCGCCGGCCGACCGTGACCTCGAGGTCATCGCGATCGGGATCGACGGGCACGGCCCGACGCTCGCCGCCCTCGACGCGGACGGTCAGGCCACGCGCCCGGCGATCGCCTGGCTCGACACGCGCGCCGGCGCCGAGCAGACGGAGCTGTCCGCCGCGACGACGCTCCGCGGCTGGTCGCTCGGCGTGCTGCCGGCGGCGCTGTGGGTCGTGCGCCACGATTCGGCCGCCGCGGCGCGGACGCGCTGGTGGCTCAACACGTGGGAGGCGCTCGGGTTCCGGCTCACAGGCCGGGCCGCGACGACGCTCGTCCCCGGTCAGCCGTTCCCTGCCGCGCCCGTCCTCGCCGCCGCCGGGCTCGACGGCGGTCGTGTCGCGCCGACGATCCCCGCCGGGTCGCCCCTCGGCGGGCTCACCCGTGACGCGGCGTCGGCGCTCGGCCTGACTCCGGGAACTCCGGTCGTGGCCGGGATGGTCGACGCGTTCGCGAGCTTCCACGGCGCCGGTCTCGTCGACCCGGGCGACGCGCTCGATGCCGGCGGCGCCGCCGGCGGGTTCGGCGTGTACTGGGACAGCGCGGTCGAGGCCGCCGGTTCCTTCTGCACCCGGGCACCGCTCGACGGGCGCTACGTCGTCGGCGGAGCGATGGCCGCGACCGGCAAGGCGCTCGACTGGTTCCGGACCGACATCCTCGAGGGCCACGTCCCGATGGAGCGGCTGCTCGAGGAGGCAGCCGCCGTTCCGCCCGGCGCGGACGGCCTCGTATTCCTGCCGTACCTCGCCGGCGAGCGCTCGCCGCTGTGGGATCCGACCGCGCGCGGCGCCTTCGCCGGCCTCACCCTGCGACACCGCCGCGGTCATCTCGCACGGTCGATCCTCGAGGCGGCCGCCCTCGCCATCCGCCATGTCGCCGAGCCGATCCTTGCCATGGGCGTTCGGGTCACCGCGATGCGGGTAACCGGTGGCCCGGCCCGGAGCGACACGTGGAACCGGCTCAAGGCGGACGTGACCGGCTTCGCCGTGGAGGTGCCGCAGGTCCTCGAGACCGCCGTCGTCGGGTCGGCGGTCGCGGCCGCGGCCGGGGTCGGTGCCCATCCGGACCTCGAGACGGCGATCCGGGCGATGACCCGGATCGACCGGCGCATCGAACCGGATCCCGAGACGCGCGCGACGTATGACCGCCTCTACGCCGCCTACACGGCGCTCCATCCCGCGATCGCGCCGATCCTGCGGGGGCTGGCCCCGTGACGGGCGGCGGGGCTTCTCTCGGGCTGCGCGACGTGGCGATCTCGTTCCCGCACGGACCCGCCCGCATCGAGGCCCTCGGCGGGATCGACCTCGCCGTCGGGGGTGGGGAGATCGTCTCGCTCATCGGGCCCAACGGGTGCGGCAAGAGCACCCTGCTCCGGGTCATCGGCGGCCTGCTCGCGCCGGACCGCGGCGCGGTCAGCCTCGACGGCGACCGGGTGACGGGTCCCGACGAGCGGGTGGGTCTCGTGTTCCAGGAGCCGCGCCTCCTGCCATGGCGATCGGTGGCCGACAACGTGACGTATCCGCTCGAGCTCGCCGGCTGGTCGCGCGAACGGGCCGACGAGCGACGGCGGGTCCTGCTCCGTGCCGTCGGCCTCGAGTCGGCGGCCGCCGCCCGACCGACCCAGCTCTCCGGCGGCATGCGCCAGCGCGCAGCGATCGCGCGGGCGCTCGCGCTCGAGCCGCGCGTCCTCCTCCTCGACGAGCCGTTCAGCGCGCTCGACGCGCTGACCCGCGAGCGGTTCAACGTCGAGATGCAGAAGCTTCACGCGCGGACGGGGACGACGATCGTGCTCGTCACCCACAGCATCCCGGAGGCGATCTTCCTCGGCGACCGGGTGGTCGTCCTGTCGCCCCGGCCGGGTCGCGTCGTCGCCGATCTCCGGATCGACCTCCCGCGACCGCGCGCGTGGGAGGCGCTCGACGAGGGGATCGTATCGGCCGCCGCCCGCCGGATCCGCGATCACCTGGGACCGGCCGACGATCAGCTGCCGGACGCGCTCACCCCGCCCGACCGGCGGATCCACGACCTGTGGGTGGGCGAGTGATCCGCGCGTCGACCGCCGTACCGGTCGTGCTCGCGCTCGTCGTCTTCGTCGCCGCCTGGAAGGCGATCGTCGTCGTCGGCGGCTACCCGCCGTTCATCCTCCCGCCGCCGGAGTCGGTCGCTGCCCGGTTCGTCGACGCCTGGGCGAGCGGCGTGATCGGGCCCCACGCGGCAGCCACGCTCGTCGAGATCGCCCTCGGATTCGCCGTCGGCGCCGGACTCGCGCTGGCCGTCGGCTACCTGCTCGCCCGGTCGGCCCTCGCCGAGCGCCTCCTGTCCCCGTACCTCGTGGCCGCCCAGGCCACCCCGATCCTCGCCCTCGCCCCGCTCCTCGCCCTGTGGTTCGGTCCCGGCCTCACCTCGAAGGTGGTGATCTGCGCGCTCATCGTGTTCTTTCCGGTCGCCGTGGCGACGATGGTCGGCATCCGGTCCGTCGACGCCCGCCTGCTCGAGCTGGCCCGCAGCCTGCGCGCGACCCGCCGGCAGATCGTGCTGACCCTCGAGATCCCGGCCGCCCTCCCGAACATCCTCGGCGGGATGCGGGTGGGCGTCACGCTCGCCGTCGTCGGGGCGATCGTCGGCGAGTGGGCCGGCGCGGAGCGCGGGCTCGGCGTGCTCGTCAACCTCGCCCGCGGGTCGCTGTTCGACATCCCGCTCATGTTCGCGACGCTCGTGACGATCGCCCTCGTCGGCGTCGCGCTGTACCTCGTGGTCGTGTTCGTCGAGCGCCGGCTGGTCGGCGTCCGGTGAGCGACTCATGCGTCCCCACCCCCATGCCCGGAGGAACCCCGTGATCCGTCGCCTCGCGCTCCTCGTCAGCTTCGCCCTCGCCGGCGGCGCCCTCGTCGCCTGCACCGGCGGGACCTCGCCGAGCCCGTCCGCCCGGACGCCGCTCGTCGTCGGGCTCGGATTCATCCCGAGCGTCCAGTTCGCGCCGTTCTACCTGGCCGAGCAGGAGGGCTACTACGCCGACGCCGGTCTCGACGTGACGTTCCAGTTCAAGATCGACCCGGACCTCGTCACCCTCGTCGGCCAGGGCTCGATCGACGTCGGGTCGGCCGACGGGACGAGCGTCATTCCGGCGGTCAGCCAGGGCATCCCGATCCGCTACGTGGCGACGATCTACGGCTCGTTCCCGTCGATCGTGTTCGCCACGGCGTCGTCGGGGATCACCGAGGCGGCCGACCTCAAGGGCACGAAGCTCGGCATTCCGGGCCGGTTCGGCTCGTCGTGGATCATGCTTCAGGCGCTGCTCGGGTCGGCCGGCCTGACGCCCGACGATCTCGAGATCGTCGAGTACCCGGACTTCGGCCAGGGCGCCGCGGTGGCCCAGGGCGCGGTCGATGCCGCGACGGGCTTCGCCAACAACGAGCCGGTCCAGCTCGCGCTGTCCGGTGAGGAGGTCGTCGTGCTCCACGTCGACGACACGATCGCCCTGCCGGGCCCCGGTCTCATCGCCGGGACGGCCACGCTCGATGCGAAGGGTGACGCGATCCGGGCGTTCGTCGCTCAGACGCTCCGTGCGATGCGCGACATCGAGGCGGACCCGGAGCGCGGCCTCGAGGCCGCGATCGCCGCCGTCCCGGAACTGGCGGAGCAGCGCGAGGCGCAGCTGGCCATCCTCGAGGCGACGATCGACGTGTGGTCCGGCCGCGTCACCGCCGAGCGGGGCCTCGGTGCGATCGACCGCGACGGTTGGCAGGCGTCGGTGACGTTCATGGCGGACCTGGGCCTCGTGCCGAACGCCGTGACGGTCGACGCCCTCGTGACCGACGCCTACCTGCCGGCCGAGTAGGGGGCTCGCGATGCCGGCCGACGCTCCGCCGGGCGACGCTCGCCCCGGCGGCCGACGGAGCTGGTGGCTGCGCGAGGCACTGGCGGCCGAGCCGCCCGCCCTCCGCGACGACGCCACGCCGCCGTTCGCCGGCCACGACCGCGCCGACTTCGCGATCCTCGGCGGCGGCTACACCGGACTGTGGGCAGCCCTCCGCCTGGCCGAGCTCGCGCCGGGGGCGCGGATCACCGTCCTCGAACGGGACGTGTGCGGCGGCGGCGCGTCCGGGCGCAACGGCGGCTTCGTGACCGGCTGGTGGGACGAGCTGCCGGCGCTCGTCGAGCGGCACGGTCCGGCCGACGGGCTGCGGCTCGCGCGGGCGGTCGGGGATGCGGTCGGCGCGGTTGGCGCGTGGGCGGCCGAGCACGGCGTCGACGCGTGGTACCGCCGAGACGGGTTCGTGGCGGTGAGCGCGGCGCCGGCACAGGACGGGGCGTGGGACGACGCGGTCGAAGCGTGCGCCGGGTTGGGGGTCGCCGACGAGTACGTCGCGGTGACGGCCGACGAGGTGCGGCGGCGGGTCGCCTCGCCGGTCTTCCGGGCGGGCGTGTTCATGCGCGACGGGGCGACGGTCCAGCCGGCGCGGCTGGCCCGCGGGTTGCGCCGGGTCGCGCTCGAGCGCGGGGTCGTCATCCACGAGCGGACGGCGGTGCGTCCGTCGGGCGATCTCGGTCAGGCCGACACGGGTGGCTTCGTGGGCCGCCGCACGGGTGGCGGCGTGGCGATCCGGACGAGCTCTGCGGCGGGTGACGGCGTCCTCGTCGCGGACCAGGTCATCGTCGCGCTCAATGCGTGGGCGGCCGCGTGGCCCGCGTTCGGACGGCGGCTCGTGACGTGGTCGTCGTACATCGTCCTGACCGAGCCGATCCCCGAGCGCCTCGCCGAGTTCGGCTGGACCGGCGGCGAGGGAATCGTCGACGCGCGCTTCACGCTGCACTACGCGCGCACGACGCCGGACGGTCGGATCGCCCTCGGCGGCGGCGGCGGCCGGGCCGGGTTCGGCGGGCGGATCGGCCGGGCGTTCACCCACGACGCCGGGTCCGCGGCGCGCGCGGCCGCCGGGCTGCGGCGGTGGTTCCCGTCGCTCGCCGGCGTCCGGATCGAGGACGCGTGGGGCGGTCCGATCGACATCACCGCCGACCACCTGCCGTTCGTCGCGACGTCGCGCGACGGTCGGGTCCAGGCGGGACTCGGGTTCTCCGGGAACGGGGTGGGGCCGTCGCTCGTCGTCGGCCGGGCGCTCGCGGCGGTCGCCGCGGCGGCCCCGGTCGGGACCCGGGCGGCGGACGATCCGTGGGGCTCGCTGCCGCTCGTCGGGGCGCTGCCGCGGGCATTCCCTCCGGAACCGCTTCGCTACCTCGGGGCGCGGGTGATCCGTGAGGCGATCGTCCGGCGCGAGCTCGCGGAGGAGGAAGGCCGGCGGCCCGGGCGCGTCGTCGCGGCGCTGTCACGCCTGCCGCGCCGGCTCGGGTACCACCTCGGCCCGGGGTAGGATCGGCCGCCTCGTTCGCCTTCGGACCGGGCGCGGAGGCCGCCCGCGGATCGGCCGAATCGGGTAGAATGGGTGGCCCCCGCCAGCCCGGCTCGGATCGCCCAGGAGCCCGCCCGTGAATTCCCGTTCCCCGTATTCCCTGACCCGCACCGTCACCCCGTCGGCGGACGAGCCGATCAAGCACGTGATCGACGTCTATCGCCACCGTGACCAGACGATCACCTGCGTCTGCGGCTGGCATGGGAGTTGCGCGCCGGGCGATCGCGGCGCGTCGGAGTGGACGGTCCACCTGTCGGAGTTCCGCACCCGCAAGCGCTGAGCCGGGTGCGCTGATGCGCGTCCGCTGATCCGGGGTGCGCTGACGCGCACCGGCCGGTGCTAGCATCGGCCGACCGTGGCCCGCTCGATCACCCTCCCGTCGCGTCCTCCATTCGTTCTGCGCGCGCGCCTGCTGACGCCGCGCGCCGCGGGCGGGACGCTCCACGAGCCGGATGCCCTCGTCGCGGTCGACGCGGCCGGGCGCCTGTCCGTGGTCGGGCCCACGAGCGATAACCCCGACCTGTCGGCCGCCGCCGTCGACGTTCGGCCGTGGGTGGTCATGCCGGGCCTCGTCGACCTCCACGCTCATCTGCCCCAGCTGCCGAACGCCGGCGTGGGGTTCGGCATGGACCTCCTCGCCTGGCTGCGCGAGTACATCTTTCCGCTCGAGCGCCAGTTCGACGACGCGGCCGCCGCGGAGGCCCTCGCACCGGCCGCGTTCCGCGCCTTCGCGTCGGTCGGCACGACGACGGCGCTGTTCTACGGCGCCGTGTTCGCCCCGTCGCTCGACGCCGCGTTCCGGGCCGCGGAGGCGCACGGCATCCGGGCGATCATCGGCAAGGTCATGATGGACCGCGTCACGTACGACGAGTCGATCGACCCGTCGACGATCCTCGAGCGGTCGCTGCGCGAGTCGGCCGACCTGTGTGCGCGCTGGCACATGGCCGATGGGGGGCGGTTGCGCTACGCCTTCACGCCGCGCTTCGCCGTCTCGTGCTCGGCGGACATGTTGCGCGAATCGGCGGCGCTGGCCCGCTCGTCGGGCGCGTACTGGCAGACCCACGTGGCCGAGGATCGGGGCGAGATCGCCGAGGTCCTGCGGCTCTTCCCCGAGGCGTCCGACTACCTCGACGTGTACGACCGAGCCGGCGGCCTGGGGGAGCGCACGGTGCTCGCGCACGCGATCCACCTGTCCGACCGCGAGCTCGCCCGGCTCGTCGAGACGGGCACGCGGGTCGCGCACTGCCCGGCATCGAACCTGTTCCTCGCGTCCGGGGTCATGCCCCTCTCGCGCTACCTCGCCGCGGGACTCGTCGTGGGGCTCGGGTCCGACGTGGCGGCCGGACCGGATCCGTCGATCTTCGGGGCCATGCGCGTCGGCGCGTACACCCAGAACGCGCTGCGGATCGTACGCGAGACCGGGGACCGGGTGCTCGGTCCGCTCGAATGGCTTCGGATCGGAACACTCGAGGGGGCACGGGCCCTCGGGCTCGATGGCCTGATCGGATCGGTCGACGCCGGCAAGGAGGCGGACCTCATCGTCGTCGATCCGTCCCTCACCGCCCCGATGCCGGGCGTCGGCGCGGACGCCGATCCGGAGGCGCTCATGAGCCGGCTCATCTTCCGGGCGCATCCGTCGATGGTCCGCGGGGCGTGGGTCCGGGGTCGGCTGCTCGAGGGTCCCGGCGCGTGAGGTTCGGATCCGGCCCTCGCCGCGGTGATGAGCCGCGCCTGATCTACCGTTCTCGCCGCAGGCCCGTTTGTCACATCACTTGTTACAACGGGCGAACGACGGCTCGAGACCGGCCGTCTGTCGACGGCTCATTCGCCGTGCGTAACAGAAGGATGTTCCAAATGGCGAAGGAAACCCCTCGAGAGGGCGTGTCCGCGTCCTTCCTTCGCCCGTTGTCACACATGTTGTTCCAAGCGCCCCGGATCGGGCTCGCGTGCCACGGATCGGGGTCCATCAGGCTGGATCGGATAACGGCTCACAGGATCACGATCCCACTGGCCCCCGGATCGCGGCCGGCGCCCAGCGCCGTGAGGACTGCCCGCGTATCGAGCGGCAGCAACGGTCGTAACCCATCGCGAAGCAGCGCGAGGGCGACCCGGTTCGCCCTCGTATCGGCGAGCAACAGGACGACGTGACCGCGTCCGCCGTCACGGGCCTTCAGGGCAAGCCGGCGCTCGAGTGCCTGCCCGTCACGAATCGCGGACTCCGCGTCGATGTTGACGATCCATTCGCCCGTCCCGGTCTGTCCGTCCCAGGCCCGCTGATCGCCCGGGATGGCAAAGGGGACCTCCGTTCGCCACGCGAGGGATGGGTGCAGCCTGGCGCGAAAGCGCTCGAGGAGGGCCAGCTGGGCCCGATCGCGCAGCGCCCCGCCGGCCGGATAGGCGCGCAGTCCCAGCTCCAAGCCGACGACTGCACAGGACGCTGCAACGAACTCGACCGATGGCTGCCTGAGCTCACCGTGCTCGAACCGATGCACGTGCGTGTGCGACACACCGAGCGCCGCTGCGACAGCGCGGAGGCTCAGGCCGCTCGACACGCGAGCATCCCGGAAGTCCACCGCGACGCGCGCGAGCGCCTCGCGTGCCCGGCGCCGTCCCCGGTCCGCCGGTCGCTCTCGCGTTCCCATGTCGGCCGCACTATCGCAGCGTGGCCTTATCCGGGGATCAACGGAGACTTCGCAGCGTGACCGCGGCGGACCTCCTCATCACGGGCGGCACGATCGTCGACGGGACCGGGGCGGACGGCCGGCCCGGCAGCGTCGCCGTCGAGGGCGACCGGCTCCGGGTCATCGCGCCCGGCGACCCGCTCCCCGCGGCCGCGCGCACGATCGAGGCCGCGGGCCGCGTCGTCGCGCCGGGCTTCATCGACCTGCACAGCCACGGCGGTCTCGTCATCCTCGAGGATCGGCGCCACGAACCCAAGGTTCGCCAGGGCGTCACGACGGAGCTCATCGGCGTCGACGGCAACAGCTATGCGCCATTCCTGCGGGGCGAGGACCTCGGAGACTTCGTCGTGCTCAACGGCGGCCTCGACGGGCGCCCTGACATCGCCTACGACTGGTCGACCGTCGCCTCGTACCTCGGCCGACTCGACGGGTCGGCCCTCAACGTCGCGACCCTGGTCGGCAACTCCGCGCTCCGGATCGCCGCGGTCGGCTGGCGCGACGAACCGGCGGACGAGCGCGCGACAGACACCCAGCGATCGATCCTCCGCGAGGCGATGGAGGAGGGCGCGTTCGGCGTCAGCTCCGGGCTCGACTACCCGCCCGGCGCCTACGCCACGACCGCCGAGCTCGCCGAGCTCGCCCGCGAGGCAGCCCGGCTCGCCGGCTTCTACCACACCCACGTCCGGTACAACCTCGGCGACCGCTTCCTCGACCCGTTCCGCGAGGCGATCGAGATCGGCCGGCGCGGCGAGGCCCCGGCGCACCTCACCCACTTCTATCACCGGGCCACGTTCCCGGGGACGCCGGACCAGATGCTCGAACTCGTCGACGATGCCCGCGCCGCTGGCCAGGACGTGACGTTCGATGCCTACCCGGCGGAGTGGGCGAGCACGCGACTCCTCATCCTCATCCCGCTCTGGGTCCAGGACGGCGGCCCCGGGCCCACGAAGGAGCGCCTCGCGGACCGCGCGACCCGCGACCGCATCCGGCACGAGCTCGGCGAGCGCGGCGTGCTGTTCGCCGGCGCCGGCGGCCTGCGCGACGTCCGCCTCGGCTACTTCGCGCGCCCGGAGAACCTGCGCTGGGAGGGCCGAACGCTCGGCGAGGTCGTCGACGACACCGGTCGCGACCTCGTCGACACGATCTGCGACCTGCTCCTCGACGAGGATCTGCGGGTGAGCGAGGTCACGCCGGGTCCGCACACCGACGGCATCCGACGCTTCCTGCGCCACCCGATCGGGATGGTCGGCACGGACTCGACGTTCCTCGGCGCCAAGCCGAGCCCGCGCACGTACGGCAGCTTCCCGCGCATCCTCGGCCAGTTCGTGCGCGACGAGGCCCTGCTCAGTCTCGAGGAGGCCGTCCGACGCATGACCGGCGCCCCCGCCGCGCGCCTGGGCCTGCGCGACCGGGGCGTCATCCGCGATGGCCTGGCGGCGGACCTCGTGATCTTCGATCCGGCGACGGTCCGGAGCACCGCCACGTACGACGCGCCGCGCAGCTTCCCGGTGGGCATCGAGCACGTCGTCGTCAACGGCCAGATCGTGGTCGACGGCGGCCGACACACGGGCGCGACCCCCGGGCGCGCCCTCCGGCGCGGCAGGGACTGACCGACGTGGCGGACGCCCGACCGCCCGACCGCCCGGACGACCGACCGGACGACCGACCGCCCGACCGATAGCCGGCCGAAGAGTCCGAGGCGCTCGTCGCGGTGACCGATGCCGTCGTCGGCGTCGTCGCCGTGGTCGCCCTCGGTGGCGTCCTGCGCAGCTCGCCGCCACTGACCTCGGGGCGCGGGCGATCGCTGCGCCGCGCGTTCGGCGCGTTCTTCGGGTCGGTCGCCGTGGCGTCGTTCGCCGGCGCCGCCCTGCACGGCCTGTTCCGCGACCCGGCGTCCGGCGGCCGGCGGGTGCTGTGGAAGGTGTCGCTCGGCGCGATCGGTGCATCGGCCGCGGCAGGCCTCGACGCGGCGGCCGCCCTCGCGCTCCACGGCACGCCGACGGTCGTCGCCCGCGCGATCGCGGCGGCAGTCCTGGCCGCCTGGCTGGTCGTCGTCGCGGTCGCCACGGTTCCGTATCGGGCGGTCGTCGCCCTGTACGCGCCGGTCCTCGCCGTCTTCGGTGGCGCTCTCGCATCGCGCCTGCGTCATGCCCCCGGACCGGCCTGCCGCCGCCGTCGGCCTCGCCGGCCTCGGACTGACGGTCGCCGCTGCGATCATCCAGGTGACCGGGGTCCGGCTCGGCCCGGTCGGGCGCAACACGCTCTACCACGCGGTCCAGGCGATCGGTCTGGCCGTGCTGGCGCGTGCCGCGACGGGGTTGATCCGGCGTTCGAGCGATTGAGCCGTGCGCCGACACCGCGACTGTCCGGGATCAGGTCGCGGGTGCCGGCCTCGTGATCGTGGCGTCGGGGCCCGCACCGGGGATCGCGTCGCCGACGTCCGCGCGGCGACGCTCCGCGTTGAGCCGGTCCTCGGCCGCGGCGAGCGTCGCCTCGAGCAGGTGTGACGCGTTCATCTCCGCCCAACCCATCGACAGGCGCAGGCTGACCGCGCCGGAGGCGAGCCACAGGTCGCACGTCGAGCGAACCCGCTCGACGTAGTTGATCGCCCGAACCTCGTCGGTCTCCGGCAGGATCGCCCCGAACCGGGCCGGTCCCAGCCGTGCCACTCGATCCGACTCGCGGGCGTGGCGCCGCATCGTTGCCGCGACCGGCGGGATGAGCCGATCGGCGGCGGCCGGCCCGAGGCGCTCGACGAGCCGATCGAGGCCCTCGAGTTCCACGAGCACGACCGTCGCCGGTCGGTGGTAGCGCCGGACCCTGGTCTCCTCCTCGTGGAGCCATCGGGTCCAGGTCGACGGGGCATCGAGCCCCGTCTGGGGGTCGGACGGGACGGCGCCCGCCCCCGGGCCGAACATCGCCATGAGCGGGCGTCGATCGGCCGGATGAGTCGATGTGGAGGAGCCGGCGGCCGCAGCGGCCGACGCGCGCGCGGAGAAACCGGGCGACTCGTCGCGGTTGCCCCGGCGCCGCAGGCGCGGAACGACGACGAGCGCGACGGCGAGGACCAGGTTGACCGCCGTCGCCACGACGAGGACGACGAGCAGCGTCTCCGTGCTGACCGGCATGGGTGACGGTTCTCCGGGATGAGTGCGTCCTCGATACCGAGGGCTCACAACCATACGGTGCGAGCCCGCCCCTGACGATGGTCCAATGGCCTGATCGAACGACTTCGCGGTGCCCCACGGCACCGGTCGGGGCGGTCCGCGCCGGCTGGGGCGACAGCGGTGCGGTCCGGGGCAGGCCCCGCCCGGATCGGTGTGGTGACGGTCGGTCCGGTCCGGTCCGCGCGCCCGCCTTGACATCGGCCCGCCACCGCCCGCATCGTCCCCGATCAGGAGGGAACCCTGCCCAGATGACGATCCGGACGGAGCCGCGCCGCTCGGCACCGATCGCACCCGCGCACAGCGCACCGGATGCGCTCATCGTCGAGTCCGGCGCCGTGACGAGCGGGCGTGTCCGGACGGCGCCGCTCCGACGCGAGGGCCCTGCCAAGCTGACCGGCGAGGCGAAGTACGCCGACGACCTCGTGTTCCCGGGTGCCTGGTACGGGGCGACGATCCGGTCGACGGAGCCGCGGGCCCGGCTGCTCGGCCTCGATCTCGACGACGGCTTCGACTGGAGCCGCGTCGTCGTCGTCACCGCGGCGGACATCCCGGGCGACAACGTCGTCTCGCTCATCAGCGACGACCAGCCCGTCCTCGTTCCGGTCGGCGGCGAGATCCGCCATCACGCCGAGCCGCTCGCCCTCATCGCGGCGCCGGACCGGGAGGTGCTCCGTGCCGCCCGCCGGGCGATCACCGCACGGACGGAGCGCCTCGATCCGGTCTTCGACCCCGAGGCGAGCGACCACGAGTTCGCCCACTACGACATCGCGACCGGCGATCTCGACGCGGGCTTCGCGTCAGCGGACCTCGTCGTCGAGGGCACGTATCGGGTCGGCCACCAGGAGCAGCTGTACATCGAGAACAACGCGATCATCGCCGTTCCGCGCGACGACGGTGGAGTGACCGTGACGGGCTCGCTCCAGTGCCCGTACTACATCCACAAGGCGCTCAAGCGGACGCTCCGGCTGTCGGACACGCAGGCCCACGTCGTCCAGGCAGAGACCGGCGGCGGGTTCGGCGGCAAGGAGGAGTACCCGTCGATCGTCGCCCTCCATGCCGCGCTCCTCGCCCGCGCCTGCGGCAAGCCGGTGCGGATGATCTACGACCGCCACGAGGACCTGTCGGCGACGACGAAGCGCCACCCGGCGATCGTCCGCCATCGGACCGGCGTCCGGCGCGACGGCACGCTCGTCGCCCAGGACATCGAGGTGGTCATGGACGGCGGCGCGTACTGCACGCTCACGCCGGTCGTCCTGTCGCGTGGCGCCCTCCACGCCGGCGGGCCGTACCGCTGCCCGAACGTCCGGATCCGCGCCCGGGCGACGCGGACGAACACGCCGCCCAACGGGGCCTTCCGCGGCTTCGGCGCTCCGCAGGTCGAGTTCGCCGCGGAGACGCAGCTCAACCGGGTCGCCGAGGCGCTCGCGATCTCGCCGCTCGAGATCCGCCGGCGCAACGTCTACCGGGTCGGCGACGCGACGCCGACCGGCCAGATCCTGCGCGAGAGCGTCGCCGGCGAGGAGGTCCTGCTGCGGGCAGCGGAGGCGGCCGAGTTCGAGCGGGAGCGTGAACGGACGGCGCGGGCGCGCGCGGATGCCCCGGCTGGCCGGGCCGGCGGTCCCGGTCGCCGCGTGGCGACCGGGGTCGGCCTCGCCCTCGGCTGGCATGGCGCCGGGTTCACCGGCTCCGGCGAGGTCCATCTCGCGTCGGTCGCCTCGATCGAGCTGACCGGCGACGGCGCGATCCGGATCCTGACCGGCTCGACCGAGATGGGCCAGGGGACGAAGACGATCTTCCCCCAGCTCGTCGCGACGGAGCTCGGCGTGGCCGACGAGGCCGTCGACATCGCCCCGCAGGACACCGCGATCGTGCCGGACTCCGGGCCCACCGTCGCGTCGCGGACGGCGATGGTCGTCGGCGGCCTGCTCGTGCGGGCCGCCCGTCGCCTGCGGGCGACCGTCGAGGCGCGCAACCCGGGCCGCTCGTTCGCCGAGGCCTACGCGGACGACGCCGCGGCCCACGGCCCGACGAGGATCGACGAACAGTTCGAGCCGTACCCGGGCGTCGCGTTCGACGACGCGACGTACCGCGGCGACGCGTACCCGGCCTTCGGCTGGGCGGCCTGCACAGCCCGGGTCGAGGTCGACCTCGACACCGGCGAGGTGGCCGTGACCGACGTCGTCGCCGCCGACGACATCGGCCGGGTCATCCACCCCGTGCTCGCCGAGGGCCAGGTCGAGGGCGGCACGCTCCAGGCCGTCGGCTACGCGACGATCGAGGAGATCAAGCTGGCCGACGGTCGGTACCTCAACGACCGTCTCGCGACGTACATCATCCCGACCGCGCTCGACGCGCCGCGGATCACCGCGATCCTCGTCGAGGCGCCGTTCTCCGGGGCGCCGCATGGCGCCAAGGGGGTCGGCGAGCTGCCGATGGACGTCGGGGCGCCGGCCGTCGTCGCCGCCATCCACGACGCCGTTGGGGCGTGGATCCACGAGCTGCCGGCGACGCCGGAGCGGATCCTCGCCGCGCTCGGGGTCACCGGCACGGGGTCGGCCGCATGACCGCCTTCCGGTTCCTCGTCAACGGCGACCCGGTCGAGGTCGCGGTGCCGGGCATGCGTCGCCTGCTCGACGTCCTGCGCGAGAACCTCGGGCTGACGGGCACGAAGGAGGGCTGCGGCGAGGGCGAGTGCGGCGCGTGCTCGGTCATTCTCGACGGCGAGGTCGTCGACGCCTGCCTCGTGCCCGTCTGCCAGGTCGACGGGGGTTATGTCCGGACGGTCGAGGGACTCGCCCACCGGCGGCCCGGCGAGCGCGCGGCCGACACGGAGCTCGACGAGCTCCAGGCGGCGTTCCTCCGGACCGGCGGTGCCCAGTGCGGCATCTGCACGCCGGGCATGCTCATGGCCGCGCGGGCGTACCTCGACGCCGGCGGCGGGCCGGACGAGGCGGCGATCCGCGAGGCGATCGCGGGCAACCTGTGCCGCTGCACGGGCTACACGAAGATCGTCGACGCGATCGCCCTCGCGGCGGGCGGCGACCGATGAGCAGCGCGCCGGACGATCGGCCGACCACGGAGCGTCCGACGGAGGGCGGCTCGCTGACGACGCGACAGCTCGGCGGGTACGTCCTCATCGCCGCGCTCATCCTCGCCCTCGTCCGATTCCTGCGCGGCTCGCGCGCGCGCCGGGGCTGAATCGTCGTGCCCATCGAGCCGCCGATCGAGCTCCCGCGCACGCTCGCCGACGCGTACGCGATCCTCGCCGGCGCACCGCACCGGCCGATCGCCGGGGGCACGGACGTGATGGTCCAGATCACCGGCGAGCTCGGACCGCCGCCGGAGCGGATGATCGACCTCGCCCGCCTCGACGACCTGCGCGGGATCTCCCTCGACGGCGACGCCCTCGTCCTCGGTGCGCTCACGACGTACACCGAGATTCGCCGCAGCGCGCTGTGTCGCGAGCACCTCCCGGCGCTCGTCGAGGCAGCGGCGACGATCGGCGCGGCCCAGATCCAGAACCGGGGCACGCTCGGCGGCAACGCGGTCAACGCATCGCCGGCCGGGGACACGCTGCCCGTGCTCCTCGCCACGGACGCGCGTCTCATCGCCGGGTCGGCGCGGGGCGAGCGGGAGATCCCGGCGACCGGGTTCTGGACCGCCTACCGGCGGACGGCGCTCGAACCAGACGAGCTGCTGCTGCGGATTCGCATCCCGCTCGTCCCGGGCCGCGAGGTCCGCTTCCGCAAGGTCGGCACGCGCCGGGCGCAGGCGATCAGCAAGGTCGTCCTCGCGCTCGCCTGGCGCGAGGCGGGTGAGGGCGCCGGCGGCGCGTGGCGGGACGTGCGGCTCGGCCTGGGGTCGGTGGCCGACCGTCCGATCCGCGCAGCCGCGACCGAGGCCGTCGTCGAGGGGGCGGCGCCGACCGCGGAGACCGCCGACCGCGCCGCCGCGGCCCTGGCCGCCGAGATCCACCCGATCGACGACGTCCGCTCGACGGCCGACTACCGTCGCGCCGTCGCGGCCCGCGTCCTGCACCGGCTGATCCGGGACGCCGGGGGCTGGTGATGGACGTCCCGGCCAGGGTCGAGGTCGCCGGCTCGCCGGTGCCCGGGTCGGACCGGGTGCTGACCGCCGAGGCGCTCGCGTTCGTCGCCGACCTCGAGCGCCGCTTCAGGGCCGCGCGTGCCGGGCTCCTCGCCGCGCGGCGCGAGCGCCAGGCCGCGATCGACGCCGGCGCCGGGCTCGACTTCCGGGCCGACACGGCGCCGATCCGCGCGGCCGACTGGCGCGTCCCGGCGGCGCCGCCGGACCTCGACGACCGGCGGGTCGAGATCACCGGCCCGGCCGAGCCGAAGATGATGATCAACGCGCTCAACTCCGGCGCGCGCGTGTTCATGGCCGACCTCGAGGACGCCCTCTCCCCGACCTGGGCGAACGTCGTCGGCGGCCAGGCCGCGCTGGCCGACGCCGTGCGGCGACAGCTCACCTTCACGGCGCCGGACGGCCGTGCGTACCGGCTCGGCGAGCGGATCGCGACGCTCCTCGTCCGGCCGCGCGGCTGGCACCTCGACGAGGCGCACGTGCTCGTCGACGGCGCGCCGGCCTCCGGTTCGCTGTTCGACGTCGGGCTGTACCTCTTTCACAACGGGCGGGAGGCGCTCGACCGCGGCACGGGTCCGTACCTCTACCTCGCCAAGCTCCAGGCGGCCGAGGAGGCGGCGCTGTGGCACGACGTGTTCGTCCACGCCGAAGCCACACTCGGGCTGCCCGCTGGCGCGATCCGGGCGACCGTACTCATCGAGACGATCCACGCCGCGTTCCAGATGGACGAGATCCTCCACGCCCTCGGACCGCACGCCGCCGGCCTTAACGCCGGTCGCTGGGACTACCTGTTCAGCTGCATCAAGACGTTCCGCGCCCGGCGCGACCTCGTCCTGCCGGACCGGGCCCAGCTGACGATGACCGTCCCGTTCATGCGCGCGTACACGGAGCTGCTCGTGGCGACCTGCCACCGCCGCGGCGCCCACGCGATCGGCGGGATGGCCGCGTTCATCCCATCGCGCCGCGACCCCGCCGTCAACGAGACGGCGATGGCCCGCGTGCGCGACGACAAGGAGCGCGAGTCGGGCGACGGGTTCGACGGGACGTGGGTCGCCCACCCGGACCTCGTCCCGCTTGCGACGTCGGTGTTCGACGGCGTGCTCGGCGGCGCGCCGCATCAGAAGGAACGCGTGCGCGAGGACGTGTCGGCGTCGGCCGCCGACCTCGTCGACCTGCGGGTCGACGGCGGTCGGGTGACCGAG
>DASTOB010000003.1:0-7563 GCA_035720425.1 Candidatus Limnocylindrales bacterium
GGCGACGTTTCGGTCGTGGGCCAGCCCGCGGACCTTGTTGCGCTGCTCCACGTGCGGGTCCTCCGTGATGAGCGTGCCCGGAGCGTCCTCGAAGGAGCTCAGGACCTCGATGGCGACGTCGTTGACCCAGCCCAGCTCGACAGCGCGCGTCTGCATGACCTGGGCGCCCTGGTGGGCGAGCTCGAGCATCTCCTCGTACCCGACGACGGGGAGTTGGCGCGCCCGTTGGACGAGGCGGGGGTCCGCGGTGTAGATGCCGCGAACGTCGGTGAAAATCTGGCACCTCTGGGCGTGGAGGCGGGCGGCGAGGGCGACGGCGGTCGTGTCGCTGCCGCCGCGGCCGAGGGTCGTCGTTTCGTGCAGGTCCTGGGCGTGCTCGCTGACCCCCTGGAAGCCGGCGACGATGACGACCTTGCCGTTCTTGAGCTCCTCGCGGATGCGCTTGGGCTCGACGTTGGCGATGCGGGCCTTGCCGTATCGGCCGTCGGTGGAGATGCCGGCCTGGGCGCCGGTCAGTGAGATCGCGGGAACGCCGAGTGCGTGGAGCGCCATGCTCACGAGGGTGGCCGACTGGTGCTCGCCGGTGGCGAGGAGCATGTCGAGCTCGCGGCTATCGGGCTCGTCGGTGATGGCCTGGGCGAGGGCGAGGAGCTCGTCGGTTGCGTCGCCCATGGCCGACACGACGACGACGAGGTCGCTGCCGGCGGCCTTCTCGCGGGCGATGCGGCGGGCGACGCGCTTGATTCGGTCGGCGTCGGCCACGCTGGAGCCGCCGAACTTCTGGACGACGAGGGGCGCGGCGGGGGTGGGCTCCGGCTCGGAGGTGCCGGGGGCCGAGGCGGGTGCGGTTTCGGCACTCGCCGCGTTCGGGCGCGGTTCGGCGTTCGGGCGCGGTTCGGCGCTCGCCGCGTGAGCGGCGTTCGGGCGCGGTTCGGCGTTTGCGCCAACGGCGGTCTCCGCACTCGCCGCGTTCGGGCGCGGTTCGGCGTTCGGGCGCGGTTCGGCGTTCGCGGCAGGCTGGGCCATCGCCGCATTCTACTTGGCGCGTTCCCGAGCCCCCGAAATTCGGCCCGCCCGGAGCTCGACTCGCGGCATCACCTCCGAGCGACTCCGCGACGGCTCGGATCCCGGCGCACGTCGCCGATCCCGTCGGATACGCGCTTCCTTCGACCTCGCACGTCGTCGCATGAGTCCTCGGGCGGCTCGGTCCGTACCGCCTTTTCGTCGTTCGCTCACCCGGTGCGCGTTCGTCAACGGCCGACGGCCCGGTTTCGTCATTTGACGCACTGGGTGCTCACCATCGGCTCCGGAATCGTCATTTGCTCACCGGAGGAGCGCCGGAGCGCCCCGGACCTCCCGCGCGCTCACTCCACGAGAATCCGACGAAAGCAGGCGCCCTCGGCGGCGGTATCCACGCTCGGGTATCGAGGCTCCGGCGTGTCGAGCGGAATCGTCACGTGACAATCGCGCACCGGGCGAGAATTCGACGCACGCGGGAACCGAGGCGATCGCCAGGAAGGGAGCGGCGCCATGGATGGGGCCGCGACGCCCGAGGGGGGACGAGGCGATCGCCGGGAAAGGAGCGGCGCCATGGATGGGGCCGCGACGCCGCGATCGACGAACGCGAGCCGGATCCCCACGGGGCTCGGCGCCAGACGACCCGCGCCGGACTACGTGCGCCGGACTCGGTGTCGGCCGCCTCCCGGTTGGGGCGTTCGCGCACGCACCGTTCGCGGGCGCAGGAACAGGAGCCCGGAGATCGGCCGACCCGACGGGTCGCGGATCCATGCCGACACGTCCCGGCCACGGATTGGGAACGCAGCCCCGAACAACTCCGCATGGCGCTCGACGCGCCGCCGCGACGTGCGGCTCTCCCCCACGACGAGCACGCGCGAGACGCTCGTGCCGACCCACCCGCGCTCCCGGGCGATGCGCAGGGCGAGCCGCGCCTTTCGGTCGAGCACGTGGACGGTGGCCTGGCTGTCGGGCACGGCCGACTTGATCTCATTCACGGCGACCGCGCCGGTCGGCCGATGCCAGGCCAGCACATCGACCGACCCACGCTCGCCGTCGATCGCGAAGGAGACCTCGACCGCGACCTCCCAATCAGCCTCCCGGTAGAGCGCCACGGTCGCGTCGACGATCTCGGCGTGCGCCTCGTCGAGCATCCGATCGAGGGCCTCGCCCTGGAAGCGGAGGTAATAGTCGAGCGTCGCGCCGAGCGCGGTCGCAACCTGCCGCATCCGCCGATGGGCGACGCCGGCGATGAGGCCGCGCTCGATTCGGCTGATCAGGCTGCGCGACACACCCGCCCGCGTCGCGAGCTGCTCCTGGGTCAGGCCCGCCCGACGACGAAGCGCCCGAAACTGGAGGCCGAGGCGAACGGGATCCACGCGCCCAACTTTGAACGGAGCCGCTCACCCGGGCCTCGCCCGGCGATCATCCGGCGCTTAGCGATCCGGCGCCGCCACGCACCTGCGGCTCACCCGGCACTCACCTTGGGCGCGCGGGCGCGGCCGGTGGTCATCTCCCGCGGATCGATGCCACGAACGCCACCGACCCGGCAGGTCGGAGCCCGCCGGGTCGGAGATCACGGATCCGATCAGGGCCCCGTGTAGCGGAAGATCCAGAGGCCGGAGTCGCGGTCGCTCGCGGCGACATACTCGGTCCCGCCGCGCTCGAACACCTGGACGCCCCAGAAGTTGTTGCCATCCTCGTGGATGTAATGCCCAACCTCCTCGAGCGCCTCGTCGGGCGTGATCCGCAGGACCCGGAACCCGCCGCTGTAGTGCGACAGGTAGGCGAGCCGCGCATCCTGGTGCGACATCGCGACCTCGTGGACCGACAGGTCTCCGAAGCCCTCCGCGAACGCCGGGTTCTTCGCCTCTGGCAGCACCCACGTGTCGAGCTCCGACATGTCGGACGCGTCGAACAGGTGAACGTAGCCGAAACCGTCGAATACGCCGCTCGCGCTGAACGGCGCGCTGCCGCTGCCGGCCTCGATCGCCGCCCGGATGGCGAGGCCGTCGGCGTGTCGGACCATCGCGCCCGGGATGTCCGGGTACGGGCCGCCGTCTCGGGCACCCATCGGGAAGACGTCATCGGGCCGGGCCGCGTCGCTGTACACGACGAACCCGTCATATCCCTGGGCAGCGGCCGCCTCCGCCTTGTTCTGGAAGAAGCACACGCCGCGCTCGATGAGCGCGATATACCCAGCACCCGGAGCGGCGGGGATCTCAGCCGGCGTGCAGCCGACGCCTCCGGTCCAGACGATCGTGCCCGTCCACGAGGCACCCGGCAGCTTCGCGACGGGCGGGGTGAACGCGCCCTCATACGCCGGGGCATACGCAACGCCGTCCACCGTGATCGCCGTTCCGAGCAGGCCCCACGGCTGGAAGTCCTCGTCGGCCGCCACCACGTACTGGTTGTCGAGGCTGAACTCCGCCTGGTGCGCGTTGCCGATCGGCAACTGGGTCGGGAACTCCGGGTCGGGGATCGAGAACTCGGAGTGGGCGATCAGGGTCGCATTGGCCGGGTCGTCGACGTCGAGCAGCACGTATCCGCCGTCCCAGTACGAGGCGAGCATCGTCCACGTGCCGTTGATCTGCTTCACGACGACATCGTGGAAGAAGGAGTCGCCGCTGCCGAGGATCGGCTGGAAGACGCTGAAGTCGGCGTCGAGGTCGTACTCCGCGATAAGGCGCGGCTTGCGCGGGTCGGTGATGTCGAGGATGTCGACGTCGGTGAACTCGAGGTCGTCGACGAGGACGACGTACGCCCGATCGCCGGCATCCCAGGCAAACGCGCTGTGGATGTCGTTGGCGTGCTTGCCGAACCGGGCGAAGTTGACGTTTCGGTCGCCGGCGTGCTCGACGAGCATCTTCGGCTTGAGCGGGTCGGTGACGTCGTAGATCGACACGCCACCCTTGCCCTGCAGGGTGCATGTCTCGTTGTTGATGACGAGGATGTCACCGACGAACCGTGGTGTGTCGACGGCGATCACCTGGACGCCCTCACCCACGAACGTGTCCTGCTGGGTGGGGATGAACCCGACTTCGACCGGGTCGGTTGGATCGGAGATGTCGACGATGTACACGCCGCCGTCCACGACCCGCTCCGGTCCGAAGCAGGTGTCCTGGAAGAACGATCCCAGGTACGCGTAGTTCCCCCATACGGCGACGTCGGCGATCTTGCCCTCGGCCACATCGCCGAGCGTGAGCTGCCCGACGAGCTCGACGTTGTCGTCGCTTCCAGGGAGGTGACCGCCCGTGCCGCCGTGTTGGTGGTGGGCGGTGCCGTGGACCTCGAGCCCGGAGTCGGCGTGGCCGTCATCGGGCGGCGCGTGTCCGAGGGTCACTCCGCTGCCGGCAAGGACGAGCGTCGAGGCGATCGCGATCGCGAGCCGCAGTCGACGGGGGCGCAGGGACGTGCGCATGGACCATCCTCCTCGTGAGGTCCGACACAGCTCCCCCGGGACGCCGTCGGGCGTCAACGCCAAGGGCGGCATCGTACGCCTCGGCGCGTTGCAGGACCATATCGAAATCGATCGGATGCCTTGCCGTGGCGTACGTTTGGTGGTGCGTCGAGGCACCGGCGCGAGCAGGTCTCTGACCAATTGCCCCGGGGCGCACAATTCGACCAACGAGGAGGTGCCCGCGTCCCATGTGTTTCGACCTTGACAGCCACCCGCCCATTCGGCCGATCGCCGGCGGCGCGCTCGACGCCGGCCACCTGACCCTCACGTCGGCCGACGGCACCGCCTTCAACGCGTTCCGCGCCCGCGCGGCCACGCCCACCGGCGCCGGCATGATCGTGCTGCCGGACGTGCGCGGCCTGTTCCCGTTCTACGAGGAGCTCGCGCTGCGCTTTGCCGAGCAGGGCATCGACGCGGTCGCGATCGACTACTTCGGCCGCACCGCCGGGACCGACCCTCGCCCGCCCGACTTCGAGTACATGCCGCACGTGAACCGGACGACGTTCGCGGGGCTGTCGGCCGACATCGCCGCGGCGGCCGCGTACCTGCGGTCCTCGGACGGCGGCGCGGTCGCGGACCTGTTCACGGTCGGGTTCTGTTTCGGCGGTCGGCTGTCGTTCGACGCGGCGACGATCGGGCTCGGCCTGGCGGGCGTGATCGGGTTCTACGGGCCGCCGACCGGGCCGGGCCGGAACGACGCGCCGGCGCCGGCCGACGTGGCGGATCGGTGCGGCTGCCCGGTGCTCGGCCTGTTCGGCGGGGTCGATCCGGGGATCCCGTCGGAGTCGGTCGCCGTGTTCGACGCGGCGCTGGCGCGGGCCGGGGTGGAGCACCGGATCGTGACGTACGACGGCGCACCCCACTCGTTCTTCGATCGCAAGGCGGCCGACTTCGCGGCGGCGTCCGACGCGGCCTGGTCGGAGGTGCTCTCGTTCGTGCGCGGGCACACTCGGGCGGCGGCGTGATGGGGTTTTTGCGGCGGCTTCTCGGCGGGGGTGGAGACGAGGGTGCGTCGGGGCGGCCGGCGGATCGGTCGATCGGGGCCGATGTCGGGGCGGCCGATGTCGGGGCGGCCGATGGCGGGGTTGGGGTGGCCGACGGGGTTGGCGTGGCCGACGGCGGTGTCGGGGCGGCCGATGCCGACCTGTCGGTCGACGAGGCCGAGCGCGCCCACGAGCTGGAGCTCGCCAAGCAGGAGGCAGCGCGGCTCGATGAGCTGCAACAGCGCCAATTGCGCTTCGCGGACTACGCCTGGACGCCGCCGCCGCAGGGCGGGGAGCGGCGCGCCGACGACGAGGATCGGCCCGCCGACGGGTGACGCCTCGGCCGACTCAGCGCTTCGCGAACTGCCAGAGGATCGCGACCGCGACGATGAAGCCGACCACGAACAGCAGCCCACCCGGGAGCGCACCCTGCGCCATGCCGAAGATGGCCCGTACCGTGCCGCCGATCACCTCGAATGCAGTGGAAACGAGACTCGTTATCCCGTTCCCGACTGCGTTCCCGAGACCTTCCATGGGCTGAGTGTGG
Source organism: Candidatus Limnocylindrales bacterium (assembly GCA_035720425.1). Lineage (GTDB taxonomy): Bacteria > Chloroflexota > Limnocylindria > Limnocylindrales > CSP1-4 > DASTOB01. The sequence goes on from DASTOB010000003.1 coordinate 6,005, forward strand.
GCCTGTCGGTCAAGGTCCGCCGGCTCCGGACTCGGCACGTTCGCGGCTGCTCGTGGGGCGGGTGAACGGGACGGGATCGGAACCGAACGTGTCGCGGCTGCTCGTGGGGCGGGTGAACGGGACGGGATCGGGGGCCGACACGTCGCGCTCAGCCGTGGGACGGGTGAACGGGACCCGTTCGGGGGCCGACACGTCGCGCTCAGCCGTGGGACGGGTGAACGGGACCCGTTCGGGGGCCGACACGTCGCGCTCAGCCGTGGGGCGGGTGAACGCGACGCGTCCGAGGCGCAGCACGTCGCGCTCAGCCGTGGGGCGGGTGAACGGGACGGGATCGGGGCTCGGGGCGTCGCGATCGGCCGTGGGACGAGCAGCCCTCAGCGCCCCGCGACCACCCGTGTGCCCTGGTTCCGCGGCGCGACGACGGCGAGTCGGCCGGGCAAGTCCGTGTCGGCCGCGGCCGCGGTGAAGGCCGCCTCGATCCGGGTGATCCCGGACATCGAGTCGGCAAACGCGAGGATCGTCGATCCCGCCCCCGACAGGCACGCCCCGATCGCACCGGCCCCACGCGCGGCCTCGATCATCGCCGGGAGCTGCGGAAACGCCTTGGCGCGGTACGGTTCGTGGAGGCGGTCGACGGTCAGCGCGGACAGCAGGTCCCACCGCCCCGACGCGATGCCCGCGACGCCGATCGCGACCCTCCCCAGGTTGGCAACCGCGTCCCCGAGTGGCACCTGCTTCGGTAGCGCCCGACGCATGTCCGCGGTCGCGAGCCGCAGCTCCGGGATGAACAACACCGCCCGAAGATCGCGCGGAGCAGGAAAGCGCACGGCCTCGATCGCGTCGCCGATGCGCGCCGATGCGACGAACCCGCCGAGCAACGCCGCGGCGGCGTTGTCCGGGTGACCCTCGATCTCGGTCGCGAGGCGGAGCAGATCCGCGGTCGTGAGCGCCTCGCCGGCGAGCGCGTTTCCGGCGACCAGGCCTGCCACGGTCGCCGCCGCGCTCGACCCGAGACCGCGTGCGAGCGGAACCTCGTTGCGCATCTCGATCCGCCAACCGACCCCCTCCGGGAGCTCGCCTCGGGCCGCCCGGAGCGCGGATTCGAGGCCGCGCACGAAGCGGTTGTCTCGGTCGTCGGTCAGCTCGCCGGCACCTTCACCTTCGACGGTGAGATCGATCGAGCCACGGCTCCAACCCCGGACCTCGACCTCGATTCGGTTCGTCAGCCCAAGGGCGAGGCCGAGGCAGTCGTAGCCGGCGCCGAGATTGGCCGACGAACCCGGGGCGTCGACGACCACGCGGCGACCGTCGAGCTCGGCCAACCAGTGCGTCACCATGGCAGCACGGTAGCGTGGTAGCACATCAGCGTGTTAGCACGATGAAACGCGGAGGGGCGGACGCGAGACCCGCTGTGGGATCGTGGGTGAGGTCGCATCACCATCCCAGCGCCCCCGCAACGGATGCCACGGTCGCGTCGGCCTCGATGAGGGGTGCCACGGACCGCTCCGCGGTGTCCGGATCCTTCAACCCGGAGCCGGTCAGCACGCACACGACGAGCG
>DASTOB010000004.1:0-48998 GCA_035720425.1 Candidatus Limnocylindrales bacterium
CGGCTCGCGGTCGGCCTGCTCGCGAACCGCGGCTACGAGGTCTGGGCGGCGACCGGCAAGCCGGACGAGGCGGAACGCCTGCGCGAGCTCGGTGCCGCCCACGTGATCTCGCGCGACGAGGTGACGGCGGACAGCCCCAAGCCGATGGAATCCGGGCGCTGGGCGGGTGCGGTCGACACCGTGGGGGGGCCCACCCTCCCGTACATCCTTCGGACGCTCAAGACGTACGCGTCGGTCGCCGCGTGCGGCAACACCGGCGGGATCTCGTTCTCGACGACGACCCAGCCGTTCATCCTGCGCGGCGTGTCGCTCCTCGGGATGACGTCGGCGAACACGCCGATCGCCGAACGCCGGGCGCTGTGGGCCCGCCTCGCGACCGACTACCGGCCGATCGGCCTTGGCGAGGACCTGACCGAGGTCACGCTCGACACGCTCGACGACGCCCTCGACGGCATCGTCGCCGGCCGGGCCCGAGGCCGCTGGATCGTGCGCGTCGGCGGGTAGCCGCAGGGCTCCTGCGCGCCTCGGCGGCGGGTCGAGCTCAGTCCAGTTCGCCGCGGAGCTGGGCAAGCGCACGTTCGATCGGCTCGCGCGAGCGCGCTCGCCCGAAGGGGCCCCGGCCGATCGCGTCCGCGACCCCGATCGTCCCCGCGATGACCTCGCGGGCCAGCGCGGCGACCGCGCGCAGGTCGTCGAGCTGGGCGGACACGAACGGCCGATCGGCCACGTCGCCGTGGCCGGGCACGACGACGTCCGGGGCGATCCGGATGAGCGCCTCGACGGTCGCCGGCCAATCCATCGGGTACCCGTCGCCGAAGTACGGCGGCGCGCCGTTCTCGAGCAGGTCTCCCGCGAACAGCACCCCATCGTCCGGCAGGCGCACGACGATGTCGTTGTCGGTGTGGCCGCGGCCCAGGTATCGCAGCTCGATCGGCCGGTCGCCGAGGTCGATCGTCACCGCTTCGTCGAACGTGCGGTCCGGCGGATCGATGACGACCTCGTCGAGCTCGGCGGCGAGGGCGGGTGCGTCGGCCCGCATCTCGGCGCGCTGGCGCTCCCCGGTCTGCTCGAGCATCGCAACGCACCGGACGTGGCCCCAGATGGCGGCCGGCCGAAACGGACGGTTGCCGAAGCAGTGGTCGTAGTGGCCGTGCGTGTTGACGACGATCGTCACCGGCAGCGGCGTCAGGCGGGTGATGTCTGCGCGCAGTTCGGCCGCCTGGGCGTGCGTCGAACGGGTGTCGATGACGAGCACGTCCTCCGGTCCGACGACGACGCCGATCTGCTGGTCGTAGAAGCGGTAGCGCAGCGCGAACACGCCCGGCCCGAGCTCGACGATCCGCTCCACCGGGCAATCGTAGTCCCGGGGTCAGCCCTCCGAAGCGACGATCGTGACGGAGCCGGTCATGCCGTACGCCTCGTGCCCGGGCAGGTGGCAGATGAACGCGAGAGTGCCCGGGCGGTCGAACGTCACGGTGGTCCGGCGGACCGTCCCGGCGTCGACCGGGATCTCCGTCGGCACGTCGCCGTGGACGAGTTCCGTGCTCGTCCGGTGGCGCTCGTGGACCGCCGGCTCGGCCACGATCCACTCGTGGTCGATCGGGTCGTCGTTGCGCAGCACGAACGTGACCGGGACGCCGGCCGGAACGACGACCGACGCCGGCTCGAAGCGCGAGTAGCGCATCGTGATCTCGACCGTCGTCGGGAGCCGGGTCGTCGGGCCGCCGCCGGACGCCGCCGCCGCGGCGCCGACCACCACGATCGGCAGCGCGGCGACCGCGACGAGGCGCCCGATGCGACTGAAGCGGCCGAGGCGCCGGAATCGACCGAGGCGCCCGATGCCGGCCAGGCGCACGCTCACCTCGGCGACCTCAGCGGGCCCCGGCCCGCATCGGCCGGACGACGTGGAGGGCCGTGCCGATGGCGACGACGAGCACGACCAGCCCGATCAGCGTCCCGGCGCCCGCCGGGCCCACGGCCTCGGCGATCTCGAGCGGCGTCGGGAAGAAGGGGTTGATGCCGGCGTCGATCCGCGAGGGAGCTCCGATGCCCGTCTCGTCGACCGCGAGGTCGTACGACAGCTGGGCCGCGGTCGCGTTCACCCGGACCTTGGTCAGCCAGCCGGCCGACGGGACCCACTCCATGCCGCGGTCGGAGCGAAGGTCGGCGAGGAGCGCGTCGGACGCCGCGGCGGAGTGGTCGAGGGAAATGCCGTTCCGGCCCGACGGGACCGGCAGCAGGTTCGGCCGCGCCTCGGTCAGCAGGTAGACGTCCGCCTCGACCCGCTCGCCGCCGGTCTTGCCGAGGGCGAGAATCCGGAGGGGAACCCACGGGTCGTCGGTCGGGATCGTGATGTGGACGGACGTGCCGTCTCCGACCGCCTGGCCGCGCTCTGCCGCAGCGTCCGCGTCGAACGCCGCGGCGACGAAGATCTGGCTGCGCGAGGCGTAGAACTCGAGCACCTCGGGCGCGTCGGGCGGGAGGCGGAACCCGTGCTCCTTCGCCCACTGGCCGATCGCCGCGGCGCCGCCGCGCAGGACGGTCAGGTCGAGCGCGTCGATCTTGTACGTCGCGATCTCCTCGGCGGATTCCGCGCCGGCGGTTCCCAGCCTGAAGAAATCCGCCGCCGGTTGCGGGTTCGTCTCGAGGATGAGCCGCTGGAGCGTCCAGTCGCCACCCTTCTCGACGTTCGACGGGATGCCTGGCAGCGGGGTGATCGAGCCGAACGCCCCGCCGCCGCCGGCGAACTCGAACGACGTGACGTAGTGCTCGACGCCGTCGTGATAGCCCGCGAACGTCGTCGTCCGCAGGAGGTTCACGGCGCCGTTCGGGCCGATCAGCCCGCCGCAGGCGAGCGCGGGCCCGGCGGCCAGCAGGAGGGTGAGCACGGAAACCGAGAATGCACCGATGACGCGCCGCATGGCCGGTCCTCCGGATGCTGGGCGGCCCTTCCGAACCGTCTCGTGTGGTTCCCTGACGACGCGGCGCAGCCTCGGGTTCCCTCGTACGATGGGCCGATGACCGACGAGTCGGAGCGCGGAGGCTCGGTCGAGCGGCGCGTGCGGGCGGCCGACGGGACGGACCTGCTCGTCCGCGAGTGGCCCGCTCCGAAGGCGCCGATCGGACACCTTCTGCTCGTCCACGGCCTCGGCGAGCACAGCGGGCGCTACGAGCACGTCGGCGCCTGGCTGACCGACGCCGGCTTCGCCGTGCATGCCTACGACCATCGCTGCTTCGGCGGCTCGCGCGGGCGACGGGCGTGGGTGGACCGCTGGTCCGTCCTGCACGACGACCTGGCGGAGCGGGTCGGCGCCGTCACGAAGGCCGCCGACGGGCGACCGGTCGCCGTGTACGGCCATTCACTCGGCGGGCTCATGGCGCTCGGTGCCGTCCTCGACGATCGGATCCGGCCGGATATCCTCGTCCTGTCGGCGCCCGGGATCGACGCCTCGATCCCGCCACTCACCCGCCTGGCGGTGACCCTCCTCGGCCGCTTCCGGAGCGGCACGGAGCTGCCGAACGGCCTGCGCGGCGACCAGCTCTCGCGCGATCCGGCCGTGGGCCGTCGGTATGTCGACGATCCGCGCAACCATCACCGCACGACGGCGCGCTTCGGCGTCCTCGCCTTCGCCGCGCAGCGGCGCTGCCGCCTCCTCCTCGACCGCCTCGCGACGCCGACGCTCGTCATCCACGGCGCGGACGACTCGATCGTTCCGGCGCGCGTGTCGGAGCCGCTCACGGCGCTTCCGGTCGTCGAGCGACGGGTCTATCCGGGCATTCGCCACGAGCTCCACAACGAGCCCGAGGGTGAGGCGATCGTCGGCGAGGTCGCCGCCTGGCTGCGCGCCCACTTGGCCGATCGGACGCACGCCGCGACACCCCGACGGGGTGGGGCGACGGCGACCGGGTGGGGGGCTACCCGGCCGCCGTCATGAGTCGGGGGTCGGTGGACGAGGCGTCCGCCGTCCCGTCGGCAGCACGTCGACCGCGCACGGCGGGCAGGCGGACGACGAACCCGCTCCCACCGTCTCGACGCGCACGGACGGCGACTGTTCCGCCGTGGGCCTCGACGATGGCTCGGACGGTCGCCAGCCCGAGACCAGCGTGACCCGCGTGCGGCCCGTGCTTCGTGCTGAAGCCGGCGTCGAAGATGCGCTCCGCGATCGCCGCCGGCACGCCGGGTCCGTCGTCGAGCACGGTGAGCTCGACGGACCGGCGACGGTCCGGCTCGGACTCGGCGGGTCCCGCCACGACCCGGGCGGCGACGTCGATCGAGCCGCCGGGCGCGACGGCCTCGGCCGCGTTCGCGACGAGGTTGAGGACGATCCGTTCGAGCGAGACCGGGTCGACCCCGACGAGCGCGGGGACAGACGGCCGGCTCACCGACAATCGGGCTCGACCGCCCACCACGCCGTCGAGCGAGCCGCGGATGCCATCGAGCACGACGCCGACGTCGGTCAGCGCCGTCAGCGACGAAGCAGCGGGACTCGCAAGGCGGCCCACCAGCGCGGTCAGCGTGCGCGACGCCGCCGCGATGGCATCGAGCGACGGGTGGGCGGCATGGCCTGGGGTGAGCAGGTCCCGGACGATGGCGACGTTGGAATCGACCGACATGAGCAGGTTGCGCAGGTCATGCGCGATCGCGTCGGGCGCATCCGAGCAGGCAGCATGCCCGACCTGTGCGACGTTTCCGTCCTTCACGCAACCTCCGGGTCGATCGGCCGAGGTCGGCCGTTCGGAGACGGTGCCGGATGCCGGGGGGCGCGTCTGTGACCAAGGTCGCGCCGCCGGGCGACCTCGGTCCGCGGGTCAGGCGGAGGCGCGTGCGACCCGCAACGGAACCGGCGGGGACGGCTCGGGCGGGCGCTCGACCGCCGGGGGCACCGCGGCCGCGTCGCACAGCCGGACGGGGTCCAGGATGACGATCCCGGCTCCGCCCGTTTCGATCACGCCGTCGTCGCGGAGCTGGCGGAGGACGCGGGCGACGACCTCCCGGACGGACCCGACCGCCTCGGCCAGCTCCTGCTGCGTGACGCGCGCCACCCTCGCCCGCGGGGCGGTCGGATGGATCGCCCCGTCGCGATCGATGGCGAGGTCAAGCAGGTGGCGGGCGACGCGTCGACGGACCGGCTCGAACGCGGTCGCGGCGAGCTCGCCGACGGCGATCCGGAGCATGACCGCGAGTTCGTCCGCGAGCATGAGCGCGACGGCCGGATCCGTGTTCGCGAGGTCCGTCACACGGTCGACGTCGAACAGCAGGACGGACGTGTCGACGACCGCGCGGAAGTCGGCGACGGCGGCCGCCCGGCCGAGGATCGACGGCGCGCCGATCAGGTCGCCGGGCTTGACGTAGCGGATCGTGAGCAGTCGTCCGTCCGGCCCGGCGATGGACACGCGGAACGCGCCGTCCACGACGAGGCCCAGGTGCGGCTCGTCGCACGGCTGCGGGAGGAGCGACCCGGCGGCGACCTCGAGGCGCGTCTCGCCGGCCCGCAGGCGGGCGAGACGCACTGGGTCGAGGCGGCTCAGCCGGCCGGCCTCGATGGCGTCAGCGACGCGGCGTGCGAACTCGGAGCCGAGGAGGGTCACTCCCCATGGTCGTCGGTCGCCGCCGCGTCGTTACGGGATCCGGTCAGGCCCCCATCGGCTGGGGAGCCGAGGTCGGCACTGCGGCCTCCCGGCCGCGACCGGCCCGGAAGGTCCGCCAGGCGAGAAGCAGGACGGCCCCGAACCCGAAGAGGCTCGCGATCGCTCCGACGAGCGGGATGAGCCCGATCACCTGGAGGACGATGAGCCCGACGACGGCGGCGGCGTAGGGCCGCTCCGCCGGCTGGCCGCCCCGCACGCGCACGAGCAGCCAGTCGCCGATGAAGATCCCGGCCACGAGGTAGCCGAGGTAGGCGACGGTGGGCCAGACGACGACGAGCAGGCCGATGCCGAGCGGGGCACCGACGACGGTCACGATCGCCAGCACGGCGATGAGCGGCGTGACGATGAGTCCGAGGAACCCGGCCACGAGGACCGGACCCGGTTCCGTCCGGATGAGCGTCTCCGCCGCCCGGACCTGGCGCGCGGCGAGCGCCGCGAGCGCGAGCCCGGCGACGATCGTCGCTACGGCGAGGCCGATCGCGAAGAGCAGGAAGACCGGCGCGAGGACGAGCCCGACCGCGAGGAGGTCCGCCTCGAGCCCGCGGATGGACCCGCCGATCTCGGCCCCGTCGGCCCGCTCGACGGTCGCGTCGAGGGTCCTGACGTCGCCGCTCACGACCGTGTCGGCATCGAGCGACGCGGTGCCCGTGACGACCGCCATCGACTCGATCGTGGCGCCCTCGAGGACCGCCTGCCCGTCGACGACGAGGACGGCGTTGACCGTGCCGCGAATGGTCGCGGTCCCGCCGGTCACGATGACGGCGGCGACCTCGTCGCCGGCCTCGACGGTGATGTCGCCGTCGAAGGCGATGAGCACGGATCGATCGTCCGTGACGGGATCCGCAGCGAGCGCGACCGGCGCGCCGATCGCGAGCATGAGCAGGATCGCACTGGCGACCCCGATGAGCCGTTGCATGGCGGTGACCTCCGGGGACGCCTGATGGCACTGGGCTGTACCGCTCAAGGGTGACGGCCGGCTCGTCGCCCGTCACCGGCCGGTCGGCCCCTCCGGGTGGGTCCATCGGTCGGTGCTAGAATCCGGGCACAACAGAAGACGCCTCCGGGGAGCGCGAGCAGCGCTGAGAGTGTGGCCCGACCACAGACCCGCCGAACCTGATCTGGCTCGTACCAGCGAAGGAAGCAGGCCGTTCCGACTCGACGCCGTTCCCCATCCCCGGGAGCGGCGTTCATCGTTCACGGGAGAACCGAGCCGGTGCACACCCCGACGCGAGTCATCGCACGGACAACGACCATAGCCCTCGCCGCCGCGTTCGCGCTGGCGGGCTGCGGCCCGTCGGTCGCCACGAGCCCGCCGCCGTCGGGCTCGTCGGCCGCCCCGCCGTCGCCCTCGGTCGTGCCGGGTTCGCCGTCGGCCGCCCCGGAGCCGGCGACCGTCCGCCTCGCCCTCGACTGGACGCCGAACACGAACCACACCGGGTTCTTCGTCGCGCAGCACGAGGGCTGGTACGAGGAGGTGGGCATCGAGCTCGACGTCCTGCCCTACGCGGGCACGACGCCGGAGGCGCTCATCAGCGGCGGCCAGGCCGAGTGCGGGATCAGCTTCCAGGACTCGCTCACCTTCGCCGCGGCAGCCGGCGCACGGGTCGTGTCGGTCATGGCCATCCTCCAGCACGCGGCGTCGGAGATCGCGGTCCTGGCCGACTCCGGCATCGAGCGACCGCGCGACCTCGACGGGCGGGTGTACGCCGGCTTCGGCTACCCGAACGAGGTGCCGACCGTGCGGGCGGTCATCGAGGCGGACGGTGGCGCCGGGGCGTTCGACGTCGTGACCCTCGACACGGCGGCCTACGAGGCGCTCTACGCGCGGCGAGCGGACTTCACGATCACGTTCACCGCCTGGGAGGGGGTGGAGGCGGGCCTGCGTGGCGTGCCGCTCCGCTACTTCGCGTTCACGGACTACGGGCTGCCGGACTTCTACCAGGTGATCCTCGCCTGCGATCCGGGCTGGCTCGAGGCGGAACCGGACGCAGCCCGTCGCTTCGTCGGCGCGACGGTGCGCGGCTTCGAGGTCGCCGAGTCGGACCCGGACCGCGCGGCGGCGATTCTCGTCGAGGAGAACCCGGGCGCGTTCGACGCCAACCCGGACCTGCCGCTCGCGAGCGCCCGTTTCCTCGCGACCGGCGGCTACCTCGTCGACGCCGCGGGCCGGGTCGGGACGCAGACGCTCGCCCAGTGGGAGGCGTACTCGGGGTTCCTGTTCGAGCAGGGCCTCCTCGTCGACGCGAACGGCGACGGGCTCGAGACGCCGCCGGACTACGCGAGGCTGTTCACGACCGACTTCCTGCCGTGATCGGCCGGCGACTGGGCCCACCGCTGGTCCTCGTCGTCGCGGTGCTGGCCGGCTGGGAGGCGTACTGCCGGATGGCCGGGCTCAATCCGGTGCTGCTGCCGGCGCCCAGTCGCGTGCTCGAGCAGCTGTGGGCTTTTCGGTCCGACGCCGTGCGGCACACGATCCCGACCGTCGTCGAGGCGCTCGTGGGCCTCACGCTGTCGGTCGTCTTCGCCGCCGGCGCGGCGTCCGTCATGGACCGCGTCGATGCCGTCCGGCGCGCCGTCGCCCCGCTGCTCGTCGGATCGCAGACGATCCCGGTCGTGGCGATCGCGCCGCTGCTCGTTATCTGGTTCGGCTTCGGGCTCGAGCCGAAGGTCTTCGTCGTCGTCCTCGTCACGTTCTTCCCGATGACGATCGCCCTGCTCGACGGGTTCGCGTCCGTCGAGGCCGACGCGACCGACCTGTTCCGCTCGCTCGGCGCGGGGCGGGGCGAGCAGTTTCGCCTCCTCCGCTGGCCGACCGCGCTGCCGCGCTTCTTCACCGGTCTGCGGGTCGCCGCGACGTACGCGGTGATCGGCGCCGTCTTCGGCGAGTACGTCGGCGCGCGCGAGGGGCTCGGGATCTGGATGCAGCTGTCGCAGAACGCCTTCCGGACCGATCTCGTGTTCGCGGCGATCCTCCTGACCGCGGTCGTCAGCGTCGGGCTGTTCTTCCTCGTCACCGTCGCGGAGCGGCTCGTCATCCCGTGGTACGCGGCTGCGCGGCGGGCGGCCGGCTGACGATAATCCTTCGAACCTTTGTGGAGCCTGGCGCGCGGGAACCTCGGCGCGCGGAGCCCCGCAACTCCCCAGCCCGGAGGACGCCCACGGTGACCGCGAGGACGATCGTCTTCTTCCCCGAGCAGGCCTACGGGCCGACGAAGAACTGTGTCGGCATCGCCAACGTGCTGCGCGAGCGCGGCCACCGGATCGTGTTCATCGTCGAGGAGTCGTTTCGCGGCACCCAGGAGGAGAACGGCTTCGAGGAGCGGGTCATGCGCCTGGGCCCGCCGCCGCCGGCCGACGCGCCGGAGGAGGCACCCGGCCAGTTCTGGATCGACTTCATCCGCGACACTGCGCCGGTCTTCCGCAAGCCGACCGTCGAGCAGCTCGGCGAGTTCATCGCTCCGACCTGGCAGGCGCTCATCGACGGCGCGAAGTACGTCGACGAGCGGCTGGTCGAGATCTTCGACGAGGTCCGGCCGGACGCGATCGTCGAGGACAACGTCGTGTGCTTTCCCGCGCTCCCCGCGTCGGGCCGGCCGTGGGTCCGGATCACATCGTGCAATCCGGCCGAGATCAAGGACCCGGCCATTCCGCCGTTTTCGTCCGGTTACCCGGTCGCGGACCGGTCCGACTGGCCGGCGTTCCTCGACGAGGTGCGCCGGACGCACGGCGACATGTGGGCGGACTTCGACGCGTTCGTCCGGTCACGCGGTGCGCCCGGGCTCACGTACGGGGAGCTGGGCCCGGAGTTCATCCACGAGTCGCCGTGGCTCAACCTGTTCCTCTACCCGGGGGAGGCGGACTACGGGCGTTCGCGGCCGCTCGCGCCGACGTGGCACCGGCTCGACTCGTCCGTCCGCGCCACCGAGGCGCCGTGGGAGTTGCCGTCGCACCTGCAGGATGGCGATGGGCGAGGCGCGCTCATCTACCTGTCGCTCGGGTCGCTCGGCTCCGCGGACGTCGCGCTCATGCAGCGACTCGTCGACGTGCTCGGCGTGACGCGTCATCGGGTGATCGTGTCGAAGGGGCCGCTGGCCGACCAGATCCGGCTCCACGACAACATGACCGGCGAGGGGTTCCTGCCGCAGCCGTCGATCCTGCCGCTCGTCGACCTCGTCATCACGCACGGCGGCAACAACACGGTCACCGAGGCGTTCCACCACGGCAAGCCGATGATCGTGCTGCCGCTGTTCTGGGACCAGGTCGACAACGCCCAGCGGGTCGACGATACGGGCTTCGGGGTCCGCCTCTCGACCTACGGGTTCGCGGACGGCGAGCTGACCGGGGCGATCGACCGGCTGCTGGCCGACCGGGCGCTCCACGACCGGCTGGCGCGCATGTCCGCGCGGATCCAGGCGGCGCCGGGCACCGCGCGGGCGGCCGACCTCATCGAGCGGGTGGCCCGGACGGGCGAGCCGGTCACGCGCTGACGATCGTCCGTTTTGACGGCCTCGCGGCGAGGCGTCGCGCGGGTCGCGCCCGGGCTCGCGCGCGCCGCGAATCAGGCGCACAATCGGCGCCACGCTTCGCGCCCCAGGACGCGGCCCGGAGAGCCGCGCGGACCCGCGCACACCCCGAGGAGGCCCCGACATGACCGACGTCCTCGACCAGGTCAAGACCTACCAGCAGTTCATCGGCGGCCGGTTCGTCGACGCGGCGAGCGGCGAGACGCTCGACGTCGAGAACCCGGCCAACGGCCAGGTCATCGCGCGCGTCCCGGCCTCGTCGCGCGAGGACGTCGACCGCGCCGTCAACGCCGCCGCCACGGCGTTCGAGACGTGGAAGAACACGACGCCGCAGGATCGGAGCCTCATCCTGCTCAAGATCGCCGATGCGCTCGAGGCGGCCGGCGACGAGATCGGCCGGATCGAGTCGGCCAACGCGGGCAAGCCGGTCGGCGCGGCGATCGACGAGATGGCGACGAGCGTGGACCTGTTCCGCTTCTTCGCCGGGGCGGCCCGGGTCATGGACGGCCTCGCCGCGAACGAGTTCGTGGCCGGCCACACGTCGATCATCCGGCGCGACCCGATCGGCGTCGTCGCCTCGATCGCGCCGTGGAACTACCCGCTCTACATGGCGAGCTGGAAGCTGGGACCGGCGCTCGCGACCGGCAACACGGTCGTCCTCAAGCCGTCCGTGCGCACCCCGCTCAGCGCGCTCCGGTTCGCGGAGATCCTCGCCGAGCACCTGCCGCCGGGCGTCGTCAACGTCCTGTCCGGCTCCGGCGCGGCGATCGGCGACGACCTCGTCGGGCACCCGAAGGTCCGGATGATCTCGATCACCGGCGACACCGTCACCGGCAAGCGGATCGCCCAGATCGCCGCCGGGACGGTCAAGCGGCTCCACCTCGAGCTGGGCGGCAAGGCGCCGGTCATCGTGTTCGACGACGCGGACCTCGACCTCGCGGCCGAGACGCTCAGAATGGCCGGCTACTGGAACAGCGGCCAGGACTGCACCGCCGCGACGCGGGTCATCGCCGGACCGGCCGTGTACGACTCGTTCGTGTCCAAGGTGGCGGACCAGGTCCGCACGATCAAGTGGGGCGACCCGGCGGAGGCGGACGACCTCGACATGGGCTCGCTCATCGCCCCGGCCCAGGTCGACAAGGTGGCCGGCATGGTCGACCGCGCGCGCGGCTCGGCGGAGGTCGTCGTCGGCGGCGTCCGGCCGGACCGGCCCGGCTCGTACTACGAGCCGACGGTCATCGCCGGCCCGGACCAGACGTCCGAGATCATCCAGGACGAGATCTTCGGCCCGGTCGTCACCGTCCAGCGCTTCAGCGACGAGGAGACCGCGATCGCCTGGGCGAACGACACGCCGTACGGGCTCGCGTCGTCCGTGTTCACGAGCGACATCGGCAAGGCGATGCGGGTGGCCAAGGCGCTCGAGTTCGGCCACGTCTGGATCAACGAGCACTTCACGCTCGCGTCGGAGACGCCGCACGGCGGCGTCAAGCAGTCCGGCTACGGCAAGGACGGCTCGAAGTACGCGCTCGAGGACTACACGTTCGTCAAGCACGTGATGATCAACAGCGGCGTCTGAGCCTGCACGACGCCGCCGGCCGGGCCATCGGCCGGATCGATCACGCGGACCTCGCCGCCGAGCGCTGGTTCGGCGGCAAGGGGCGGCCGATCGCGGCCGTGCGTCCCGAGGTGCTGTTCGACCTCGGTTCGGCGGTGCTCGCGGTCGTCGGCGTGGCGTTCGCGCGCGGGGTGGGGGAGCGCTACCTCGTTCCGCTCGTGCCCGACGGGGTCGGGGAGCTGCGGGTCGCCGCTCCGGGAGAGGGGGCGTGGCGGGCGCTCGCGGTGGCGGCGGCCGAGGGCCGGACGATCCCGGCGATTGCGCCCGACGGCGGGCGTGCGGCCGACGGCGGGGGTGGTGCCGACGGCGGGGCGGTCTTGGCGGCCGACGGCGGACCGGGCCGAGTCGCCGGTGCGCTCGTCTGCCGGCCGGCTCCCGGGCTCGCTGCGCTCGTCGATGGCGGTGCCGCGGCCGTCGCGGCTCTCGACGAGCGTCCGCTCGGCGCGGACCAGTCGAACACGTCGGTCGTCCTCGGCGAGCGGCTCCTCGTCAAGGCCTTCCGGCGGGTCGAACCCGGGCTCAACCCGGACCTCGAGCTGACCGCCTGGCTGTCCGAGGAGGTCGGCTTCGGCGCCGCGCCGCGGCTGGCCGGCTTCGCCGAGCTCGTCACCGCCGACGGGGCCGGTACCGTGGCGCTCGTCGAGGAGTTCATCGCCGACGGCGCCGATGCCTACGAGGCGCTGGCGGAGCAGCTCACCGGGTGGCTGCTCTCGCCGGGCACGGTGACCGTCGAGTACGCGACCGAGATCGCCGATGACCTCGGGTCACTGACCGCGGCGCTCCACGTCGCGCTGTCGGACCGCGCGGAGCCGGAGGAGTTCGCCCCGCGCCCGGCGACCCGCGACGAGGTCCGCGCCTGGGCGCGCGACGGGCGGACTCAGCTCGACCGCGCGCTCGAGGTTGTGGCGGCGGTCGATCCGGGCCTGGCGGCGGAGCTCCGGGCCATGGCTCCGGCGATCGCCGAGCGGCTCACCGCGTTCGAGGCGCTGCCGGCGACTCCGGTGCTCACCCGCGTCCACGGCGACTACCACCTGGGCCAGGTCCTCGCGACGCCGGGCGGGTTCCGGATCGTCGACTTCGAGGGCGAGCCGCTCCGGCCGCTCGAGGACCGACGCCGCCACGGCTCGCCGATGCGGGACGTCGCGTCGATGCTCCGCTCGCTCGACCACGTGGGGCGAAGCGCCGGCCGCCGGGCCGAGCGGCGGTACGGCGGCCTGCTCGATTCCCCTGGACTCGACCTCGAGGGCTGGCTCGCGCGCGTCCGCGAGCGGTTCCTCGACGCGTACCGACGCGGGCTCCGGGAGCACGGGGCGGCGTTCGAGCTGGATCCGGCGCTCGTCGACGCCTTCGAGATCGAGAAGGAGACGTACGAGTTCACCTACGCGGCGACGTACCTGCCGAGCTGGCTGTGGGCACCGACGGCGGGCATGCGCGGCCTGCTCGCACGGGAGCCCGGGCCGTGACGGTCGACGGTCGCGGCGCGGAGGAGCGGCCGATGGACCGCGCGGCGGCGTTCCTCGCCGACGTGCTCGACGGCCCGGTGGCGCTCGATCGGCTGCTCGACGCGTACGTCGCCGCCGACGGTTCGCTCGCCACCCTCCGCCGGCGGACGGCCGCGCTTGGCGGGCCACCCGGGCGCCCGCCGCGGATCCGGATCGTGGGACTGGGCTCGTCGCGCTTCGCCGGCCTGACCGTCGCGGCGTGGCTGCGTGGAGCGGGCGTCGACGCCGCCGCCGAGCTTGCCTCGGCCGGGTCGCCGACGCCGGCCGCGCCGGGACTCGTCGTCTTCGCCGTGTCGGCGTCCGGGACGACCCGCGAGGTGGTCGACGCCGTGAAACGCCACCGCGGCACGAGCCTCGTCGTGGCGGTCACGAACCGCCCGGACTCGGCCATCGCGGCCGCCGCGGACCTCGTCCTGCCGCTGCTCGCCGGTGAGGAGCGCGCAGGCGTGGCCTGCCGGACGTATGCCGCGACGCTGGCGGTGCTGGCCCTCGCCGCGTCCGTCGTCACGGACGAGCCCGTGCCGGACCTGCGGCCGGCCATCGCGGCGGGAGCGTCCCTGCGCGCTGGTCGATCCGGCTGGGCCGCCGCCGCCGATGTCCTCGACGGGGCCGACGAGATCCACGTGATCGGTGACGGTGGCAGGCCCGGAACCCTCGAGCAGGCCGCGCTCGTGCTCCGCGAGGCACCCCGCCTCGCCGCGCTCCCGGTCGACGCCGGCGACTGGCTCCACACGGCGGTCTACACCATGCTCCCGCGGGGACGCGCCCTCCTGTTCACGGGCACGCCGTACGACGCCGAGGTGGTGGCGACGATTCGCGGTCGCGGGGGCGAGTTCGTGTCGGTGGGTCCGCCGGTCGCGAGCTCCGCCGTCCACGTTGCGCTGCCGGCGGCCACGCCGCGCGACGCCATCGGCCGGTCGATCGTCGAGATCGGCGCCGCCGAGCTCATCGCCGCGGAGCTGTGGTCCCGCGCCCGCGCCCTGGAAGCCTGATCGGTCAGCGCAAATGCAAGCAGCCTTGCACCAAGGGCGCAGGGGCCCTTGACCGACCAGCCGTATCCCGCGTAGGATCTCCCCGTTCCGACTCGGAATTGTCGACCCGGAGGTCCCGCTTGTCCCGCCACCTCGCCGCCCGGCGCCCTGTCGCCCTCGCCGTCATCCTGTCGGCCGTCGCGGTCGTCGCGGCCGCCTGCGGCGGCGCGGCGAGCCCCTCGCCGAGCCCCAGCGCGTCGGCCGCGCCATCGGAATCAGCTGCACCGGCGTCGCCGACGGCCACCCCGCTCGACGGCACGCTGACCGTCTACTCCGGCCGGACCGAGTCGCTCATCGGCCCGGTCATCGAGCGCTTCGAGGCCGCCACCGGGGTCGAGGTCGAGGTGAAGTACGGCGACACGGCGGAGCTCGCGGCGACGATCCTCGAGGAGGGGAGCGCCTCGCCCGCGGACGTCTACATCGCCCAGGACGCCGGGGCGCTCGGCGCCGTCGCGGCCGAGGGAATCCTGGCCGGCCTCCCGTCGGCCGTGCTCGATCGGGTCGATGTGCGGTTCCGCTCGCCGGCCGCAGCGTGGGTCGGCGTGTCCGGTCGGGCGCGCGTCGCCGCCTACGACATCCGCGCGATCGCCGACGGTGCGCTGCCGCCGTCGATCCTCGACTTCACCGACCCGGCCTGGAAGGGCCGGCTGGGCTGGGCGCCCACGAACGGCTCGTTCCAGGCGTTCGTGACCGCCCTGCGCGTGCTCGAGGGCGAGGATGCGGCACGGGCGTGGCTCGAGGGGATCGCCGCGAACGAGCCCAAGGTCTACGAGGGCAACAACCCGGTCGTCGCGGCGATCGCCGCGGGCGAGATCGAGGTCGGCTTCGTCAACCACTACTACGCCCTCCAGCAGGCCGCCGAGCAGGGTCCGCAGTTCCCGGTCGCCAACCACTTCTTCGCCGGCGGCGATCCCGGCGCTCTCGTCAACGTCGCCGGCGCCGGGATCCTGACGACGAGCGCGAACCCGGCCGCGGCCCTCGCGTTCGTCGAGTTCCTGCTGGCCGACGAGACCCAGGCGTACTTCGCCGCCGAGACGTTCGAGTACCCGCTCGTGCCGGGGATCGAGATCGACGAGCGGCTCGTCCCGCTCGATGAGCTCGAGCCGCCGGACATCGACCTGTCCGACCTGTCCGACCTGCAGGGCACCCTGCGGCTGCTCAGCGAGGTCGGCATCCTGTGACCGCGGCGGCGGGCCGGCTCGGTGCGGGCGCCCTCCGCGGCCGCGTCGTCGCGCCGCGCCCGCCGCTCCGGCTCGTCGTCGTCGGCCTCGCCATCGGGCTCCTCGCGATCACGCCCCTCGCCTACCTCGTCGTCCGGGCGCTCGACGTGGAGGCGGGTGCGCTCGAGCTCCTCGCACGCCCGCGGACCCTGTCGGTCGTCGGGGGTACCGTGCTCCTGGCCGGGCTCGTCGCGTTCGGCACGGTCGCGATCGGTGCGCCGCTGGCCTGGCTCACGACGCGGACGGACCTGCCGGGACGGCGGGCCTGGGCGACGCTCGCGGTCGTGCCGCTGGCGATCCCGTCGTACGTCACGGCGTTCGCCTTCGTCGCGGCGTTCGGGCCCCGGGGCGCGCTCCAGGGCATGCTCGAGCCGTTCGGCGTGACGCGCCTGCCGGAGGTCTACGGCCTGGCCGGCGCGGCGCTCGTCCTGACCCTCGCGGCCTACCCGTACGTGCTCCTCGCGACCCGGGCGGCGCTCCTGCGCAGCGATCCGTCGATCGAGGAGGCGGCCCGCCTGCTCGGCGACCGGCGGCGCGACGTCCTGCGCCGGGTGACGGTGCCGATCCTCCTGCCCGCGATCGCGGCCGGCGGCCTGCTCGCGGTGCTCTACGCGCTGTCCGACTTCGGCGCCGTGTCGCTGCTCCAGTTCGACAGCCTCGCCCGCGCGATCCACGTCCAGTACCGCGCCTCGTTCGACCGGTCGCTCGCGGCCGTGCTCGCGCTCCTGCTCGTGGGGCTCGCGCTCGCGGTCGCGCTCGTCGAGGGCCGCATCCGCCGGCGCGCGGCGGCCTTCGCGGTGGGAGGCCTGCGGCGACCCGCGGCGACCGTCGCGCTCGGGCCATGGCGCTGGCCGGCGATCGCGTTCTGTGCGTCGGTCGTCGCCCTCGCCCTCGTCGTGCCGGTCGCCACCGTGACCGTGTGGCTCGTCCGCGGCCTCGCCCAGGGTGCGCAGATCGACGTCGTCGTGGAGGACGCGGTTGCCACGTTCGGCGTCGCCGCGGCCGCCGCGCTCGCCGCGGTCGTCCTCGCGGTCCCCGTCGCCGTGCTCGCCGCGCGCCACCCGTCGACCGTCTCGCGAACGGTGGGCCGGCTCGTCGACATCGGCTACGGGCTGCCCGGCATCGTCGTCGCCCTGGCCGTCGTGTTCCTCGCCACGCGCGTCGTCCCGGTCCTCTACCAGACCCTCATCCTGCTCGTCCTCGTCTACGCGATCCGGTTCCTGCCGCTCGCGTCGGGCACCCTGCGGGGCACGCTCGTGGGGCTCGGTACGCGCTTCGAGGAGGCCGGGCGTACGCTCGGCGACTCGCCGGCGGTGGCCTTCCGACGGGTGACCGTGCCCCTCCTGCGGCCGGCCCTCGTGGCCGGCGGCGCGCTCGTGTTCCTGACTGTCGCCAAGGAGCTGCCGATGGCGCTCCTGCTCGGCCCGATCGGCTTCACGACCCTCGCGACGGAGATCTGGGACGCCGCGAGCGCCGGCTTCTACGCCCGCGCGGCGGGACCCGCGGCGATCCTGCTCGTCCTGTCGGCCGCGACGGTCGCCCTGCTCGTGCGGGCGGAGGACCGATCCCGATGACGGCCGTCGCCCTCCTGTCCGGCGTCGCCCGCCGCTACGGCCCGGTCGCCGCGGTCGACGGCGTCGATCTCGAGTTGCGCGCCGGGGAGATGCTCACCGTGCTCGGCCCCTCGGGCTGCGGCAAGACGACCCTGCTCCGGCTCATCGCGGGCCTCGAGGCCCCTGACGCCGGCACGATCGAGATCCGCGGTCGCCGGGTGGCCGGGCCCGGCGCGTCGATCCCGCCTGAGCGCCGGCGGGTCGGCATGGTCTTCCAGGATCACGCGCTCTTCCCGCATCTGACCGTCGCCGAGAACGTCGCCTACGGCCTGCGCCGGGATCCGGATCGGGCCGTCCGGGTGGCGGAGCTGCTCGACCTCGTCGGCCTGGCGGCGGATGCCCGGCAGATGCCGCATCGGCTGTCGGGTGGCATGGCCCAGCGGGTCGCGGTCGCCCGGGCGCTCGCCCCGAAGCCGGACGTCATCCTGCTCGACGAGCCGTTCTCGTCGCTCGACGCGGCCCTGCGCACCCAGCTGCGCGGCGACGTCCGGGAGATCCTCCGCGCCGCCGGGGCGAGCGCGATCCTCGTCACGCACGACCAGGACGAGGCGCTCACCCTCGGAGACCGGATGGCGGTCATGGTCCGCGGTCGCATCCTCCAGGTCGACGCGCCGGAGGTCGTCTACGGCGAGCCCGCCGATCCGTTCGTGGCCACGTTCGTCGGGGTCGCGAACCTCGTCCACGGGGAGTGCCGTGACGGGATCGCCACGACGCGGCTCGGGCCGGTCCGGCTCATCGGCCAGGCGCGCGGGCACGCGGGCCGGGCGCTCGTGGTCGTGCGGCCGGAGCATCTCGAACTGGCCGAGGCGCCCGACGGCCCGGCGGACGGCGGGGCATGGCGGATCATCGGCCGGCGCTTTACCGGGACGGAGATCCTGCTCGAGGTTGCGGCGGCCGACGGCGAGCGACTGTGGAGCGAGGCCGGTCCGGCGGGACGGCACCTGCGCATCGGCGACGCGGTGCGCGTCGTGCGGCGTGACGTCGAAACGGTCGCGTTCGCGACCGGGCGGCCGATTCCCGGGCCGGTCCCGGCCGACGCCGAGGCCACCGACACCGAGGCCACCGACGCCGACGGCGGGGCCGTCCGCGTCACCGGAGTTCCGAGCGGACCTCCGGCAGGCGCCGGATCGTCTCGAGATCGAACGGATCCCGGAAGATCCACATGACCTCGGCGATGCCGAGGTCGGCGAACGGCCGGAGGTAGCCGGCGATCGCGTCGGGTGGACCGCCGGCGTTGAGGCCGCGCTCCGTCCCGTCGGCAGTCGTCCGGCCCCGCAGGCCATGGCGATCCTCGATCTCGGCGAACGCGTCGACGGCCGACGAAGCGTCGTCCCGCACGACGACGTCCATCGTCACCGTCCGCTCGATCGCCTCGAAGGTCCGGCCCGCTTCGGCGCACCGCTCACGGAGCGTGTCCGAAACGGCCGCGATCCGGTCCGGCTCGCCGTAGCCGTTCCACAGGTCCGCGTAGCGGGCGACCGTGCGGAGCGTCTTGCGCGGCCCGCTGCCGCCGACGAGGATCGGGAGGTGCGGCTGAACCGATCGCGGCTCGCACACGGCGTCGCGGAACCGGTAGAAGCGGCCGTCGTGGGTGACGGTCGCCCCGTCGAGCAGGCGCCGGAGGAGCATGACCGCCTCGTCGAGCCGGTCGAGCCGCTCGCCGAACCCGGAACCCCACGTCTCGAGGCCGAACGCCTCGTGCTCGCGCTCGAACCATCCGCCGCCGAGGCCCAGCGTGAGGCGGCCGCCGGAGACATGGTTGATCGTCGTCGCGAGCTTGGCCGTGACACCCGGATTGCGGAACGTGTTCGCCGCCACGAGGTGGCCCAGGCGCACGCGGGTCGTGATCGCGGCGATCGCGGCGAGCGTCGCCCAGCCCTCGAGCTTGGGTGCCCGCCAGTCGCCCTCGTCGGACAGGAGGTGGTCGTCGATCCAGACGGCGTCCCAGCCGGCGTGCTCGGCGGCGAGGACGGCCTCGCGGAGGGCGGGCCACGCGGTGCGCTGGACCCAGAAGGCGGCACCGAATCGCATCAGCCGGAACCGTAGCGCGGCGGCTCCGCGGTCGGCGGAGCATCGCGCAGGGCGGATCGGCTATGATGCGACTGGATCGACGCGGTTTGCATAGATTTGTGGAGATTTCTGCCCGATGCGTCCCCGGCCGCCAACGGACCAGCAATGGCTTGGCCTCGGGCCCGCGAGCCGCTTGCTCGGCGTGTCGGAGGCGACGCTTCGGCGCTGGTCCGATGCAGGGCGCCTGAAGGCGTTCACGACACCGGGCGGTCACCGCCGCTTCTCCCGCGCTGCCCTCGAGCGACTCCTGCCGTCGACCCGCGACCGCCGCCCCGCCGTCGTCGCCGCGGCGCTGACGCCGGCCCGTCTCGCGCGCGCGTACCGACGTGACGCGCGGGCGACCGCGACGGCCATCCCGTGGCTCGCCACCCTCGCGCTGGACGACCGCGACGCGTTCCGTCTGCTCGGGCGCCGCATCGCCGGCGCGCTCGCCGCTCACCTCGACGCCGCGAACGCGGAGGCGCGGACGCACCAGCTCGGCGAGGCGGTCGCCGCGGCCGCCGAGTACGGGCGTCGGGGCGCCGCGCTGGGCAGCTCGATGAGCGACGTCGTCGAGGGGTTCCTCGCCTTCCGCCGGCCGTTCCTCGCGGAGCTCGGGACGGTGGCGCGCCGGCGCGGCTTCGACGCCGATGAGGTGAGCGGCCTGTTCGGCGACGCGGAGCGGGTGCTCGATCGCCTTCTGGTGGCGACCATGACCGGCCACAGCGTGGCGAGTGTGCCCGCGCCCATTGAGCGTCCGACCCGTCAGGCGAGCGACATCGACCGACGATGACGGACCCGACCGAACCCCGGCTCGTCGCTCTGATCGCCGCCGCACCGGGTGTGCCCGCGGCGACGCGCGAGCACCTGCGGCCGGCCGTCGAGGCGGTCGCAACCCGGATCGGTGGCGTGGTCGTGTCGACGTGTCACCGCGTGGAGCTCGTGGTCGGCGAGACTGCCATGGCGTCGGCCGACCTGGCTGAACTCGTCGCCGCAGCACCTCGGGGCGCCGTTCGGCTCGACGGCATCGGCGCGGCGTCGCATGTCCTGTCGCTCGCGGTTGGCCTCGAATCCGCCGTGCTCGCCGAGGACCAGGTGCTCCATCAGCTCCGGGCGGCCGTCGGCCGGGCTCGACGGCGCGCGCCCCTCGCGCCGGAGCTCGAGACACTCCTCGAGATCGCGTTGCGGGCCGGCCGCACCGCCCGCTCATGGCGACCGCCGGGCGCCCGCTCCCTCGCCGATCTCGCCCTCGACCGATCCGCGGCCGCCGGGATCGCGATCGACGGGGCAACGGTGCTGGTCGTCGGGACTGGCGAGATGGGCCGGCTCGTCGCGGGCGCCGCTCGAGGCCGAGGCGCTCGCGTCGTGGTGGCCGGTCGGAGCGTGGAGCGCAGTCGCTCGGTGGTCGGCGCGAGCGGGGCGGACGGCACGTCCGTCGTGGGGTTCGATCCCGGACCGGCGATGCTGGCCGAGGCGGCGGCCGTCTTCATCGCCCTCGGCGGACCATGGACGATCGCCTCGCCGACCGTGGCCGCGCTCCGGGGCGTGCCGCTTGTCGTCGACCTGTCGCAGCCGGCAGCGTTGCCCGACGACGCCCGGCCTCCGCACGCGCTCGGAATCGACGACCTTGCGGACGGAGCCGGGGCCGATGCGGCCGGCGCCGGCGCGGCGGCCGCCGGCAGTGCCCTGCTCCGTCGTCGCCTGGCAGCGCTGCGCGACGCTCGGCTGGCGGATTACCTCGACTGGTGGGCCCGGCGATCGACTCTCGAGGCGGCCCGATCGCTCGCGGGGCACATCGAGTTCGAGCGGCGCGAGGCCCTCGCGGCGCTCAGACGCCGGCGACCGGACCTCGGCGCCGACGAGGCCGACGAGATCGACGCGCTGACCCGCCGCTTGGCGGAGAGGCTGTTCCGGGAGCCGTTCGAACGGCTCGGTCGTGATCCGGACGGGTCTCGCGAACGAGCCGCGCGCGAACTGTTCGGCCTGTGAGCACGGGGACCGCGCCGATCCGTCTCGGGACGCGACGGAGTGCGCTCGCACTCGTCCAGGCGGAGACGGTCGCAGCTGCGTTGCGCGAGGATGGCCGCGAGGTGACCCTGGTGCCGGTCGTGACCGACGGCGATCTCCGCGAGCCGGACACGGCGTGGGGCGAAGGCGCATTCGTCGGGGCGCTTGAGCGGGCACTCATCGGCGGCGAGATCGACATCGCGGTCCACAGCGCAAAGGACGTCCCGACCGACGAGGATCCTGGCTTGCGCATCGCTGCCTACCTGCCGCGCGAGGACCCGGCGGACGTGCTCGTCGTGGCCCCGGGCTCCTCCGTGCGGGGACCGGAGGACCTGCCCGCCGGCGCGCGGATCGGGACGGACAGCCCACGCCGCACCGCGTTCCTCCGCGCGGTCCGCCCGGACCTCGTGTTTGGTGCGCTCCACGGGAACGTCGACACACGCCTGCGCCGGCTCGACGACGGCGCCGCCGATGCCCTCGTGCTCGCCGCGGCAGGACTACGCCGGCTCGGCCGGGCGGACCGCATCACCTGCCGGCTCGACCCGGCGGTCGTGCCACCGGCCCCGGGGCAGGGCGCGATCGCGGTTCAGGCACGTGCGGATGACCGGGCCACGCTCGCCGCGGTCGCTGCGCTCGACGACCGGCCGACCCGGCTCGCCGTCGACGCGGAGCGGGCGCTCCTCGCGTCGTCGGGCGGCGGCTGCCGGGCGCCGATCGGGGCGCTCGGGCTGGTCGCTGGTGACCGGCTCACGCTGCTCGGCGGGTTCGCCACGGCGGACGGATCGATCACGGTGTCTGCCACCGGCGAAGACGCAGCCACCGAGGCCGATGGGGCGGCGGTGGCGGAGCGGGTTCTCCTCCGGCTCGCCGATTTGGCCGCGGACCAGGCGGCGGCCGCGGGCCGGCCGCGCGTCATCGTCACGCGGCCGCGCTCACGCTGGGCGGCAAGCGCGCTCGCGCTCGTCGATCGCGGTCTCGCGCCGCGGTCCGTCGCGGCGATCGAGATCCGGGACGAACCGAGCGACGCACTACGGGCCGCAGCCGCGGACCTCGCGCGGTTCGACTGGGTCGCGCTCACCAGCCCGGACGGCGTGCGGGCGCTGGCCGCCGCGGCGATGGCCGCCGGACGCCCCCTCGCCCGCTCCGGGTCTCGCCCGCGCTGGGCGGTCGTCGGCGATGCGACGTGGCGGGCCCTGGTCCGGGCTGGTGTCGGCGACGCCCTGCGGCCGACCCGCGCCACCGCGGCCGCCCTCGCCGAGGTGCTGCCGGTCCGCGCCGGCGACCGCGTCCTGCTGCCGCTCGGCGACCTCGCCGCGCCGGACCTCGCGGACCGGCTGTCCGCCCGCGGGGCCCGCGTCACGACGGCGATCGCGTACCGGACCGTCGAGGCGCCGGATTCTTCGCTTCCGGCACTCGCCGCCGCCCTCTACGAGGGTCCGCGGGCGTGGCTTGCCTCGAGCCCGTCGGCGGTGCGCGGCCTGCTCGCGCTTGCCGGGGCACTCGGGGTCGCTGAAGCCGTCCGGGCGCTGCCGGTCGTCGCGATCGGGCCGACGACGTCGGCGGAGGTGGTCCGGCTCGGCCTGTCACTCGCCGCGGAGGCGCCGTCCCCCGACCCCGGCACCGTCGCGGAGACGGTCGCCGGGATCCTGTCGCCGGTGGAGATTCCATGATCGAGTTCGAGCGCGCGCCCGCCTGGTCGGCCGTCAGGGCCCCGGTCGAGCGTCCGCGCCGCCTGCGCCGCACGGCCGCCCTTCGGGCGCTCGTTCGCGAGACGCGCCTCGACCCGTCGATGCTGGTGGCGCCGATGTTCGTCCGATCGGGACTCGGCACCCGCGAGCCCATCGCCGCGCTGCCCGGGGTCGCGCGGCTGTCCGTCGACGAGGCGGTGGCGGACGTGGCAGCCCTCGCGGCGCTTGGCGTCGGCGGCGTAATCCTGTTCGGCCTGCCGGACGGCAAGGACGCGGCCGGTTCCGCCGCCTGGGATCCCGCCGCGCCGGTGCAGCACGCCCTTCGGGAGCTGCGCGACCGCGGGCTCGACATCGTCGCGATGGCCGACACGTGCCTGTGCGAGTACACCGACCATGGACACTGCGGCCCGATCACGACCGACGGCAGGGTCGACAACGACGCCGCGCTCGAGGCGCTCGCCCGGGCGGCCGTCAGCCAGGCCGATGCCGGGGCGGACGTCGTCGCGCCGTCGGCGATGATGGACGGCCAGGTTGCGGCGATTCGCGCCGCGCTCGACGCCGCCGGCCACGGGGACACGGCGATCATGGCCTACGCGTCGAAGACCGCGTCGGCCTTCTACGGCCCGTTCCGCGAGGCCGCCGGCAGCACGCCGGCGTTCGGCGACCGCCGCGGCTACCAGATGGATCCCGCGAACGGACGGGAGGCCGTCCGCGAGATGGCGCTCGACGTGGCCGAGGGCGCCGACATGCTCCTCGTCAAGCCGGCCCTGCCGTGCCTCGACCTCGTGGCGGCGGCCCGGGCGCAGTTCGACCTCCCGGTCGCCGCGTACCAGGTGAGCGGTGAGTACGCCATGCTCCGGGCGGCGGAACGGCTCGGCTGGCTCGACGGGCGGAGGGCGATCACGGAGTCGGTCACCTCGATCGTCCGGGCTGGAGCCGGCATCGTCCTGACATACGCCGCGGCGGATCTCGCGCGCTGGATCGGCGAGGACCGGGCGGCGGCGCGATGACCGACCAGTCCGTCTTCGTCCAGGCGCTCGGGCTCGCGCTCGATCCCGCCTGGCGCCGCCGCGGCGAGCCGGAGCGCACCGGCGACGCGCGGGCGCTGCTCGATGCCGAGGCGCGCACCGCCGCCGCTGGCGTCCGGACGCTGACCTGTTCGACGATCGGCCTCGAGCCCGGGGTCGAGGTCATGCTGCTTCGGCTCGCCCCGTCGGTCGACGCCCTCGAGGAGTCGGGCGCCCGGCTGCACCGGGACGGCCTCGGCGCCTGGCTGACCGTGCGCCATTCGTTCATCGGGCGCGTCGCCCCGTCGCAGTACGTGAAGAAGGCGACCGACCAGGAGCGTTCGCTCCTCGACGGCGAGCCGAAGCGCTACCTCGTGGTCTACCCGTTCACCAAGGCCGCCGACTGGTACCTCCTTGGGCGTGAGGCGCGGCAGGGGATCATGAACGAGCACATGCGGGTGGGCCACGCCTTTCCGCAGGTCCGCCAGCTCCTCGCCTACAGCTTCGGGCTCGACGACCAGGACTTCGTCGTCGCCTACGACACGGACGACCTCGACGCGTTCGGCGACCTCGTCCGCGAGCTGCGCGGGACGGAGAGCCGGCGATCGACGGTGACCGACCGGCCGCTGCTCCTCGGCGTCCGGCGGTCGTGGCCGGAGATTCTCGCGGCGCTCGGCGCCCCGCCCGTGGCGGCGCCCGCGTGAGCACGGCGGCAGCCGGGGCCCAGGCGGCGCTGCGGGCGCGCGCTGCTGACCTCTTTCCTGGCGGCGTGAACAGCCCGGTCCGGGCGTTCCGGTCGGTCGGTGTCGAGCCGCTCGTGCTCGCATCCGGCGAAGGGGCGTACGTCCGCGACGCCGACGGGCGCGAGTACGTCGACCTCGTCGGCGGGTGGGGGCCGGCGATCCTCGGCCACGCCCACCCGGACGTCGTCGCGGCCGTGCGCGAGGCGGCGGCTCGCGGGTTCGCCCTCGGGGCGACGGGACCGCTCGAAATCGAGCTCGGCGAACGGATCCGGGCGCGAATGCCGTCGATCGAGCGGCTGCGGTTCACGTCGTCGGGCACCGAGGCGGTCATGAGCGCGGTGCGGGTCGCCCGTGCCGCGACGGGCCGCGATCTCGTCGTCGTCTTCGCCGGTGGGTACCACGGGCACAGCGACGGGCTGCTCGCCGCGGCTGGGTCCGGCGTCGCGACGCTCGGCCTGCCGGGCAGCGCCGGCGTGCCGGCCGCGATCGCCGCGACGACGATCGTCCTGCCGTACAACGACCCGTCGTCGGTCACGCTCGCCTTCGCCCGCCACGCCGGCCGGATCGCGGCGGTCGTCGTCGAGCCGGTGGCCGCGAACACGGGCGTCATCGCGCCGGCACCCGGGTTCCTCGAGCACCTCCGCGCGGTGACGCGCTCGGACGGCGCGCTGCTCGTCTTCGACGAGGTGATCACGGGGTTCCGACTCGGGCCGGGCGGGGCGCAGGCGCGGTACGGCGTCCGGCCGGACCTGACGACGCTCGGCAAGGTCATCGGCGGGGGACTGCCGATCGGTGCGTATGGCGGGCGGGCCGATCTCGTCGACCTCGTCGCGCCGGCAGGGCCGGTGTACCAGGCCGGCACGCTAGCCGGGCACGCGATCGCGATGGCCGCGGGGATCGCCACGCTCGACCGCCTGGTCCCCGAATCGTACGTCGCCCTCGAGGACGCCGGAGTGGCACTCGAGGCAGGCCTGCGCGATGCCGCACGAGGCGCCGGGCGGGAGGTCGCGGTCTCGCGCGTTGGCTCGCTCCTGACTGTCTTCTTCCTGCCGCTGCCACCGGTCGATGCACAGGGGGCCCAGGGCGCCGATCGGGAGGCGTTCGCCGCGTTCTTCCGACGGATGCTCGAGCGCGGCGTGTTGCTTCCGCCGTCGCAGTTCGAGGCGTGGTTCCTGTCGCTTGCGCACGGCGCAGCCGAGATCGACGCGACGATCGCCGCGGCTCGCCGGAGCTTCGCCGATGTCTGAGCGACGTGACGCGCGCTTCCTGCAGGCCGCCCGCCGGCAAAGAACCGACGCGACGCCCGTCTGGTTCATGCGCCAGGCCGGGCGGTCGCTGCCGGAGTACCGCCGCGTCCGCGAGCGGGCGAGCCTGGCCGACATCGTCGGCGACGCGGCGCTCTGCGCGGAAGTGTCCCTCCAGCCCGTCCGGCGCCTCGGCGTCGATGCGGCGATCGTGTTTGCCGACATCACGACCCCGTTGCCGGGTGCCGGCGTCGCCGTCGAGCTCGTCGAGAGCGTCGGGCCAGTCGTCGCACAACCGATCCGATCTGCCGCGGACGTCGAGCGGCTGCGGCCGCTCGACCCGGCAGCGTCGGTCGGGCCGCTGCTCGAGGCGATCTCGATCCTGCGTCGCGAGTCGCCGGTCCCGGTCATCGGCTTCGCTGGCGCCCCGTTCACCCTCGCCGCCTACCTCATAGAAGGTCGCTCGCCACGGGACCTCGAGCGGACGAAGGTGCTCATGCACGCGGCGCCCGCGACCTTCGCGGCGTTGCTCGCGCGGCTCGTCGATCTCGACCTCGCCTACCTCGGAGCCCAGGTCGCGGCCGGTGCCGAGGCGGTCCAACTGTTCGACTCGTGGGTCGGCCAGCTGTCGCCATACGACTATCGGGCCCACGTGCAGCCGCACGTCCGGCGACTGTTCGACGGCCTCGCCGAACGCGCCGTGCCGACGATCCACTTCGGAACCGGGACGGCGGGTCTGCTCGGTGCGATGGCCGAAGCGGGCGGCGACGTGATCGGGCTCGACTGGCGGATTGGGCTGGCCGACGGTTGGTCCCGAGTGCCCGACCGTGCGGTCCAGGGCAATCTGGACCCCACGCTCCTGCTCGGCCCGTTCGATGCCGTTGCCGGCCAGGCACGCGAGATTCTCGACGATGCGGCCGGACGGCCGGGCCACATCTTCAACCTCGGCCACGGGGTGCTACCGGAGACCGACCCGGATGCCCTCCGGCGCCTCGTCGATCTCGTTCACGAGCGAACGGCGGGCGCCGGGACGTCACCGTGACCGGAGCCGATAGGCTGCTCGCCGCCTGCCGAGGGCGTCCTGTCGACGCGACGCCGGTCTGGTTCATGCGCCAGTCCGGCGGCTCGCTGCCGTCCTATCTCGCCATCCGCAAACGCCACTCCGTGCTCGACATCGCGCACAGCCCAGCGCTCTGTGCCGAGGTCACCCTGGGCGCTGCGGATGCGCTCGGGACGGACGCCGCCGTGATGTTCGCCGACGTCCTCCTGCCGGTCGAGGCCATGGGGGTCGATCTCGAACTGAGCGTGACCGGCCCGATCCTGGAGCGTCCGATCCGCTCGCGCGAGGACGTTGCGCGGCTGCGGCGGGTCGACGTCGAGGCGGATCTCGGCTTCACGCTCGATGCCATCCGTCGCGTTCGCGCCGGGATCGGCGACCGCGCGGCCGTGATCGGGATCGCGGGCGGGCCGTTCACGCTGGCCGCGTACCTCATCGAGGGCGGGCCGTCGCGCGACCACCTCGCCGCCAAGCGCGTCGCGTTCGGGGCACCAGACCTGTGGGCCGATCTGCTCGATCGGCTGACCGACCTGTCGGTCGACTACGTCCGCGCCCAGGCGGCCGCCGGCGCGCAGGTGATCCAGGTGTTCGACTCGTGGGCCGGCACGCTCGGACCGGCCGATTATGATCGACTCGTCGCGCCGTGGACGGCGCGGATCCTGGCGGCCGTCCGCGACGCGGACGTGCCGACGATCCAGTTCGCGGCTGCCGGCTCGGCGTTGCTGGAGCGGCTGGCAGTCGGTGCGGACGTCGTGTCGGTCGACGGCGGACAGTCACTCGCCGTGGCCCGGTCGCGGCTCGGTCCGTCGGTTGCGCTGCAGGGCAACCTCGATCCGGCCCGGCTCCTCGCCGGCTGGCCGGCCGTCGCGGCCGGGGTCGAGGAGGTCCTGGCCGCCGCCGGCTCGCCCCGTGGCCATGTCTTCAACACCGGGCACGCCGTCCCGCGCGAGACCGATCCGGCGATCCTGCGCGACGCCGTTACGTTCGTCCACGAGCGGACGGCGCGCACCCTCGAATTTGCGGAGGCCAGGCGGTGACCGGACGCTCGCCCAGGGCCGTCCTGCTCATGACGTATGGATCGCCCGCCTCGCTCGACGACATTGACCGCTACCTCGCTGCCGTCCGAGGTGGTCGGTCCGCCGACCCGGCACTCGTCGAGGAGTTCCGTCGGCGCTACCGCGTGATCGGTGGTTCCCCGCTCATCGAGCGGACTCGCGAGCAGGCCTCCGCGCTCGAGCAACGGCTCGGCGACGGCACGATCGTGCGGGCCGCGATGCGCTTTTCCGAGCCCTCGATCGACGCTGTCGTGCACGAGCTGGCCGGCGCCGACGTACAGCGAGCGGCGGGTATCGTCCTCTCACCGCAATTCTCGCCGCTGCTCATGGGCGGCTACGGGCAGGCGGTTGAGACGGCTCGCGCCGCCATCGGACCGGGGGCGCCTGACGTCGCGATCGCCGGCCCATGGCACCGCGAGCCGGCATTCGTGGAGGCCCTCGGCGCACGGATCCGCGACGCGCTTCTCGCCGACGGCGCGGGCGGGGTCGGCGACCCGGTCCTGCTCACCGCGCACAGCCTGCCGCTCCGCGTCGCCGAACGCGAACCGGATTACCTCGACCAACTCCGAGAGACCGCCGAGCTGGCCGCCGCCGCGGCCGCACTTGCCGACGGGCAGTGGACGTTCTGCTGGCAGAGCGCGGGGCACGAGCCCGGCGAATGGATGGCCCCGGATTTTGCCGACCTCATGCCGCGCCTTCGGGCGGCGGGGCACCGGCGGGTCGTCGTCGCACCGGTCCAGTTCCTGGCCGACCACCTCGAGATCCTCTACGACATCGACGTCGGCGCCCGCCAGCAGGCCGAAGCGGTCGGCCTCGCCTTCCGGCGGACCGCCTCGCTCAACGACGATCCGGGACTGGTCAACGCCCTCGCAGCGGTGGCTCGTCGGGCGCTCGAGCACGAGGGTGCCGCCGCGCCGCCCTGAGCGCGCGGGGTGCCACCGGCGAGGTGTCGGAGCCGAAGGCTGCGCCGGGCGGGGGCGTGGCCGTCAGACAGCGACGCGAATCCGGGTCGCTCCGATGACCGCGGCCACCCGGTGAGCCGCGGCACGGCCCTGTGCGATGCAGTCCGGGAGGCCAACGCCGTGGAAGCTGGCGCCAGCGAGCGTGATCGCCGGCCACGGGCGGAGGGCCTCCTCGGCCGCCGCGACGCGCCCGAGGTGGCCCACGGTGTAGCGCGGCATCGCCGCTTGCCAGCGGGCGACGCGGACGAGCTCCGGCTGCCCGTCGATGGCGAGGAGCCGCCCGACCTCGGCACGGGCGATCGCCGCGATCGCCTCGTCAGATCCCGGCGGTGAGTCCGGCATGAACGCACGGACGAGCAACCGGCCCGCAGGCGCGCGGCCGGGCCACTTGCGTGACGACCACGTGCACGCGCCGATGGTCATGCCCTCCGAGCGCGGCACGAGCACGCCGTGACCGTCCGGCAGCTGCGCGACACGGTGGACCGGGTAGCCGAGCGACACGACCGCCGTCGATCCTTGCCGGATCGAGCGGACGGCGGCCGCCGCGGCCGCTGAAATCGGCTCGAGCAGCGCGCCCGTCACGGTGCCGGGTGTCGCGAGGATCGCCGCCTCGGCGGGCATCTCCGTGCCATCCGAGAGTCGCGCGATGAGGCCGGTACCGCGCGGCGCCAGCTCGCGCACGGCCGTCCCGGGGCGGAGCTCGACGCCGGGTGCGGCAGCGAGCTCGGCCACGAGCGCGTCGACCAGGCAGCCCATCCCCCCGGCCAGGCTGACGAACAACCCGAGCGGTGCCGGCGAGCCGGTTGCCTGGGCATTCACGCGCCTCGCCGCCCGACCCTCGGCCAGGCCTGCGAGCAGCAGACTGCGATGGTCCTGTTCGGCCGCCCGCAGCTGCGGGACGACCGCGTCCATGCTCAGTTCGTCGATCGGAGTGCCGTAGACGCCGCCGATCAGCGGTCCCGCGAGGCGATCGACGGCAGCGTCGCCGACTCGCCGTCTCAGGAACCTCCCGACCGGCTCGTCGCCTTCTCCGTCGGCCATTCTCGGAAGCGCGAGGTCGAGCGACATGCGGAGCTTCTCGGGGACGGAGAACAGCCCGGTCGTGACGAACGGGCGGAGACGTGTCGGAAGGACGAGGCCGAAGCCGTCCGGCATCGGGTGGAGCCGCCCACGATGGCTGACGTGGACCGTCCGGGGTTCACGCGTCGAGACAAGCTCGTCCGCCAGTCCGAGTTCACGGACGAGCTCGACCGCGGCCGGCCGAAACGTGACGAACGAATCCGGTCCTCTCTCGACCACGTATCCGTCGACCCGCTCCGTCGCGATCTTGCCGCCGAACCGGGGCGCCGTCTCGAGGACCGCGGCCGGGATGCCCAGGTTGGCGAGCTCCCGGGCGGCGACCAGCCCCGTGATCCCGCCGCCGGCGACGAGAACGGTCATCGGTCGCTCATGCCATCGGCGGGACGTACGGGCAGAGTGGATCCGCCTCGAGCTCGTCCCCGGTCCAGGCGTACGCCCTTGCGCGCGATCCGCCACAGATCCGGGCGTACTGGCAACGCCCGCAGCGTCCCTTGAACCGCTCCGGGTCGCGCAACCCGACGAACGTCGGGTGATCGCGATAGAGCGTCACGAGGTCGTCCGTTCGCACGTTGCCAACCGCGATCGGCAGGAAGCCGGATGGATGGACGGAGCCGTCGTGGGCGACGAACATGATCCCGTTGCCGTCGCGGATTCCGAACCCGCGCCCAACCGACGTCATCGCGATCGCGTCGTCGTCGAGTCCCTCGGCCCGCATCGCCGCGACGGCCAGCCGCCGGTAGTGCATCGCCTCGGTAGTCTTGACCTGGAACGGCGCCTCCTTCGAGCGCTCGTAGAGCCAGCGGTTGAGCCGCTCGGACTCGGCCGGAGCGATCTCGCGCAGTGCCGTCCCGCGGCCGACCGAAATGAGGAAGAACAGACTCCAGCGCATGATGTCCATGCCGCATAGGAGCTCGTAGACGGCCGGCAGGTCGGGTAGCGTCTCGTCGGTGACGAGTGTATTGACCTGGATCGGCAGCCCTGCGTCGCCGGCCCAGCGCGCCGCCCGCAGGGTCAGCTCGAACGTCCCGGGCACGCCGCGGAAGCCGTCGTGGCGCTCAGCGTTCGAGCCGTCGAGGCTCAGCGAGATGCTCTGGATGCCTGCCTCGCGGAGCGTGACGAGGATCTCGGCCGACAGGTCCGGCGTCGCGGCGGGCGCGAGCGACGGCGCGATCCCACGTTCGGTGGCTCCCTCGACAAGCTGGCGCAGATCGTCGCGCCGGATCGGATCGCCGCCCGTGAACACGACGTGCGGATACGGACGACCGAATCGGGTGACGGCGTCGAGGAGACGCAAGCCCTCGTCCGTGGTCAGCTCGAGCGGGCTTCGCGCCGGGTTCGCGGACGCGCGGCAATGGCGGCAGGCCAGGCCGCAGGCCAGGGTCGTCTCCCAGTAGACGAGCATCGGCGCCCGCCCGTACGCGTAGCCGTTGGCCCTGCCCGCGCCGACCGGCGGGGCGATGGTGGTGGGCTGCATCGTCGTGCTCCCTTCTGTCGTCAGCGCGCCGCGACGGACTCGCGGGTGGCCGCCTCGACGAGGTCGGCCAGGCCGGCGATGAAGGTCGGGTCGTCGTTCATCGTCGGGGCCCGCTCCAGCCGGACACCGGCCTCGCGCGCGACGGCGGCAGCCTCGATGTCGATGTCGTAGAGGACTTCCAGGTGGTCGGCAACGAAGCCGACCGCGCAGACGACAACGTCGCGTACGCCGTCGGCAGCCAGTCGCCGGATCTCGTCGCGAAGGTCCGGGCCCAACCACGCCTCATCCGTCCGTCCGGCGCTCTGGTAGGCAAATCCGTAGCGGGCAAGGCCGAGCCGGTCCGAGACGAGCCGGGCGGTCTCGGCCAGCTGGCCCGGGTACGGGTCGCCGGCGGCCACGATCCGGGCCGGCAGGCTGTGGGCGGTGAACAGCACGAACGGCTGCGCCACCCCGGTCCGGGCGATCGCCTCGGCGGTCCGGGCCGCAAGCGCCTCGATGAAGCGGGCCTGATCGTGCCACGAATCGATGATGGCAAAGGCCGGTGCGCGATCGCCCAGCTCGGCGGCCGCGACCTCGACCGCCCGTCGATACGTCGAGCTGCTCATCGCGGATGCCTGCGGTGCGAGCGCGATTGCCACCGCATGCCTGACTCCGTCGTCCGCCATTCGGCCCACGACGTCCCGGATGAACGGCGCGATGTGCTTCATCCCCGCGTACACGGGCCTTGGCCGTCCGCGCGTGGCAAGCTCCCGCTCGAGCGCCGCGCGCTGGCGCTCGACGATCCGCGACAGGGGCGACCCGCCTCCGATCGCCCGATAGCGCTCGACGAGCTCGGCCAGGAGATGAGGCGGAGGCGGGCTGCCGCGGCGGATGTCCGTGTAGTAGGCCTCGACCTGGTCGAGCCGATCTGGGCTGCCATAGGCCATGAGCAGGACAGCGTCGGTCATCATCGTTGCGCTCCCAAGTGGTACTCGTACGTGATCGTGCAGTCGGGTCGAGGGCTCGCCTCCGTCACGCTCATTGCTCGGCGATCCAGCCGGCCAGGTCGGCCGCGGCGTAGCTGATGACGAACGAGGCGCCGGCCCGGACGATCGAGGTGACGGCCTCGGTCATCGCCCGCCGGTCGTCGAGCCAGCC
Source organism: Candidatus Limnocylindrales bacterium (assembly GCA_035720425.1). Lineage (GTDB taxonomy): Bacteria > Chloroflexota > Limnocylindria > Limnocylindrales > CSP1-4 > DASTOB01. Next base: position 32,657 of record DASTOB010000004.1, read on the forward strand.
GCGCTCGGCGGCCGCCCGGAGCATGGCGTACTCGCCGCTCACCTGGTAGGCGCCGATCGGCACATCGAACCGGGCGCGCGCAGCGGCGAGCACGTCGAGCGATGGGAGGGCTGGCTTGACGAGGAGCAGGTCCGCGCCCTCGGCGAGGTCAAGCGCCATCTCGCGCAGCGCCTCGCGCCCATTGGCCGGGTCCATCTGATAGCCGCGCCGGTCGCCGAACGCAGGCGCCGAGCCAGCCGCGTCGCGGAACGGCCCGTAGAACGCCGAGGCGGTCTTGGCCGCGTAGGCGAGGATGGCCGTTCCGTCGTGCCCGGCCGCGTCGAGCGCGGCGCGAATCGCCGCGACCTGGCCGTCCATCATCGCCGAGGGGGCGACGACGTCGGCGCCGGCCTCGGCCTGGCTCGACGCCGTCTCGGCGAGCCGCTCGAGCGCAGCGTCGTTGTCGACCGACCCGTCGGGTGCGAGCGGGCCGCAGTGACCGTGGTCGGTGTATTCGCACAGGCAGGTGTCGGCGATGAGCACGAGGTCCGGACCGGCATCGCGCAGCCGGCGCAGCGCCTGCTGGACGATGCCGTCACTGAGCCAGGCCCCCGATCCGTGCCCATCCTTCGCCGCGGGCAGGCCGAACAGGATGACGCCGCCGATACCGAGCGCGGCCAGCCGGCGGGCTTCGACGACCGCCTCGTCGGGCGACAGGCGGACGACGCCCGGCAGCGAGGCGATCGGCTCGCGCACGCCGCGCCCGGGCCGCACGAACAGCGGCGCGACGAGCGCGCGGGACTCGATGCTTGTCTCGCGCACCAGCGCCCGGAGGGCAGCCGTCCGGCGCGTCCGGCGCGGGCGGTGGACGGGCCGCGGCAGGTCGCTGGCGGCGGGAGGCCGGAAGTCGAGTTCGAGTGTCACTGCGTGTCTCCGCTCATAGTGCGAACAGCCGTCTGGCAGCCTGTTCGACGACCTCGTCGCGACCCTCGCGGAGCGTCGCGAGCGGTGCGTGGAGCAGGCCGGCGACGAGGCGGTGGCTCATCTGGTCGACGAGCGCGCGTTCGTCCTCGTCAAGCGGCAATCGGCGGAACAGGCGCTCGAGCTCCGACCGACGCTGGGATTCGGCTCGCTCCGACAGCGCCTGGATGGCGGGCACGGACGATCGCCCGCGTGCCCACGCGGCGAACTCCTCCTCGGCCGCGTCGAGCAGCCTGGTGATTCGCGCACGGACACCGGGGTTGAGCTGCTCCTGTGCGCCGCGTGCGAGGTCGTCGATCGAGACAGGTCGGGGGCGCAGGGCTGCACGTACGGGAGCCGGCAGGGCCGGAGGAGACGACAGGTCGACGAGGGGGCACGCGGAATCGAGGAGGCGGCTGGTGGCAAGCGCGTCCAGCTCCAGTCGCGCCGAGATCGCGACGACGAGCGCATCGCACGCGGGGAGCGGGCCGTCCCCGGTGCGAGCGACCGCGGAGCCACCGACCGCCGCAGCGAGCGCTGCGGCACGATCGAGGCTGCGGTCGACGACCACCACGCGTGCGCCGCGGCGCGCGGCAGCAAGCGCCGCGAGTCGGGCCATCCGACCCGCGCCGACGACGGTGACCGCCCGGCCGGACAACGGACCGCCGAGTCGCTCGATCTCGTCGAGACCGACATCCGCCAGCGATCGGGGCACCCCTTCGCGCCACGAGCGCGTCTCGCGCCCCACGCGCAACGCGATCTGGAAGAGACGTCCAAGGCGAGGGTCGAACGCCGCCCCGCCCGCGACTCCCGCCGTTGGCCGACCGGCGAGGCAGCTGCGCAGCTGGTGGAGGATCTGGTCCTCGCCGATCACCACCGAGTCGAGTCCGGCCGCGACTTCGACGAGGTGGCGCGCCGCGGCACGATCCTCCAGCCGTTGACCGCCGGCCGGCAGTGGCGGCAGCTCCAACGGCGGACCATCGGCGTGGCCGTCGAGAGGATGCGTGGCCGCGTACAGCTCCGCGCGATGGCAGGTGCGGACAAGGATCGCGCGCGGATCGCCGGTGAGCACCGTCGCTGCCGCGGCGAAGCGTTCGCGGACCTCGCTCGGCACGGCACGCGCGTGGGTGACGAGGGCGACGATGCCGAGCTCGGTCGGCTGAGCAGTCATGACCGACCGGCCTCCTCGCGTGCGCGGAGCGTCGTGATCAGCAGCCCGTCGAAGGCAGCGGTAGGTGCGGCGAGCAGGTTCGCCGTCGCGGCAGCATCGAATTCCCCTCGGCGAGCGAGGGCGGACAGCTCATCGAAGAACGGCTGCCGCATGCGCACGAAGATCTCGACCGTGACGCTGGCCGGGAGGCCTGCCGCGGCGGCGGCGCGCCCGTACCATGCACCGGCCGCGCGTGCCTCGTCGACCAGACGATGCCGCTGCGCTGGACCGGAGGCGTCGAGAACGGCCAGGAGTGCGGTCACGATCCGTCGGCCCTCAGCACGGAGCTGGACACGGTCGTCCGCATCAAGTTCTCCGACCCATGGAAGGACCTGTTCACCGACGTCGTGATAGCGCCGGACGAGCCGCTGCGGAGTCTCGCCCAGCCGGGCCAACGGCGGTCGGTGGGAGCGGTCGGGCGGCAGCAGGGACTGGACGGACGCGCGCGAGAAGCGGCGATGGCCGCCAGGCGTTACGAAGCTGCGGATCGCGCCGCCGTCGGCCATGCGTCGGCGCGTCGAAGGCGACACGCCGAGCATCCTGCGTGCCTCCCCCAGGGCGATCCACTCGCCTGCGTCCAGCCGGTGCCTCGTCGTCACGCGAACCTCTCACATCGCCCAGCGTCACGAGGACTGGCGGATGATAGGCATTCGACCTGTGCCCCTTGATAGGGCCGTCCGGCCCCCGCCGGCTGGACACTCTCTCTATCGGTCGATATGGTTTTCGTCCGCGATCGGCCCGCGTCGCTTACCGTGGTTCGATGCGCCGCCGCCACGCCGTCGAGCGTGCCCTGTTCGCCTGGTTCGACGCGCATGGCCGGACACTCGACGTGCGCGAGGCGGAGACCCCGTGGGAGATCCTCGTCCTCGAGGTGATGTCGCAGCAGACGCAGATCGACCGGGTCGGCCCGTACTGGCGGGCATTCGTCGGGCGCTGGCCCACCCCGGCGGCCCTCGCGGGGGCGTCGACCCACGACCTCCTCGGCGCGTGGGCCGGCCTCGGCTACAACCGCCGTGCCCTCGCGCTCCGCGAGGCGGCACGGGTCATCGCCCGGGACCATGGCGGCGAGGTGCCGGACGACCCGGCGGTCCTGACCGCCCTGCCGGGGATCGGCCCGTACACCGCCCGCGCCGTGGCCGCGACCGCGTTCGGACGCCCGGTCGCCCCCGTGGACGTGAACGTCGGGCGCGTCGTGCGGCGCATCGCCGGCATCGACCGCGGTCGGCCGGCGATCCAGGCGGCCGCCGACGACCTCATCTCGCGCGACGACCCGCGGCGCTGGGTGTCGGCGGTCATGGACCTCGCCGCCACGATCTGCACGCGCCGCGAGCCTCGCTGCGGGGACTGCCCGGTGGCCGACTGGTGCGCGTCGCGCGGGACCGCCGGCGACGCGCCCGACGCCACCCCGAACTCGGGCCGCTTCGAGTCGACGAACCGCTGGCTCCGGGGTCGCATCGTGGCCCGACTACGCGAAGCAGCCCCCGGCGCGTGGGTCACGTTCCGGCGCCCGATCGGGCCGCACCCGGCCGACCGCGTCGCGGCCGCCCTCGTCGCGCTCGCCGGCGAGGGTTTCCTCGAACTCGACGGCAGCCGCGCGCGGATCCGATGACGACGATCAGCTGACGGTCCGGGCCTCACCGCGGTACGGCTCCGTCATCGCGCGTCGCGTCCTTTCCGCGGCGACGACGTTGCCCTTGCGCACGAACAGGTCGAAGGCCCCGACGAGCGCCGCATTGGCGTCGTGCGGCCGCCCGGCACGCCGATGGACCTCGGCAAGGCCGACGAGGGCGTCCCCGTGGAAGCCGAGGAAGTCGGTCTCCGCCGCGAGCGCCACGCTCGCCTCGGCAAGCGAGCGGGCGGCCGCGTGATCGCCACGTCGAGCGGCCAATCGAGCAAGCACCTCCCCGCGCCGGACGCGGTAGCTCGCCGACGGATCCGCGGGCAACGTATCGAGATGCGCCACGAGTGCCGCCGCCTCCGCGTCGAGCTGCCGCTCGCACAGGGCGCGCGCCTGCTCAACCGACACGATCGACAGGAACCACATGTCGCCGACCTCACTGAAGAAGTCGACGGCAGTCTGAAGGTGTGTCGCCGCGGCCGCTGGATCGCCGGCAAGCATCTCGATGAACCCGGCCAGCAGATCGTGCGTGCCGGTCTGCCAGCGGAGGCCCAGGTCGGCGGTCACGATCCGACTCTGGGCGAGGCGGTCGCGCGCCTCCGGGATCCGACCCTCCATCGCCTCGAGCGGCGCGACGAACCCGGACAGGTTCGCGTCGAGTACGGGATCACCGCCGGCCTCATGCATCCAGCGCCTTAGCTGGAGCAAGGCGACCGGCACCGGGGCAGGACCGAACACGGCGTAGTAGCCGTAGTCGCCGTGGCTCCATGCCTCCTCGCGCCGACTCTCGGCGCGTCGCGCATGGCGGACCGCGCGGATGGCCGCGCGAGCGGCTAGCGCCCCGCTGCCGAGCGTCCAGCGGACCTCCGACTCGAGCAGCGCCGCCCGCGCGAGCCCGGCCGAGTCTCCGGCCCGCCGCAGCACGGTGCTGGCCGCGGCGGCCTCGCGCAGCAGGTGCGGGCCGTCGACGTCATCAGGGTGTCGATACATCGCGACATGCGCGGCCTGCACACTCGCCCGGGCGACGACGCGCCGGTCACCGATCGCGCCCGCCCGCGCGATCGCCTCGGTCAGCGCGTCGGCCGAGCGATCGAGCTCGCCGATCTCGAACAGGGCGAACCCGAGGTCAGATAGCAGGTCCAGCCTGAGTGGGTCGTCGAGCGGGAGCAGGCGAGCGGCGCGCTCGAGCAGGTTGGCGGAGGCCGGCATGTCGCCGCGGCGGAACACGCGTCGCCCGGCGATCGCGAGCCTGTCCGCCCCGTGGCGCGCCAGCTGCCGGTCATGGTCGGCGTCCGGATCGGAATCCGAGCGCCCTGCACACGCCTGCTCGAGGTGATAGCCGACCAGTTCGTCCAGCTCTGCCGTCCGCCCACCCGGGCCGGCCTCGAGCCACTCGGCGAACGCCTCGTGAAGGCGCCGCCGCCGCGGTCGCGGAATGGACTGGTACGCCGACTGCTGGATGAGGGCGTGGCGAAACTGGAACGCCTGATCGCCGGCGCGCGGTGAGCGAATCGGTCGGACGAAGTCTCGCCGGACCAGCGCCTCGAGGTGGCGCGTCAGCAACCGGCGGGTTTCCTCGGGCAGGAGTGCCCCGACGGCGACCGACGCCCATTCGCGGCCGATCACCGCCCCGGCGTCAAGGATCGCCCGCTCGGCCGGCCCGACGCGCTCGAGCCGGGCGGCCAGCACGGCCTGAATCGTGGGCGGAATGCGGAGCTGGCCGCCCAACCCGGGTTCCGGCTCACCGCGTTCGGCGACCATCGACACGAGCTGCTCGAGGAACAGCGGGTTTCCCTCGGCCGTCTCGTGGATCCGGCGCCGGACGGTCGGTTGCAGCCTGGCCTCGCCCGGCAGGCCGCCCACAAGTGTCTCGCTCTCCGATTCGTCGAGCGGCCCGAGATGGATGAGCGTGGCATTGGCCCGCCCGCCGCCCCACGTCGGGCGCGCCTCGAGCAGCTCCGGGCGGGCGAGGCAGACGATCAGCAGCGGCGACTCCGGCATCCAGCCGGACAGGTACTCGACCAGGTTGAGGAGCGTCGGCTCCGCCCAGTGCACATCCTCGAGGACGACGACGAGCGGCCCGTGCGCGGCGAGCCCCTCGAGCAGGATACGAAAGGCCCAGAACGTGTCCTCCACGCTCTGGTCTGACTCGGCGAGACCAAGGGCGCCGGCGACTCGCTCGGCGACGAGTGCGGCCTGCGGCTCATCACCGAGCAGTCCTACGATCGAACCGCTTTCCGCGACCTGGCGGACGATCTCGGCGAAGGGCCAGAACGTGACCCCGGTGCCGTATGGCACGCATCGGCCGGTGAGAACGCGGGCGCGACCCGCGAGGCCGGCCGTGAACGCGCGGACCAGCCGCGACTTGCCGATCCCGGCCGGCCCCAGCACCGTGCACAACCCGACGGCACGATCCCGCACCACCCGGTCGAACGCCTCGTCGGCGAGGCGGAGCTCCGCGGCCCTCCCGACGAGCGGCCCATCGGCCGTGCCGGGCGCCGCTGCCAGGTCGGCACCGAGTTCCAGCAGCCGCCATGCCTCGAGGGAGTCGACGTTCCCGGATGGCGTGCTGCGGGCCCGTCCGGCGAGCAAGGACCGCGTCGCTGCACCGATGAGGATCTGACCGTCTGGAGCCGCGTGGGCCAGGCGGGCGGCGTCGAGGAGCGCCTCGCCACTGACCAGCGGGCTGGCGGGTGTGCCGTCGCCGGTGACGATCTCGCCGCTCTCCACGCCGATGCGCAGGTCGATCCGAGGACCCGTGCCTTCCTCACGGTCGTGATCCGGGCGGTCGAGCCGCGCCTGGAGTTCGAGCGTCGCTCGCGCCGCGCGGACCGGGTCGTCCTCGTGGATAGCCGGGAGCCCGAACACGGCGACGAACTCGCTCCCGAGCACGCGTTCGAAGGTGGCTCCGTGGCGCCCGACGACCTCGGCGGCGATGCCGAGCCGGCGATCGGTCAGACTCCGGAGCCCCTCCGGGTCAGCGGTCGACGCGCCCGCGTCGACGACGAACTCGCCGACGACGACGGTGACCGGTTTGCGGCGCTCCGGGGTGGCGCCGATGTTCGGTTGTCGATCGGTCGGAGCCGGTGGTGTCGATGCCGGGGCGTCGAGCTCCGGTTCCTGGCGGAGGATCGCGGCCTCGAGCCGCTGGAGGGCGATTCCCGGTTCGATCCCGAGGTCGTCACGCAGGCGGCGGCTCGTCGATCGATAGGCGGCGAGCGCGTCGGCCTGGCGGCCGGATCGGTACAGGCTCAGCATGAGCTGCTCGGTCAGGCGCTCCCGAAACGGATGGACCGAAACGAGACCCTCGAGCTCGCCGATCACGCCGCCGTGGCGCCCGAGCGCCAGGTCCGCCTCGATGCGGTCCTCGGTGCCCGACAGGCGCAGCTCGGTCAGGCGGGCGATCTCGGCCTGGGCGAACGGCTCGTAGGCGACGTCCGCGAGCGGGTCGCCTCGCCACCGGCGGAGGGCATCGGCAAGCGCGTCGGCGGCAGCATCCGGGTCACCGGCCGCGAGGGCTGCCCGTCCGGTACGAATGCCCGTTTCGAACAGGTCCGCGTCGAGGTGTCCCGGCTCCACGCGCAACAGGTAGCCGGGTGCGCGGGTGATGAGCACGTTGCTCGGGCCGGCGCGGGCACCTTTGCCCTCGAGGGTCCGGCGCAGACCGGACACGCGCATCTGGACAGCCGCCGCTCCCGTCTCAGGCGGGTCCGCCCCCCACAGGTCGCCGATCAGGCGGTCGATCGAGACGACCCGGTTCGCGTGCAGGAGGAGGAGCGCAAGAAGACCTCGCTGGCCCGCGCCTCCCAGCGCCAGGGCCTGTCCGTCGACCCGGACTTCGAGCGGCCCAAGGATCAGGAACTCCACGGCCCTCTCTCCGCCGGAACGGTACCACGCACCCCGTTGGCCACCCCTTGGCGGATCGTTGGCGCGCCGGGCGAGGCTCGTCGCATGGAGCCTACGACGCCGGCGACGATCGAACCGGAGATCATCGAGCTGAGCGGAGGCGAAGCACGAATCGGCTCCGGACGATCCACCGCCTGGCTGGCGGCCTGGATCATCGTGCTCGCCGTCGCGGTCGGAGTGGCCGCGCTGGGCTCAGCGGGGCCCGACCCGGCCGATCCGACCGTCGTGGCCGCCGAAGATCCACGAGAATCGGCCAGCCCCGACGAATCCAGCGCGGCCCCGAGCTCGGAGCCGCAAGGGGGGCGAAGCTGGGTGTCGCTCGCGATGCCTGTCGACGGCGATGCGATCGTCGCGAACGTCGTCCCCGTTGCCGGCCAGGTCACGGGAGCCGGTCCCGAGCACGGCTGGTCGGAAACAGTGGCCATCAGGGTCGAAATCCGGTTCGTTGGAGAGAGCATCGGCGGGGCGGACCTGTCGGTCGTTGCCGGCCGGTTCTCGGGTTGGGTGGGCGTGAACGCTCCCGTCACGGCCGGCAGCGCCGAGGTCGTGATCACCGACCCGCGGCGCCCGACGCGGACGGCGCTGCGCCGGTGGGTCACCCTGCAGGCACCCGACGGCTAACTCCTTCGGCTTGAGCGTCGCCGGATGGCGGCGCCCGCTCGACCCGGCCCGACGAGCGAGGGCACGCGAGCCCACGCTCGGATACGCTTCGGGCGCCATGGCCACGACCTCCCGTCCGGCCGACCCGAGCCCGCAGTCGGCCGCCCCGTCAGCGGGCGTTCCGGCATCGGCCGCCCCGTCATCGGCCGTCCCGCCGTTGCCGGCGGACGATCCCGACCTGTTCACGTTCGACCTGCGCGGCCTGCGCCGGCGCTGGGCGGGAGCGGCCGCCCGGCCGCCGATCGGGGCCGAGGCGATGACCGGCGCGGATCGTCGGGCGCAGGCGGTCGGGGTGCCCGGCATCCGGCTCATGGAGCACGCGGGGACGGCCGTCGCCGCGGCGGTCCGAGCGCTCGCGGCCGACCAGGAGCGGTGGGGGAGCGGACCGATCCTCATCCTCGCCGGCCCGGGCAACAACGGCGGGGACGGCTTCGTCGCCGCGCGCCACCTCGCGCGGGCCGGGGCCGATGTCGTCGCCGTCCTCGTGTCGACCGCCGCCCGCCCCCAGACCCCGAGCGCGGCGCGCAACTGGGACCGCCTCGAGAACGAGAAGCGGGTGACGCGGATCCACGCGCCGGCAGCGCGCGACCTCGCGATCCTCAGCCAGGGCATCGAGCGTGCGAGCGTCGTCGTCGACGCGCTGCTCGGAACGGGCGTCCACGGGCTCCTGCGCGACCCGATCCGCTCTGCGGTCGAGCTCGTCCGACGTGCGCGCGAAGCCGCCGTCCCCGTCGTGGCGGTCGACACGCCGACGGCCGTCGACCTGACGTCCGGCGAGCCGTCCGACCCGGTCGTCCGAGCCGACCTGACGGTCACCTTCCACCGCCCCAAGACCGGGCTCCTGACGCGACGCGGCGCGGCGCTCGCCGGGCGGGTGCTCGTGGCACCGATCGGGATCCCGCCCGAGGCGGACCGTGGCTGATCGAGACCCTCAACGGGCTGATGGTTGAGCGGGCCGATGGCTGACGGGCTGCGGCGTGAGGTGCTGACCGTGCTCGGCGTCGGCGGCGCGGTGGTCGTCGTCGTCCTCGCGGCGGCGTTCGGGACGAGCCTCCTGCCCGAGGGGCTTCAGGAGGTCGTCTTCCATTCGCCGCTCCTCATCGCTGTGCTCGTTGGCGGGACGGCGTGGGTCCTGTGGCGGATCGGCCGCCGGGGCGGCACACGATGAGCGCGGGCGGCAGCGCGGGCCCGCTCGACCAGCGCGCGGCGGACCTCGCGGCCCTCGCGGATGAGCGCCACGACCTCGTCATCGTGGGCGGCGGGATCGTCGGTGCCGGGGCGCTCCTCGACGCGGCGAGCCGCGGCATGAAGGTCGCCCTCGTCGAGCAGGACGACATCGCGTCGGGGACGTCGAGCCGATCGTCGCGGCTCATCCACGGCGGCCTGCGCTATCTCGAACAGCTCCGCTTCGGGCTCGTGCGCGAGGCGCTTGCCGAGCGGTCGCGCTTGCTCCGGCTCGCCCCGCACCTGGTCCGGCTCGAGCCGCTTCTCTTCCCGCTCTACGGCTGGCCGATCGTCCATCGCGCCTTCTACGGGTCCGGGATCCTCCTGTACGACCTGCTCGGATCCCGGCTCGACGGTGGTTTCGCCCGCCACCTGACGCGCGGCGAGACGCTCGAGTGGGCGCCGGACCTGCGGCGGCCGGGACTGCAGGGCTCGATCGTCTACCACGACGGGGTGGAGGACGATGCCCGTTACGCGCTCGCCGTCGTCCGCACGGCGACGGGGCTGGGTGCACGGGCGGTCACGCGTGTTCGCGCGACCGGGGTCCTCGAACGGGACGGGCGGGCCGACGGGATCCGTGCGCGCGACCTCGTCGGCGGCGCCGAGATCGAGATCCGGGCCGACGCCGTGCTCGACGCGACCGGCGTCTGGGTGGCCGAAGCTGGAGCACCGCTGGGATCCGGCGCGCGCGTCCGACCGAGCAAGGGCGCGCACCTCGTCGTCCCTCGCGCGCGGATCCGGAGCCGGGCCGGCATGACGATCCGCATCCCCGGCCGGGTCGTGTTCCTCGTCCCGTGGCCGGGTCACTGGCTGATCGGCACGACCGACGACGACTACCACGGCCCACCGGACCGGCCGTCGGCCGACGCCGCCGACGTCGAGCAGATCCTGCGCACGGTCAACGACACGCTCGACGTGAACCTGGGCCACGACGACATCGTCGGCACGTACGCGGGCCTTCGACCCCTCGCCGTGAGCGGCGCGACGGGTCCAACCGCCAAGGCGTCGCGCGAGCACCGCGTGACCCGCGAGGCGAACGGGGTCGTGCGGATCATCGGTGGCAAGTACACGACGTACCGGGTCATGGGCCGCGACGCGGTCGATGCGGTGCTCGGCGCCGCGGCGGCTCGGGCGCGGCCGAGCGCGACGGACGACCTGCGGCTCGTGGGCGCGGCCGATCGGGCGGAACTCGACCGACTCGCGGCCGACCTCGGGCGGGCGGGCTTCGAGCCCGACGTCGCGGCTCGGCTCGTCGACCGGCACGGGACCGAGGCGGACAAGGTCGTCGGGCTCGGCCTCGCGCAGGGTCTCGGCGGGCGGCTCGGCCCGGGCGTCGACGCGATCGAGGCCGAGGTCGCGTGGGCGGTTCGCCGAGAATTCGCCCTGTCGGTCGACGACGTGCTCGCCCGCCGCACCCGACTCGCCCAGGAGCTGCCGGACCGCGGCGCGGCGATCGCCCCGCGGGTCGCCGCCATCATGGGAACGGCGCTCGGCTGGGACCCGGCCCGCCAGGCGGCCGAGGTGGCCGCCTACACCGAGGGCGCCGAGCGTGAGTACGGGGTGCCGGAGCTCGCCCGCGCGCCAGCGGCATCGCCCGCTCCGGCGCTCGAAGCCGCGCGGTGACGGAGCGAGGCCGGGTCGTCGTCGCCCTCGACCAGGGGACGACGTCGTCGCGGGCGATCGCGTTCGATCGCGCGGGGTCGGTCGTCGCGGCCGCCCAGCGCGAGTTCGAGCAGCGCTATCCGGCGCCGGGCCACGTGACCCACGACCCGGAGGCGATCTGGTCGTCCCAGCTGGCCGTCGCGCGCGAGGTGATCGGCGCGGTCGGCGGGCCGGCCGGCGTGGCCGCGATCGGGATCACGAACCAGCGCGAGACGACGATCGTGTGGGATCGGGCGACCGGCCGCCCGGTGGCGGATGCGATCGTCTGGCAGAGCCGGATCACGGCGCCGCTGTGCGAGGCGCTCCGGGCGGCCGGCCACGAGGGGCTTTTCCGCGCGCGGACGGGCCTTCCGCTCGACGCGTACTTTTCGGGCCCCAAGATCCGGCACATCCTCGACGGCGCGCCGGGCCTGCGCGAACGGGCGGAGGCCGGCGAGCTCGCCTTCGGCACGGTCGACGCCTTCCTGCTCTGGCGCCTGACTGCTGGCGCGGTCCACGCGACGGACGTGTCGAACGCGAGCCGGACGCTCCTGTTCGACATCCATCGGCTCGCCTGGGACGCGGAGCTGCTCGACATCGTCGGCGTGCCGGCCGCGGCCCTGCCGGAGGTTCGGTCGAGCTCCGAGGTCTACGGCGCGACCGACGCCGCGCTGTTCGGGGCCCCCATCCCGATCGCCGGCATGGCGGGCGATCAGCAGGCGGCCACGTTCGGCCAGGCCTGCTTCCGCCCCGGCCAGGCGAAGAACACGTACGGCACGGGAGCCTTCCTCATCCTCAATACCGGGGATCGCGTGGTCGACTCGACGAACGGGTTGCTGTCGACGGTCGGCTGGCAGCTGGGCCCGAATGGGCCCGTGACCTACGCCCTCGAGGGATCCGTGTTCATCGCCGGCGCCGCCGTCCAGTGGCTGCGCGACGGACTCCGGGCGATCGGCTCGTCGTCGGAGATCGAGGCGCTCGCCGCCGGGGTGGCCGATACCGGCGGGGTCTACCTCGTACCCGCGTTCGTCGGCCTCGGCGCGCCGTACTGGGATCCGACGGCGCGCGGCACCATCGTCGGCCTGACCCGCGGCAGCGGACTTGCCGAGATCGCCCGGGCAACGCTCGAGTCGATCGCCTACCAGGTCCGCGACGTGCTCGACGCGATGGACGCGGACACCGGCGCGCCGCTCGCCACGCTCCGGGTCGACGGGGGAGCGGCCGCGAACGACCTCCTCCTCCAGTTCCAGGCGGACCTCCTCGACGTGCCGGTCGAGCGGCCGGTCGTGGCCGAGACGACCGCGCTCGGCGCGGCATACCTGGCCGGCCTGGCGGTGGGTTTCTGGCGGGACACGACCGACCTCGAGGCGAATTGGCGGCTCGACCGCCGGTTCTCCTCGGCGATGGAGCCGGCCCGGCGGGATCGCCTGTACGCGGGCTGGCAACGGGCTGTCGAGCGCGCGCGAGGCTGGGCGGTCGAACATGGCTGACCTCAGGGAGTCGTCGGCGCTCTCCGCCCGCGCCCCGTGCCGCCCCGCGCCGCGCGCCCCGTGTCGCCCCGCGCCGCTCGCCCCGCGAGCGAACCGCCGCCCGCCCCGCCGAGCGAGCCACCGAGGACCCACCCCGCCGAGCGAACCGTCGCCCGCCCGCCGAGCGAGCCACCGAGGACCACCCCACCGCGCGTGCGAGCCGCCGAGGGCCCGACCCCGCGGGTGAATCCACACGGCCATGTCGCACGCTGCGTCGCCGCGTATCGCCCCCATCGATACCGTGAGCACGAGGACCGACTCCAGCGCCGTCCTGGTCGATGGTGGCACGTACCTTACGCGGCGATCACGCCCCTGGCACGAATGGGGGCGGTTTTCCGGCCGCAACGGAGCCCGATCGCCTGTCCTATCGACACCGAACGCGCCCCGACATGAATGGGCGCGATAGCACCGGGCGCAGGGACCGGCCCGCCGGGAACCGGGGCTCGCCGGGAACCGGGGCCCGCGAAAACCCGGGGCCCGCGAAAACCCGTGGCCGGCCAGGAACCGGGCCGGCCACTATCCGTCGCCGGCCACTAACGGTGACCGGCCGGGAACCGTGACCGGCCACGTTCCAGGACGGGCCTGAACACCCGGTGGGCGAGGGGATCGCCGCCGGTCCCCGCGTAACACGGGCGTCATCGACGCGGACCATCCTTCCGACATGGAATTCATCGGTGACCTCGAGCGCGCCTTCGCCGCGACGCTCTACCCCCTGCGGGTCCCCATCGCCATCGGCCTCGCTGTCGTGGCCCTCATCGTCGCCCGCGTCGCGATCCGCGGCCGCTGGGACCTCTCCGCCAGACGCCACCCGCGGCGCACGCTCGCAATCGGCATCCCGGCGCTCGTCGTCGGCCTGCCGCTCGCGTGGTACCTCGGTTCCCCGCTGTTCATCACGACCCAGCTCGACGAGCCCTCGCCGGTGTCCGGGACCGTCGTCGCCAGCGGCGAATTCGCCGGCGCGGACGAGTTCCATTTCGGCAGCGGCACGGCCTCGATCGTCGAGACGGCGCCGGGCCGCTACGCGCTCCGCTTCGACGACTTCGCCGTCCGCAACGGCCCGGACCTGTTCGTCTACCTCTCGTCGGAGGTCGGCTACACGGCCGACGCGATCGAACTCGGCGCGCTCAAGGCGAGCGAGGGGTCCTTCTCGTACGACCTGCCCGAGGGCGTCGATCCGTCGACCTTCCGGAGCGCCGTCGTGTGGTGCCGGGCGTTTTCGGTCCTCTTCGCGACGGCCCCTCTCGGCGCCGGTTGACAGTCGCTCGAATTCGTGCGTAGCACGGGGCTATACAAGCGTGCGGCGAGCGCGTAGACTCCGCGCCGTAAATGGTCCGGGAAGCGTCCCGGGTCAATAGAACGTAGCTCGACGACGACTCGGACTCCTCTCACGGCTGACGCGAGAACCCGAAGGGATCGCGCGGCTACCGAGAGGAGTTTCGTTTTCGTGTACAACGACAAGAACCTGACGTGCGCGGACTGCGGACAGGAGTTCGTCTTCACCGCGTCCGAGCAGGACTTCTACGCGCAGCGTGGCTTTACCGAGCCGCGCCGCTGCCCCTCGTGTCGGGCCAGCCGCAAGGCTGCTCGCAATTCGGGCGGCGGAAGCGACTACGGCAGCTACGGCGCCGGCGGCGGCTATAGCGCCGGCGGCGGCGGTGGCGGCTACGGCGGCGGCGGTGGTGGGGGCTACGGTTCCCGCGATCGCGGCCCGCGCGAGATGTTCGCAGCCACCTGTTCCAACTGCGGCCGCGAGGCCCAGGTGCCGTTCCGTCCGACGAGCGGCAAGCCCGTCTACTGCAGCGACTGTTTCCGCTCCATCCGGGGCGCCTGAACCAGACCCTCTCGGTGCGGGCCCGCGGCGGGCTCGCGTAGACCGCGTGAGATAGAGAACCCGACCCGGGCTGTCAGCCGGCCCGGGTCGTTCGATTCCCTGGCACCACCGTGCCGCCCGCAGGCGTTCCCGATCTTCCGATTCCGTACGCCCTCGGCCGGCGTCCCTCCACCGTCCCGATCCAACGAGATCGGACTACGATTTCGGAGCATGGGCGCGCGATGGGAGCGGGTCCCCGACGCGTCCGAATTCGGAACGGCTCACTGACGTGCAGCGCCGGGACGCTCGAGCCGCGCCGCAGCCCGTATGCGATCGGCCCGGGCTGTGTCGACGGTCGTGCGCCCCGCCGGGTTCCGGCGGGAACCGAAGCGGGGCGCGCCGCCGATCACGACTCGGACGTCAGTGCGCGCCGGCGCCTCCGCCGGTGGGGTTGCAGAGATAGCGCGGGCTCACCTGGATCGACGTGAGAAACGCTCGACCCTCCGAACCGATCTGGCCCCAGTTCTGGGTGCGGAAGAACCCGTCGTCGTCCGGGACCGTCGGGTCGCCGGAGTACGTGTCGTTGAGACCCGAGAACGCACACTCCGACTTGCCGTTCAGGTGCCCGTCCTCGTTCTTCAGGCTCTTGCCGTTGCCGGTGACCTCCCCGGCCAGCGCCGCGTTGACGCCGAGCACGAGTGTCAACGCGCACGTCGCGCCGAGCACGAGGAATCTCCTAACAGCCGTCCGGTGCATGGACATACCCTCCAGTGATGACCACGCGGAACCCCCCGGACGCCGCACGGCGCGCTCGCGTCCTCGTGAAGCCTACTGGCAGCGGGGCGCCGAGGCACCGCCCGGAGCCGGCGTTTCGGGTGATCCGAAGGAATTGGTGGTGACAGAACGCGCCACCCGTGCGTGAACCCGCCTCAGCCCTGCCCCTGCCCGCGGCCTACGATGAGCCCGAGGTCGAACTTGCGTTCCGTCCCGTGGATCAAGCGGTCGATGTTGTCGGCGTGGGCGAGCCAGATGAGCGCCGGTCCAGCGGCCGCCCAGAGCAGATAAGCGGGCGGCACGGCCCCCGACGCGACGGCCCAGATGACGAGCATGGCCGGGAACATCGCCGCCGATCCCAGCAGCGAGCCGAGCGACACGTAGCGGGTGACCAGGATCACGGCCACGAACACGGGCGCTGCCAGGAAGACCGCGATCGGCTGGATGACGAGCATGGTGCCCACCCCGGTGCCGACGCCCCGGCCGCTCCGGAACCCCACGAACACGGACCAGATCGCCCCGCCGACGGCCGCACCGCCGCACAGCACCTCGACGAGCGGGTCGCCGCCGGTGACGAACCGGGCGAGCAGGACCGGCAGCGCACCCTTCAGGAGATCGCCGCCGACAACGACGGCGGCCCACTTGCGGCCGAGCGCGCGGAGGGCGTTCGTCCCGCCTGTCCTCCCCGATCCGACGGTCCGGGGATCCGGCCCACCAGAGATCCGCGCCACGAGCACGCCCATCGGGATCGAGCCCGACAGGTAGGCGACGCCGACGAGGACGAGGGTCGGGACGAGGTCCGGCATCGGGGCGCGAGTCTAGCACCGCGACCGGCCCGGTCGCGGGTGCATCCGGGCATCGGTTGCGCGGCTCTCGATGCCACGCGTACCATCGACCGCGATGACCCACCCGCCCTGCCCGGCATCGCGGCGCGCGTCGCCGTCGCCGGTCACGAGGCTCCCCGAGGCTCCCTGACCCATGGCCGTCGGCTCCTCCAACGACTTCGATCTCGTCGTGCTCGGCGCGGGCAC
>DASTOB010000005.1:0-6647 GCA_035720425.1 Candidatus Limnocylindrales bacterium
CCTGCCAGACGAGGTGGTCCGGCCGACGACTCTCGTCTCTGACCAGCCGGCAGTACGGGCACTCGCCCTCACGAATGACGAAGCGAGCCGCGCCGCCGAGCTCCTCGGCGATGCGGTGCGGGATCTGCGGCAGGTCGTACAGGTCGAGGCACAGGTGATTCGTCCGCGCGCCGGCCTGCGCTCCCCAGTTCTGGACGACCTGGAGGTAGTCCGTCTGGCCGTGCCCGCGCGCCTCGACGAGGGAGGCGCGAGCGGCGGCGACCATCGTCTCGATCATCGTGCTGCCCACCGCGTGGAGCGGACGGTGCTCGCCCGGCGGCGCCACGATCGTGCGCCACGAGCCGGCCGCGCGGGCCTGCGCGATGGCGACCTGGGCGAGGCTCCGATCGAGCTCGTGGGCATCGTCCTCCGTGCCCACGGTGTGGAAGGCGAAGTCCTTGAGGACGCGGAGGCGAACGCCGTCGCCGGCCGGCAGGCGACAGTTCTGGCAGTCGCCGCCGTCGTCGACGGGCTCGGCGGCGCGGGCGAAGCGGTCACGGAGGAACTCGCGGTCGACGACGGTGGCGACCCACCAGCCGGTGATTGGATCCTTGCGCAGCTCGAACAGGCCGGCGGCCACGTCAGGCCGCCTGACCGGCGACGAGGCGCTCGAGCCGCGACCGGGTGGCGGCCGGGTCGGCCGATGGGGGCAGGTCGCCGGCCAACGGGGCGTCGAGGGCGGCCGACAGCGAGCGGGCGAAGACCGATGCCGCCGCCGCGACGGTTGGCGGGTTCTCGTGCCGTGGCGCCCCGTCCTCGCCTGCACGGTCGAGCTCCGCACGGTCGAGCTCCGCGGCGACCGACGTCGACGCGACGCCCGGCATCCCGCACGGGTCGATGAGCGCGAAGTCGGCGAGGTCCGGGGCGACGTTGAGCGCGATCCCGTGGTACGTCACGCCGCGCTCGACGCGGATGCCGAGGGCGCCGATCTTGCGCGGCGCGGTGCCGTCCGGGTCGCACCAGCAGCCGGGATGACCGTCGCGCCGAGCCGCGTCCACGCCGAACGCAGCGCACGTCGCGACCATCGCACCTTCGAGAGCGCGAACAAGCGGCCGAAGGAGCAGGCCGCGGCGCGACAGGGCGAGGATGGGGTAGGCCACGAGCTGACCGGGCCCGTGATACGTGACTTCGCCGCCGCGCTCGACGCGGATGACCTCGATGCTGCGCGCCGCGAGCTCGTCCGGCGGCGCGAGCACGTGGCGCTCGTCGCCGTGCCGGCCGATGGTGAGCACGGCCGGGTGCTCGAGAAGGAGGACCTGATCGGCGATCCGATCGTCGGCGCGCGCGGCCGCCAGCCTGCGTTGGAGATCCCAGGCCTCGCGGTAGTCGATCCGGCCGAGCCAGCTCGCCTCAAGCGGCGCGTTCACGGCCGCACGATAGCAGGCCAGCGTCGGACGCCGGCCTTCGGGCCCTTGCCGCGCGCGGTTCAGTCCGGGGGCTGGATGTCGATCGTCGGGTCGTTGATCCGCGAGACGTCGAACGACAGGACGAGCTCGACCTGCTCGCCGTCGACTTCGGTCACGCCGGACATCGACATCGAGACGAGGTAGCCGCCGTCGACGGCGATCCAGATGTCGGCCTCACCGTCCGGTCCAAGGGAATCGGCGAAGCCCGGCACCGACGAGTCGAGGCGGTAGTGGGTCGTGGCAACGCCGTTCTTGTCCTCCTGCCCCACGACGAGCGGACCGGACAGCGCATCCTCCGGGACCGACGTGAGCAGCGACGCGGGGGCGAGGCTGTCGACCATGCCCTCGAAGCTGCCGGCACCGCCGGGCTGGGCGATGAACGTGCCCGTGCCGAGGTCGAGCCAGGCGTCGTTACCGATGAGGATGACCCGCAGGCCCTCCTCGCCCGTCGTGAGACCCTCGAACCCGGACATCGTGAAGTCGACCGCATCGTTCTCGCGATCGACGATCGCGGACATCGTGACGCCCGACGCACCCGATGCGGTCGGCACGACGCCGGCCACGTTGATGTCGATCTGGTAGCTGGTCAGGCCGGCCAGGGCCTCGGCGGCACCGGTCAGGTCCGTCTCGTCGCCCGGATCGGCGGAGTCGGTGGGCTCCTCGGTGGGGCTCGCCGTGGGGGCGGCGGTGGGCTCGACCGATGCGGCGTCGGTCGGGCTCGGCGACGCCGAGCCGCCGCACGCGGCGACGACGAGCATGAGCGCCGCGACGAGCGCGAGCAGGCGCGGCAGGCGAAGGGCGGTGGTCATGGGTTCCTCCCGGCTGGCGTGGACGCCGGGGCGGAGGATAGCAGCCTTTCCCGATCGGACCGTCTCGCCGGGAGTCCCGCTGGGGCTCGCCGGAGGTCCTGCCGCCATGCGCTGGCCGTACTTGTTTCGTCGCCCCGCTCCCCCTGGTAACGGGATCCGGATGAATGAGCGTGGCCGTGGCCCGAACGACCGAATCGGGACATCGGCGTGCACGTTCATCGCGGAACCGTTACCACCAGTTGCGGGCGGTCCCGTGGTGGCGGATCCCGGTGCTCGCCCGCCGCCGGTCCTCCTTCGCTGCCGGTCCTCGCCCGCCGCGCACCTACACGTCCCGGTCGCGCTCGCCGGCGTCTGTCACTTCACGTGTGACAACGGGCGAAGGAAGGTCGCTGACTCGGTCCTGGAGGTGCGTTCGTTCGTCGTTTGTCACCTCCGGGGCACCATGTGGCGAAGGAACGGCCGATGCGGGCCGGGTCCGGGGACCCTCGTTCGTCCCGTGTAACACGTGATGTTCCACCGGCGGCGCAGGTGGAACGAGCGGACTGACGGCGGGTGAGTGCGACGAGCGGGGATTCCCTCAGGGTGGAGCGCCCGGAGCCCCAACGGGGCGGAGGAACCCTCGGCTCCTGGCGGAGTGAGCGCCGTCCCGCGCCGTTCGGGCCGCCGGGAGCCCCATCGGACACCGGACGGTCATGTCCGAGCCGGTCGATCGTCGTTCCGCCGTCGGTTGGAGCGCCGGGAGCCCCAGGGCGGACGCGGGGGCGACCCCGATCCGGCTTCGGACGGTCGACCCCGACTTCGCCGCGCTCCTCCGGCACTCCGGCTGACCACTCAGCGTTGACCGCGAACCGGGACGCCTCGTAGAATCCGCCTGCTCCCGAGCGGGAGTAACTCAGCTGGCAGAGTGTCTGCTTCCCAAGCAGAATGTCGCGGGTTCGAATCCCGTCTCCCGCTCCACTCCCCCATCGTCCCGGACGCAGCGCTGACGACGCCGCAAACATGGATGATGAGCGCATGGACGTCGGCGCGGCCGGAGCGGTCACCTTCCTGTTCACGGACCTCGAGGGCAGCACGCGCCTCTGGGAGCAGTTCCCGGACGGCATGAAGGCGGCCCTGAGGCGCCACGACGCGATCCTTCGCGGAGCGATCGAGGAGTCGAAGGGTCGCGTGGTCAAGACCACCGGCGACGGCATGATGGCCGTGTTCGAGGACCCGGCCGACGCGGCAACCGCCAGCCTCACAGCCCAGCGCGGCATGGCCCTCGAAGCGTGGGCCGATTGCGGCCCCCTGCGGGTACGGATGGGCGTCCACGCGGGCGCGGCCGACCAGCGGGCGGACGACTTCTTCGGCCCCACCGTGAACCGGACGGCACGGATCATGGCCGCGGGGCACGGGGGCCAGGTCCTCCTGTCGGCCGCGGCCGCGGACGGCGCCAGGGAGCGGCTCCCGAGCGGCGCCGGCCTGCTTGACCTCGGCGAACATCGGCTCAAGGACCTCGGCCGCCCGGAGCACCTCTTCCAGCTCATCCATCCCGACCTGGCATCGGACTTCCCGCCGTTGTCGGTCGTCCGTCCGCCGGGTGCCAGCCTGCCGTCCCAGGCGGCCGCGGTCGTCGGTCGTCAGGTCGAACTCAAGGCAGTGCGGAGCCGCCTTGACGATCCGTCGGTTCGCCTGCTCACGCTCATCGGGCCCGGCGGGACCGGCAAGACGACGCTCGCCATCCGGGCGGCCGACGATCTCGCGCCGAGCCTTCCGGACGGCGTGTCCTTCGTCGACCTGTCGAACGCCCGGGACACGACCGCCGTGCTCGTCGCGATCGCCCGTTCGATCGGGCTCGGCGACGTCATCGAGCGCACGCTCCTCGAGGAACTCACCGACTGGCTCACGGATCGACGGATGCTGCTCGTGCTCGACAACTTCGAGCAGGTCACCGAGGCGGCGGGCGCGGTCGCCCAGCTGCTGCGCGATTGTCCACGCCTGATCGTGCTCGTCACGAGCCGCGAGGCGCTCCACGTCCGGGCCGAGCACGTGTACGCCGTTCCGCCGCTCGGTCTGCCCCCGGAAGGGCTCACCCGGCCCTCGGCCGCAAGCGTGGAAGCCTCCGAAGCCGTCCAGCTCTTCCTCGACCGAGCCCAGGCCGTCCGTCCCGACTTCCGATTGACCGATGACAACGCCGGGGCCATCGCGGAGATCTGCCGCCGGCTCGACGGCCTGCCCCTCGCGATCGAGCTGGCCGCGGCGCGCCTGGGGCTCTTCTCCCCCGAGGTCCTGCGCGACCGGCTCGGAGACCGGCTCGGGCTGCTCCGCAGCGGACCGCGCGACCTTCCGGAGCGGCAACAGACGCTGCGCGCGACGATGGACTGGAGCTATGACCTCCTCGAGGCCCGCGAGCAACGGTTGTTCGAGTTTCTCGCGGTCTTCGCCGATGCCGAGTTCGGGGCGATCGAATCCGTCGCCGCCGCGGTCGGCACCGTCGACGGCATCGCACTCGACGTCCTCGACGGCCTCGGCGGGTTGGCCGAGAAGAGCCTGATCCGTCAGGTCGATGGGCAGGGCGGTGAGCCCCGCGTGGCGATGCTCGAGACGATCCGGGAGTTCGCGGCCGACCGGCTCGACCAGCGACCCGACTTCGGCGCGCGCGTGCGTCGGGCGCACGCCACGTACTTCGCCGACGTCGCGCACGGGTTGCGCGGGCAGCTGACGGGCAACGAGCGGGAAACCGCCCTCGCGACGATGGCCGCCGACGTCGCGAACCTGCGGATCGCCTGGGCCTTCTGGGTGTCCGCCGGCGACCTCGAGCAGCTCGACAAGCTGGCCGACAGCCTGCTCATCCTCAACGACGCGCGCGGCTGGTATCACGACACCGTCGGCCTGACCAGCGACATGCTCCGCGTCCTCGGGGCGGCTGCTTCCTCACCGGAGCGCGTCGGCCAGGAGATCGCCTTGCGAACGAGCCTCGCTCGAGCGCTCATGGCTACGAAGGGCGTCACCCAGGAAACGGAGGACGCATTCACCAGCGCGGTCGAGCTGTTCGAGCGCGGTGCCAATGTCGGCCAGCAGCACTCCGTCCTACGGGGCCTGGCCAGCCTGTACCTGTTCCGTGGACCGTCCGAGCGGGCGGCCGAACTCGGGGCGGAGATCCTGGCGCTCGGCGAGTCGGGACGCCACACCGGAATGCGGATCGACGGACACCTGCTCATCGGCGCTCACCTGACGATGGCCGTCGACTTCGCGCGCGGGCTGGAGCACCTCGACGCGGCGATCTCGCTGTTCACGGGGGCGCCGACGAAGGCGCGCACGATGCGCGTGGGCAATGACCCGCGCGTGGCGTGCTACACGACGTCCGCCTTTACCCTGTGGACCCTGGGGTATCCGGATCGCGCGGTCGAGCGGACGGACGCCGCGCTGGCTCTGGCGGTCGAGCTCCAGCATCCGTTCACGTCTGCCTTTGCCCGCTTCCACGCGGGCCTGCTCCGCCTGTGGCGTCGAGACCCCGACGTCGCCCACGGCCTGGCGGTCGGCCTGCTCGAGGTCGCCGAGGAGCACGGCTTCCGGATCTGGACCGCGGCCGGGAGCTGCCTCCTCGGGGCCGCGCGCGTCGGACTCGGCCGAATCGACGAAGGCCTGGCCGACATCCGAACGGGGATGGAGCTCTACCAGGAGCTGCGGTCGCCGCCGGTCTTCTGGCCGTTCCTGCTCTTCGTCGCCGCCGGCGCCAGCCACGCCGCCGGGCGGCCGGCGGACGGCCTCGGCCCGCTCGACATCGCCATCGAGATCCTGAGTCCCGGTTCGGGCGCCACCATGCTGCCAGAGCTCCATGTCCTCAAGGGCGACCTGCTGGCGGCGGTGGCGGCCGATGAGGCGGCCGGTCGGTCCGATGCCGAACCCTGGTACCGGCGCGCCCTCGACCGCGCCATCCAGCTGAACGCGCGGATGACGCAGTTGCGGGCGGCGACGCGGCTGGGCCGACTCCGCGTCGCCGAGGGCCAACCGGATGCCGCGGAGCGTCTGCTCGGTCCGATCTACGCGACGTTCACCGAAGGCTTCGCGACGGCGGATCTGGTCGAGGCCCGGGAGTTGCTGGCCGCGGTTTCGGGCGCTCCGTCCGCCGGCTGACCGGGTCGGCTGACCGGGCGGCGGCTGATCGAGCCTCCGCTGCGCGGTCCGCCTCGAGCGTCGAACTCAGCGTTCCGCCGCGCCGTTCGGGGGCGACTCGCCGAGCGGCACGATTCGGCCCTCGATCCTCCCGGCGTCCGGGTACTCCTCGACGTGCGGGACGCCGATCTGTGCGAGCCCGAGGTCCGCCGCCGCGGCGTCGGTCAGGAACAGGTACGCGCGCGAGCCGATCCGGTCACGAACCGTGTTCTTGAGCAGTCGATGGGCGACCGTCACC
>DASTOB010000006.1:0-30852 GCA_035720425.1 Candidatus Limnocylindrales bacterium
ACCGGGCCTCGACGACGGCACCCAAGGCGGCCGCGTACCCGGCCGGCGCGTACGCGTCGAGCCGCGCGTCCGCGATGACGTGGGCGCGGGCGACGCCGCGGCCACCGAGGCGGGCGGCGGCATCGGCCGACCCGGGACCGACGAGCACGGCTTCGACCTCGACCCCGAGGGTCTTCCCGAGCGGCGCCGCGGACGCGAGCACCTCGAGCGACAGCCGATCCGGTTCGCCGCCGGCGTGCTCGACGAGGACGACGACCGGGCCGCTCACGAGCCCAGCGCCCCGATCCGCTCGAGCAGGTCGACGACCGCCGGCGCCGCGTCCGGCCCGCGGCCGAGGATCTCGACCTGCGCGCCCTGCTGCTCCGGAACCCGAAGCCCGACCTTGACCGGCCCCGTCTGTGACCAGGCCGGCGCGATCCGCTCGACCTCCTTGCGCTTGGCCCGCAGCCGACCGGGCACGGACGGATAGCGCGGCAGGTTGAGCCCCTCCTTCACGCCGAGCACGGCGGGCAGGGGCAGCGCGTACGTCTCCCACCCCCCGCCCGGCGCCTCGCGGCGCGCGGTCACCGCGCCGTCGCCGACGCTGATCCCCTTGACCCCGTTGACGATCGGCCGGCCCAGCGCGACCGCGACCCGGATGCCGACCTGAAAGTCGCCGGTGTCGGCCGCCTCGTTGCCGAACAGGACGAGGTCGAACGGGCCGTTCGCGGCCTCCTGGTCCCGGATCACGGAGGTGATCGCCGAGGCGGTCGCGATCGGGTCGTACTCGCGCCCGTCGGTCTCGAGCAGGATCGCCCGATCGATCCCAATCGCCATCGCGTCGCGCAACTGCTCCTCCGCCGCCGCCGGCCCGAGCGTGAGGACCGCGGACGAGCCCCCGTGCGCCTCGACGATCCGGACCGCCTCCTCGACGCCGCACTCCTCGTGCGGGCTGATCGTGAACCCGAGGTAGCGCGTGTCGATCTCCTGCCCGTCGGGCGTGAGGACGATCCGCCCACCGGTGGCGGGCACCCGCTTGACGCAGACGAGAATGTTCACGGCACGTCCTCAGGACCGAATGCGCGTGTTCTCGGGATCGAACAGCGGCCGTGACCCGACCACGGCGACGGTCACCGGGTAGCGCTCACCGAAGTATTCGACCGCGAGCCCGTTGCCCTCGACGGCCTCGGCCGGCGGCAGGTACGCCATGAGGAGGTGCTTCCCGACCGACGGACCGGCGCCGGCGGACGTGACGTACGAGCGCCGGCCCGTGGCGTCGACGAGCGGCTGCCCGTCGCGCGAGAGGACGGGCTCGCGACCGAGCATGTAGCGCCTGACCCCGCTCGACGACGTGTGGTCGTCGACCGTGAGCGTGCACAGGACGGCGGCGGGCTCGCGAGAGCGCTGCTCGAGGTAGGCGGCCTTGCCGACGAAGTCGGCCTCCTTCACCGTCGGCCGGGCCATCCCGGCCTCGACGAGGTCGAAGTCGAGCTCGAGTTCGGCCCCGTGGGCCCGGTAGCCCTTCTCGAGCCGGGCGGTGACCGCGTACGTGCCGATCCCGACCGGCGCCATGCGGTGCGGCCGGCCGGCCTCCCACAGCGCGTCCCACACGCGCAGGCCCTGCTCGATCGGGACGTAGATCTCCCAGCCCAGCTCCCCGACGTAGCTGATCCGCGACGCGAGCGTTCGGACGCCGTCGATGTCGACCGCTTTCGTGGTGAGGAACGGGAAGCCGGCGTGGGACACGTCGGCCGACGTGACCGACGAGAGGATGTCGCGCGCCCGCGGCCCCCACAGGCCGATCGTCGTCCACTGGCTCGTCGCGTCGTGGACCTGGGCGGACCCGTCGTCCGGCATGCCGTCGCGGAAGATCTTGAGGTCGCGCATGCCCATCCCGCCGCCGGTCACCACCCGGAACCGGTCGTGCGAGAGACGCATGATCGTGAGGTCGGCGAGGATCCCGCCGGCGCCGTTGAGGAGCGGCGTGTAGACGGTCTTGCTCGGCGCCACGTCGACCTTTGCGACGCACAGGCGCTCGAGGGCCGCACAGGCACCCGGCCCGGTCACGTCGAAGATCGCGAACGCGGACAGGTCGACGATCCCGGCGCGGTCGCGCATGGCGAGGTGCTCGGCGCTGATGATCGGCGACCACCAGCGGGCGTCCCACTCGGCGTCACGGCGGGCGACGCGCTCACCGAACTCGTCGAGGAGCGGGGCGTTCGACCCGTACCAGAACGGGCGCTCCCAGCCGGCCGCCTCGAAGAAGACCGCGCCGAGGTCACGCTCGCGGGCGTTGAACGGGGACAGCCGGATGTTCCGGTTCGACTCCCACTGCTCCGACGGGTGGACGATCCCGTACGTCTTGTTGAAGCCCTCGCCGGTCCGCGCGCGGATGTGCTGCTGCGTCTTGTGGTGGTCGTAGAAGCGGGCGACGTCGGAGCCGTGCGGGTCGATCTCCGGCTCGCCGCTCGTCATCCACTCGGCGACCGTCTTCGCGATGCCGGGCGCCTCCTTGATCCAGATCGCGGCGACGGACCACAGGCCCTTCACCTCCGGCGTCTCGCCGATGATCGGGTTGCCGTCAGGGGTGAGGGAGAGCAGGCCGTTGATCGCGTGGCGGATGCCGACCGTCTCGTCGCCGAGCACCTCCGGAACGAGCTCGAGCGCCTGCTCCATCTGGAGCTCGAAGTCCTCCTGGGTGAACGGCAGCTCCGTCGGC
This sequence comes from Candidatus Limnocylindrales bacterium, assembly GCA_035720425.1. Taxonomy (GTDB): domain Bacteria; phylum Chloroflexota; class Limnocylindria; order Limnocylindrales; family CSP1-4; genus DASTOB01. The sequence continues at coordinate 2,699 of DASTOB010000006.1, forward strand.
GACAGGGCCGACGCGGCGATCGAGGGGATCTCGTCCGGGTCGACGTGGATCGTCCGATGGGCGTACGAGCCCACCTCGAGGTCACCACCATGCTGGCGCTCGTACATGTTCGTATCCATGTCGCGCACGATCGGGAACTTGATCTCGCCGACCGTGTCGGCAAAGCGCGGAACGGGCCCCACCGAGATCATCTGGTGGACCGCGGGGGTGAGCGGGATCGACGCGCCGGCCATGCGCGCGATGCGCGGGCTCCACACGCCGCAGGCGATGACGACCGTGTCGGTCTCGATGTCGCCCTGGTCCGTCCGCACGCGGCGGACGCGCCCGGCTTCCGTGTCGATGCCGGTCACCTCGACGCCGGCGCCGACGGTCAACGCGCCCTTCTGCTGGGCCATCTCGCGCATGAGCGTCCCGGCCCGGAGCGAGTCGACGACGCCGACCGACGGGGTGTGGAAGCCGCCGAGGATGACCGACGGGTCGAGGAACGGGACGAGCGCGTGCACCTGGTCCGGCGTGAGCAGCTCGGCGTCGATGCCCCACGACTTCCCCGACGCGATCCGCCGCTTGAGCTCGTCCATCCGCTGCGGCGTCCGCGCGACCTCGATGCCGCCGCTCTCCGTGAACACACCGAGCTCGCGGTACTGGCGGACGCTATCGAGCGTGAACTCCGTCATCTCCTTCGAGTGGTCAATCGGAAAGATGAAGTTCGACGCGTGGCCGGTCGAGCCGCCGGGGTTCGGCAGCGTGCCCTTGTCGAGCAGCACGATCTCGCGCCAGCCGAGGCGGGCAAGGTGCCAGGCCATGCTGTTGCCGACGATCCCGGCGCCGATGACGACGACGTTCGCCCGATCCGGAAGCGCGCCCATGCCAGTGTTCCTCCTCCGGGCCGCCGTCGCCGCGCGGGTGGGACCCGCCCGGCGCCCCTCAGCCCAGGTTGACGACGACGGTCTTCAGTTCGGTCAGCCGCTCCATCGAGAAGTGGCCGCCGACGCGGCCGAGGCCGCTCTGGGAGCCGGCCCGCCCGCCGAACGGCAGGTGCGACTCCCAGTAGTTCGTTCCCTCGTTGATATTGACCCAACCCGCCCGGACCGACTCGGCGAATCGGAGGCCGCGGGCGAGGTCGCTCGTGAAAACGGCCGCCAAGAGGCCGAACGGCGAGTCGTTAACGACGCGGATCGCCTCGTCGGCCGAGCGGATCGTCGTGATCGGAGCGACCGGTCCGAACGTCTCGTCGCGAGCGACCTCCATCGCCTCGGTCACCCCGTCGAGGACGGTCGCGTCGAAGAACAGGCGGCTGCCGAGGCCGTCAAGGCGCCGGCCGCCGGCAACGAGGCGTGCCCCTCCAGCCACGGCGCCCGCCACGTGCCGCTCGGTCTTCGCCGCGTTCGGCTCGTTGTTGAGCGGCCCCATCGTCGTGGCCGGGTCGAACGGGTCGCCGACGCGAATCTCGCGGGCGACGGCGGCCGCGAGCGCCGCGACGTACGCGTCGTGGACCGATTCGTGGACGAGGACGCGCTCGCCCGCCGTGCACGACTGCCCGGCGTTGAGGAAGCAGGCGGTCAGCGTCGCCGCCGCGGCCGCCTCGACGTCCGCGTCGTCGAGCACGACGAGCGGCCCGTTGCCGCCCATCTCGAGGATGACCTCCTTGCCCGCGGCGCGCTGGGCGACCAGCCGGCCGGCCTCGATCGAGCCGATGAACCCGATCGCCGCGGTCCCCGGGTTGGCGGCGATCTCGTCACCAACCTCCGCCCCGGGCCCGGTCACGAGGTTGAACACGCCCGCCGGGAGGTCCGCCTCGACGAGGCACTCGGCGAGACGGACGGCGCACAGCGACGTACTCGAGGCCGGGTTCCAGACCACGGTATTGCCGGCGCCGAGGGCTGGCGCGATGAGCTCGCCGGGCATCGTGTACGGCCAGTTCCACGGCGTGATGACGCCGACGACGCCGAGCGGTACGCGATAGACGAGGACGCGCTTGCCGGCGTCCACCGACGGCATGAGCCGGCCGTCGAGGCGGGTCGCGTCGGCGGCCGCCATGGCGAAGTAGCGGACCAGCTCGTCGACCTCGTCGTACGCCTCGGCGTGGAGGGGCTTGCCCTGGTCGAGGGTGAGCGTCCGCGCGAGGTCCTCGCGGCGGGATTCGATGATCCGCGCGACCCGCTCCAGGGCGGCGGCCCGGTCGAACGCTGAGCGGGCGGCCCAGGCGGGGCCGGCATCGGCCGCCGCCTCGATCGCCCGGCGGGCATCGGCCCGATCGCCGCGGGCGACGAGCGCGATCCGCTCGCCGGTCGCGGGGCTCGTGGCCTCGAATTGCGCGCCGGTCGCGGCCGGCGACCAGCCGCCCGCGACGAACAGCGCGACGGCCGGGACGGCGGTCTCGGTCGTCATCGGCGGGACGCGCTCGGACGGACGGGCGCACGGGGTTGCACGGGCCGACTCCTCGGGGTATGGGAGCGCAGTATTCGCCTCACCAGCCGGCCCATGCAAGCGCGGGCGCTTGACGTGGGCCGGTGGACGGGACAATCCTCACCGGACACAGCCGGTTCGCCGTCCCGCGCCCCGCTCCGGGGCGCCGCATCGTGAGGGGTGCCGTGCGCCGTCGCAGGAAGACCGTCCTCCCCGTGACCGGTCGATGACCGGACCGACCAGTGCCACGGCGCCGGCGCGGCCGACGAACGGCGGCGAGACGACCATCGCCGTCCGCGGGTTGTGGAAGCTGTTCGGGCCGGCCGAGCACAAGGTCGCCGGGACCCCGGATGCGGAGCTATCGAACGCGGAGTTGCGCGCCAAGCACAACACGACGGTCGCCGTTCGCGACGTCTCGTTCGACGTCCAGCCCGGCGAGATCTTCGTCGTCATGGGCCTGTCCGGAAGTGGCAAGTCGACGCTCATCCGGTGCCTCACCCGGCTCATCGAGCCGACCACCGGCGAGATCCTCCTCGACGGGGAGGACATCCGGCGCTGCGATGACGACCGCCTGCGCGAGCTCCGTCGCCGAAGGTTCTCGATGGTCTTCCAGCACTTCGGCCTGCTCCCCCACCGGCGCGTCGTCGACAACGTCGCATTCGGCCTCGAGATCCGCGGCGAGCCGAAGGAGGCGCGACTCGCGCGGGCTCGCGACATCGCCGCGCTCGTGGGCCTCGAGGCGCACCTGTCGAGCTACCCGGACCAGCTGTCCGGCGGCCAGCAGCAGCGCGTGGGCCTCGCGCGCGCACTCGCCGTCGACCCGGAGGTCATGTTCTTCGACGAGCCGTTCAGCGCGCTCGACCCGCTCATCCGTCGCGACATGCAGAGCGAGGTGCTCCGCCTCCACCACGAAGTCGGCAAGACGATGGTGTTCATCACGCACGACCTCGCCGAGGCGCTCAAGCTCGGTGACCACATCGTGATCATGCGGGACGGCCGGATCGTCCAGTCCGGCCGGGCCGAAGAGCTCGTCGGCGCCCCGGCCGACGACTACGTCGCCGATTTCGTGCGGGACGTGCCGAAGTCCCACGTCCTCACCCTGCGCTGGGTGATGCGCCCACCGCAGCCGGCCGACCAGCTCGACGGTGCCCGTTTCGGCCCGACCACGATCATCCGCGACGCGCTCCACGCCGCCGCGGCGAGCGACAAGCCGATCTGCGTCGTCGACGGCGACACGCTGCTCGGCGTGGTCGACCGGGCGCACATTCTCGAGGTCATGGCCGGACGCGACGGCGGGGCGTCCGGGGCGCCGTGACCGCGGTCGCGCTGCCGGCCATCCGCCGGCTCGTCCCGACCGTCCCGAAGCGCTGGCTGGCGCTCGGTCTGGCGGGACTCGCGGCGGTGCTGTTCGTCCTGTTCGCCGGCTCCGCCCCGGTCGAGCACCGCGACGACGCGCCGTTCTTCCTGACCCTCAACGACGTGCGCGACTGGGTCCGCGACAACCGCGACAACCCGGTCCTGCTCGTCCTGTTCACCGTGCCCCGGGTGTTCATCGACGCACTAGTGTCGACGCTCATCACGGTGCTCCACGCGGTCGGCTGGCCGGCGCTCGTGGCACTGGCCGGGACCCTGGGTCTGCTCGCCGGCGGCTGGACCCCGGCCGGGATCGCCGTGACCGGCTTCCTGTCGCTCGGCGTCCTGGGCCTGTGGGAGCACAGCGTCGACACGCTGGCCGCGATCCTCGCCGCGGTCGCGATCTCGCTCGCGATCGGCGTGCCGCTCGGGATCCTCGCGGCCGGCAACCAGCGCTTCCGACGGGTCATCTCGCCGGTCCTCGACACGATGCAGATCATGCCGACGTTCGCCTATCTCGGGCCGATGGTCCTCCTGTTCGGGATCGGCCATGCGGCGGCGACGATCGCGACGCTCATCTACGCGATGCCGGCGGCGATCCGGATCACGGAGCTCGGCATCCGCCAGGTGCCGCAAGCGTCCGTCGAGGCGGGCGAGTCGCTGGGAGCGACGCGCTGGCAACTGCTCGGCAAGGTCCGGCTGCCGCAGGCCGGCCGAGCCCTGGGCCTGGCCGTCAACCAGACGATCATGCTCGCCCTGTCGATGGTCGTCATCACTGCGCTCATCGATGCGCCGGGCCTGGGCCAGGACATCATTCGGGCGCTCATCCGGAACAACGTCGGGACGATGTTCGACGCCGGCGTGGCGATCGTCATCCTGGCCATCGTCCTCGACCGCCTGACCGAGCGCCTGAGCCTCCGGCTCGACCCGCGCTATCGCGCCGCCAGCGGAGAGCGCTCCGTCCCGCGCCGGATCGTCCGGATCGCGCTCATCGCGACCGTTGCGGCGATCGTGGTCGGCGTCCTCGTGCCGGCCCTCCGGGAGTTCCCGGACGAGGTCGGCGTGTCCTTCCGCGAACCGGTCAACGGGCTCGTCGACTGGCTCCGAACGAACGCCTCGTTCGCGACCGGCGGACTCAAGGACGCCGTCAGCTTCGCCGTGCTCAACCCACTTCAGACCGTCTTCACCGAGGCACCGTGGTGGCTCGTCATCGGGGTCGTGTTCGGCATCGCGGGTCTCGTCAGCGGCATCCGACCGGCGGTCATCGCGGCGGCATGCCTTGGCCTCGTCTTCGCGATCGGCCTGTGGCGGCACGCGACCGAGACGCTCCTCCAAGTCCTCGTCGCGACGGCGGTCGCGATCACGATCGGCCTCGTGTTCGGCATCCTGAGCGCCCGCAGCGACCGATTTTCGGCCCTGCTCCGACCGGTCCTCGATGCGGCCCAGACGATGCCGTCGTTCGTGTACCTGCTGCCGGCGTTCATCCTGTTCGACCCAAGCCGGTTCACGGCGATCTTCGCCGCGGTCATCTTCGCGGTACCCCCGGTCATCCGCCTCGTCGACGTCGGGATCCGGCTCGTGCCGCCGGCGATGATCGAGGCGGCAACGAGCGCGGGAGCGACGAGCTGGCAGCTCCTGACCAAGGTCCAGTTGCCGGCGGCCCGCGGCGCGATCCTGCTGGCCACGAACCAGGCCGTCATCCTCGTCCTGTCGATGGTCGTCGTCGGCGGCCTCGTCGGCGGCGGGGCCCTGGGCTATGACGTCGTGGCCGGCTTCTCGCAGGGTCGCCTGTTCGGGATGGGCGTCGCGGCCGGCATCGCCCTCGTCCTGCTGGGGATCATGCTCGACCGGATCACCCAGGGGGCCGGTGGCCGGCGCGTCGTCGGCGCCCGCGGGTGAGCCGAAGCGAACGGCGAGCGCGACGGGTTCGCGACGGGCTATCCGTCGGTCCCTTCGTGCCTGATAATCCGCGTGCCGACCCGCCCGGTGCGGAGCGGCGAAAAGGAGGAGACGAAGCACGATGCGGATGACGAGACGCTCCCGGCTGCTGGCCGGGGCGGCCGTCCTGAGCCTCGCCCTGGCCGCCTGCAGCGGCACCGGCAGTGAGACGAAGGAGACGGTCGACATCGCGGTCAACCCATGGGTGGGCTACGAGGCCAACGCGGCGGTCGTGGGCTACCTGCTCGAGAACGAGCTCGGGTTCCCGGTGGAGTACAAGGACCTCGCGGAGCAGGTCTCGTGGGAAGGCTTCGAAACCGGAGAGGTCGACGCGATCCTCGAGAACTGGGGCCACGAGGACCTCAAGCAGACGTTCATCACCGAGAAGGGCGTCGCCATCGAGGCCGGCAGCACCGGCGTCGACGGGATCATCGGCTGGTTCGTCCCGCCATGGATGGTCGAGGAGTACCCGGACATCACGGACTGGGAGAACCTGAACACGTACGCCGACCTGTTCGTGACCTCGGAGTCCGACGGCAAGGGCCAGCTGCTCGACGGCGACCCGTCATTCGTGACGAGCGACGAGGGGATCATCAACGGCCTCGAGCTCAACTACAAGGTCGTCTACGCCGGCAGCGAGGCGGCCCTCATCGAGGCGTTCCGCAAGGCGGAGCAGAACCGCACGCCGCTCATCGGCTACTTCTACTCGCCGCAGTGGTTCCTCAACGAGATCCCGCTCGTGCAGGTCAAGCTGCCGCCGTGGACCGAGGGCTGCGACGCTGATCCCACCGCGATCACGTGCGACTACGCGCCGTACAACGACCTCGACAAGATCATCAGCAAGAGCCTCGAGGACAAGGCGCCGCAGGCCGCCCAGTTCATCAAGAACTTCAGCTGGTCGGCGGAGCACCAGAACGCCGTCGCGTACTACATCACCAACGACGGGATGAGCCGCGAGGACGCGGCGAAGAAGTGGGTGGACGAGAACGAGGACGTCTGGAAGGCGTGGATTCCGTCCTGACCTGACGCCTGGCGCGACGGCCGGCGGTCCCCGCCGGCCGTCCGAATTCGAGGCGGATCGATGACGCCGCGTTAACAAATCCCTCACACGCTCTTGACGCCCCGCGACCGGCGGCTGTCAAATGCATCCGGCGAGGGGCCGACCCCGGAAGCGGCCCGCCACCGTCCCATTGGGACCACCATCGACGCGACGGCGCTTGAGGAGGAGCCGCACGTCCCGTCGAACCGTTCATGTCAAGGATCCACCTGACACAGGAGATCGACCTTGTCCACGAACTATTCGCTGCCCCGCCCACTGGCATTCCTGGCGGTCATCGCGCTCGTCGTCGCCGCGTGCACCGGCGGCTCATCGCCCGAGCCGTCCTCGGCCGCCCCGACCGACGCGCCGTCGTCGTCCGAGCCGGAGCCGTCCGACGACCCGATGGCGGCGCTCGTCGCCGCCGCCCAGGAAGAGGGCACCCTCACGACGATCGCCCTGCCCCATGACTGGTGCAACTACGGCGAGTCGATCGAGACGTTCAAGACGAAGTACGGCCTCGAGATCAATGAGCTCGACCCGAACGCCGGCTCCGGCGACGAGATCGAGGCGATCAAGGCCAACAAGGACAACCCCGGCCCGCAGGCGCCGGACGTCATCGACGTCGGCCTTTCCTTCGGCCCGTCGGCCAAGGAGGAGGGCCTCCTCGCCCCGTACAAGGTCGCGACCTGGGACACGATCCCCGACGACGCCAAGGACGCCGAGGGCTACTGGTGGGGCGACTACTACGGCGTCCTCTCGTTCGAGGTGAACACCGCGGTCGTCGCCAACGTCCCGACCGACTGGGACGACCTGCTCAAGCCGGAATACCAGGGCCAGGTGGCGCTGGCCGGTGATCCGCGCTCGTCGAACCAGGCGATCCAGACGGTCTTCGCGGCCGCGCTCGCGAACGGCGGCTCGCTCGACGACGCCCAGCCCGGGCTCGACTTCTTCGCGGACCTCAACGCCGCCGGAAACCTGCTGCCGACGATCGCCACGGCGGCAACCGTCGCGGCCGGCGAGACGCCGATCACCATTCGCTGGACGTACAACGCGCTGTCGAACCGCGACACGACGGCCGCCAGTGGCGGCCCGGAGATCGCCGTCGTCGTGCCGGAGTCCGGCCGCTTCGCCGGCGTCTACGTCCAGGGCATCAGCGCCTACGCGCCGCACCCCAACGCGGCCAAGCTGTGGCAGGAGTTCCTGTTCTCCGACGAGGGCCAGAACATCTGGCTGAAGGGCTATTGCCACCCGATCCGCTACGAGAACCTCGTCGAGACGAACGCCGTCCCGCAGGAGCAGCTCGACAAGCTGCCCGACGTGGCCGGCGCCGTCTTCCCATCGCTCGACCAGCTCAACGCGGCGCGTGATCTCATCACGACGCAGTGGGACAGCGCGGTCGGCCTCAACGTCCAGTAGGCACGGTGTAGTGCGGCCACGCGAGGATCTCCGTGGCTGACGCGACGATGTCCCGGCCGGGCGCGCCGAACGCGCGCCCGGCCAGGCGTCGGCCCGGCCTGACCTGGCTGGGCCTGGCCCCGTTCTTTCTGTTCTCGATCGCGTTCATGTTCCTCCCGGCCGCGTACCTCGTGGTCGGCAGCTTCCGCAACAACGCCGACGAATTCACCCTCCAGAACTACGCGGACCTCCAGACCGGCATCATCCCCGGCGCGTTCGCCGCGACGATCGAGGTGAGCCTCGTGACCGCGATCGCCGGCGGGATCTTCGGGCTCCTGCTCGCCTACTCGGTCATCCTCGGCGGGCTCCCGCGCGTCCTGCGAACCGCGCTGATGACCTTTTCCGGCGTCGCGTCGAACTTTGCCGGAGTGCCACTCGCCCTTGCCTTCACGTTCACGCTCGGCCAGCTGGGGTTCCTCACCGTCCTGCTCGCCGACCTGGGCTTCGACCTGCGTGCCACCGGCTTCCGGCTCACATCGAAGCTCGGCGTCGAGCTCGTCTACATGTACTTCCAGTTCCCGCTCATGGTGCTCATCATCGCGCCGGCGCTCGAGGGCCTCCGGAAGGAGTGGCGCGAGGCGGCCGAGAACATGGGCGCGAGCGCGTTCCAGTACTGGCGCTACGTTGCCCTGCCGATCCTCACCCCGTCGATCCTCGGCACGATGATCCTGCTGTTCGGGAACTCGTTCGGCGCCCAGGCGACGGCGTTCCAGCTGACCGGTGGGACGCTTAACCTCGTGCCGATCGTGATCGGCGCCCAGATCCGCGGCGATGTCCTGCACAACCCGGGCCTCGGCTATGCGATGGCGATGGGGATGGTCGCGATCATGGCCCTCTCGATCGGCCTGTACTCGCTGCTCCAGCGGCGGGCCGAGCGGTGGCTCCGGTCGTGAGCCTCGGCGGAGGCGGCGGCGGAGGCCCGATCGCCCCGTGGGCGGTCATCAGGTACAAGTTTCGCTCGCGACGCTCGGGCCAGCCGGCGCGGCGCCGCGGGATCGGCAACCCGATCGCCTGGGTCATCTTCATCCTTGGCGCCCTGTACTTCATCCTGCCGCTGGTCGGGACGTTCTTCCATTCGATCAAGACGCGGCCGGATATCTTCCTGGCCTATCGGCAGGTCCTCGACGATCCGAAGTTCTTCGGCGGTCTCGCCTACTCGTTCACGGTCGGCGTCATCACGATCATCGTCAGCCTGCTCATCATCGTGCCGACTGCCTACTGGGTTCGGCTCCGCCTGCCACGCTGGCGCCCGATCGTCGAGTTCGTCACCCTCATGCCGTTCGTCATCCCGCCGGTCGTGCTCGTGTTCGGCCTCATCCGCGTCTACAGCAGCCGTCCGCTCGTGCTGACGGCGACGGACCTCGGTAGCGACTTCGTGCTCGTCGGTGCGTACGTGATCCTGTCGTTCCCGTACATGTATCGCGCGGTCGACACCGGCCTCGCCGCGATCGACGTCCGGACGCTCACCGAGGCCGCCCAGAGCCTCGGTTCGGGCTGGGCGCGGATCCTCTGGCGGGTCATCTTTCCGAACCTCCGCACGGCCCTCCTGTCCGGGGCCTTCCTCACCCTCGCGATCGTCATCGGCGAGTACACGATCGCAAACTTCCTCGCCCGCGTCGACGCCTTCGGCCCGTACCTGTCCCTGCTCGGCCGCAACCAGCCGTACCAACCCGCGGCGGTCTCGCTCATCAGCTTCGGCCTCACCTGGCTGGCGATGATCGCGATCGCCCTCCTCGGCCGGGGCGCGCGGACGCGCGTCCAGGTGGCCGGCGCACGCTGAGGAACATGGAGCGACGATGAGCTTTCTCGTGCTGACCAACGTCCGCAAGGAGTTCGGCGACGTGGCCGCGGTCGAGGACTTCAACCTCGCGGCGGAGCGCGGCGAGTTCGTGTCGTTCCTCGGCCCGTCCGGCTGCGGCAAGACGACGACGCTGCGGATGATCGCCGGGTTCGAGCAGCCCACGGCGGGCACGATCGTGCTCGACGGCACGGACATCACGTACCGCCCGCCGAACCGGCGCAACGTCGGGATGGTCTTCCAGTCGTACGCGCTGTTCCCGAACATGACCGTGGCCGACAACATCGGCTTCGGGCTCAAGGTCCGCGGCCGGGGCAGGGACCAGATCGCAAAGCGCGTGTCGGAGCTGCTCGCGCTCATCCACCTGCCGGACCGCGGCGGTCGCTATCCGTGGCAGCTGTCCGGCGGCCAGCAGCAGCGGATCGCCCTCGCCCGGGCGCTCGCCATCGAGCCGCAGGTCCTCCTGCTCGACGAGCCGCTGTCGGCGCTCGACGCGAAGATCCGGGTTGCCCTCCGCCACGAGATCCGGGCGATCCAGCGCCAACTCGGGATCACGACGGTCTACGTGACCCACGACCAGGAGGAGGCGCTGTCGCTGTCCGACCGGGTCGTGGTCATGAGCGAGGGCCGGATCGAGCAGATCGGCACGCCGTCGGAGATCTACAACTTCCCGGCCACGCCGTTCGTCGCCTCGTTCGTCGGGACGCTCAACCTCGTTGACGCCGGCGTCGTCGACGCGGCCGGGGCGCGCCTGGCGATCGCCGGCCAGGAGGTCCGCGCCGCCCGGCCGATCACCGTCGCCGGGAACGGCGCCCAGGTGCTCGTCGCGCTCCGGCCCGAGAGCCTGTCGCTCGGCACCGGCCCCGAGGGGTCCAACCGCCTGACCGGCACGGTCGACGAGGTGAGCTTCCTCGGCTCGATCGTCCGGGTCCGGCTGCGCGCCGGGGACGGCGTGCTCGTCTCGCTCGACACGTTCAACGACCCGAACCTCGTCGCACCGTCGCACGGCGACCCGGTCACCGCGTGGTTCGCCCCCGAGGCCGTGCTCGTACTCGACCGGGCCGGCGGGTCCGGCGCCACGGCGGCCGACCCGGTCGCCGGCGCCTGACGGCAGGAGCGTGGCCGAGCCTCGAACCACGCTCGGCGGGACGACCCATCCGGCGCTCGACGGGATCGATCTCGTCGTCTTCGACAAGGACGGCACGCTCGTCGACTTCCATGCGATGTGGAGCGGCTGGATGGTCCGCCTGGCGGGCGATCTCGAGCGCCTGACCGGGCAGCCGGTCACATCCGCCCTCTACGGGGCGCTCGGCTTCGACGCAACGGCGGGACGGGCGCTCCCTGGCCACCCGCTCGCGGCCACGCCGATGGCCGATCTGCGCGTGCTGACCCATGAGGCGCTCGTTCGAGCCGGCGTGCCGGTCGCGGGTGCCGAGGCCGCGCTCGACGCCGCGTGGACCGGTCCGGATCCCGTCGCCCTGGCGCGGCCGCTGGCCGACCTGCCAGCGCTGTTCGGCGTCCTGCGGGCGACGGGGCGGCAGATCGCCGTCGTGACCACCGACGATCGGGAGCCGACCGAGCGCACGCTCGAGGCCCTCGGCGTGACCGGTCTGGTCGATGCGGTCGTGGCGGCGGACGACGGTGTGCCGGTGAAACCGGCGCCTGATGCGGTGCTCCGCGTTGCCGGGCTCCTCGGGGTCGCGGCAGACCGGACCGCCGTCGTCGGCGACGCGTTGGCTGACCTCGCCATGGCTCGGGCGGCCGGGGCGCGCGCGATCGCGGTCACGTCCGGGGTGAGTGGCGCGATGGACCTCGCGCCGGAGGCGGACGCGATCGTGCCGTCCGTCGCCGCCCTCGCACGCTGATCGAACGGCGCTCGCGCGCTCCGCTGCGTCAGGTTGCGTAGACCATCCAGTACGGACGGGCTATACGAATCGCGGGCGCCGGCTCGTACGCTGCGGATCACGCGCGGGACTCGCGCGACTGGCACGACCGAACGAGAGATCGACCCGCCGCCATGGTCGCTGCACCGGATCGACCGATCCTGACCGATCTCGTCTCGATGCACGAGGCGGCCGTGATCGCCGGCGTCCACCGCAATACGATCAGGACGTGGTGTGCCGCCGGCCGGTTGCCGTACGTTCGCGTCAACCGGCGCGGCGATCGCCGCTTCCGCCGCACCGATCTCGAGCGGCTCCTCGCGGATCGGACGCTCGACCCGGCGGTCGGCGGGCGGCCGTCACGCGGGCGGAGCCGGATGGCCGACGGACGCGATCCCGCTAACACCCGCCGGGTGCGGCTGGACAGCGGCACGCGTGGCCGGCCGGACGTCCTGCGCCGGATCGCTGCCGACATCAGCAGCCGCGTCGATCTCGATCGGCTCTTCCGCGACGTTATCGACGACTCGTTCGCCCTCTTCGGCACCGATGAGGCCGGCCTGTGGCTGTACGACGGGACCGAGTTCCCGCTCGCGCTCGCGGCCCAGCGCGGCCTGTCCCGGCGGATCCTCGACGGCGTCGCCGCCCTGCCCCGCGAGGCCGACACGCTCGGGATGCGGGCGATCCGCGAGGCGCGGGTCCACGTCCTCGGCGAGGCGCTCGACGGGACGAGCCCGGAGCTGCGTCAGGCGTACCGTGACGCCGGCGTCCGGACGATCTGCTTCGTCCCGATCGTCTTCCGCGACGAGCCGCTCGGGCTGCTCGTCCTCTACCACCACCGACCATACGACTGGACGGACGACGAGACCGGCCTCGCGCGGAGCTTCGCCGACGCCATGGCGGCGGCGCTCGGCAACGCCCGCCTGTACGACTCGGTCCGCACGCTCGCCGCCCGCCTCGACGCGATCAAGGAGCTGTCGTTCCGCCTCAACCGGGTTCGCGACGCCGGCGCGATCGGCGAGGCGATCGTCGCCGAGGCGCGGACGCTCATCGCGTTCGACACGATCCGGGTCTACCGGGTCGACCATGCGACCGGGATGTGCGAGCCAATCGCGTTTCACGGCACGTTCCTCGGGACGGACCATCCCACGCGCGAGCAACTCCGCGTGCCCGTCGGGACCGGCCTGACCGGCTGGGTGGCCGCGAACAACCAGACGGTGCTCGTGGGGGACGCGGCGAAAGACCCGCGCGGCCGGGTCGTCGGCGTGGCCGATCAGCCCGAATCGATGCTCCTCGTGCCGATGTCACACCAGGACGTCGTGTACGGCGTGATCGTCGCCTCGCAGCTCGGTGCGGACCGGTTCACCCGCGATGACGAGCAGACCCTGTCGATCTTCGCGGGGTTCGCCGCCCAGGCGATGCTCAATGCCGAGCGGCTCGAGCAGGTCCGTCGTCAGCAGGAGGAGCTGGCCCAGCAGCTCGCCGCCCAGCGGCACCTGCTGCAGGTCAGCGAGCAGCTCCTCTCGACCCTCGACCCGTCGTCGATCCTCGAGCTCATCGCGGACTCCCTCCGCACGGTCGTGGCGTACGACTCGCTGACGATCTACCGGGTGGACCACGCCCGCGGCGTCCGGCGCGCAGTCGTCGCACGCGACCGCTTCGCCGACGTCATCCTCGAGCGCGAGTACCCCATCTCGACCGGCATCAACGGCTGGGTCTTCGAGCACGGGACGGCAGAGCGCGTCAACGACGCCCATCTCGACCCGCGTTCGGTCCAGATCGAGGGCACGCCCTACGAGCCGGAATCTCTCCTCGTCATCCCCGTCCGCGTTCACGGCGAGGTCGTCGGCACGCTCAACGTGGGCCGGATGGGCGGTGAGGAGAAGCACTTCAGCGAGCACGAGTTCGAGCTCGCCCAGCTGTTCGCGGCGCAGGCCTCGATCGCCCTTCAGAACGCCGAGACCCACGGGGCGGTCAAGACGCGGGCGGAGCACGACGCGCTGACCGGGCTGCGCAACCACGGCTCGTTCCAGCAGGAGCTGGGCGCGGCGATCGGGTCCGGGCGGCCGTTCGCGCTGCTCATGATGGACCTGGACGGCTTCAAGGCCTTCAACGACACGTGCGGGCATCCGGCCGGGGACGCGTTCCTGGCCGATGCGGCGCATCGCATGCGGCGGACCGTCCGCGATGACGACGCCGTCTATCGCTACGGCGGGGACGAGTTCGCGGTCCTCCTGCCGAGCGCGACGCGCGGCCTCTCCGACGAGGTCGCGGCGCGGCTTCGCGCCGCGGTGCGGGCGACCGACACGGCCGCCGGCGGTCCGAGCGTGAGCCTCAGCGTCGGGGTGGCGCGCTTCCCCGACGACGGCCGGACCAAGGACGAACTCGTCCGGGCCGCCGATGCCGCCCTGTACCTCGCGAAGCCCTCGTCGCGTTCTCGCTCCGACGCGCGCCCGCCGGTGGCCGACTGACGCGGCCGCGGGTTGACCGTCGGTCGCGGAGCGTCAGTCGCGGTTGCCGACCAGGCGGAGCAGGAACAGGAAGATGTTGACGAAGTTGATGTACAGGTGGAGCGCGCCGATGACGGACGCCTTCTCCTCCGAGCCGAACAGGGCGACGTACTCGCCACGCGAGATCTTCTGCACGTCGTAGGCCGTGAACACGGTGAAGACGACGACGCCGATGACCGAGATGACGATGCCGAACAGGCTGCTGTTCAGCCAGATGTTCACGATCAGTGCGACGAACACACCGATCATCCCGACGACGAGGAACCCGCCGAGCGACGTGAGCGAGCGTCGCGTCGTCGCTCCGTAGAGCGCCGCCGCGCCGAACATCGAGGCCGCCCCGAGGAACGCGGTGATCACGCTCTCGACGCGGTAGAGCGAGACGATCACGCCGACGGTGAAGCCCATCGTCGCGGCGAACACGAAGAACAGGCCGAGGGCGGTCGTCGCGCTCAGCCGGCCGATCGCACCCTGGATACCGAGGGCGAGCCCGAGCTGGGCGAAGAAGATGACGAACCACAGGTCCGCCACGCCGCGGATGACCTGTGGCGTGCCGGACACCACGAAGGCGATGCCGGCGGTCACGAGGAGTCCGGCGAACATCCAGGCGAATGACTGGCTGAGGAAGCGGGTGCCGACGTCGATCGGTCGGGCGTCGGCCTGCCACGGTTGCTGCGTCATGGGGTGTCGCTCCTGTGGGCCGCGTTGGCGCCCCGGCGGACCGCCCGCGCGGGGGTGGCCGAGCGCGACTCGGCCTGCTCGGCGACCCGGGCCAGGACCCAGACCAGGTCGGCGAGACGGTTCAGGTACGGTAGCAGATGGGGTCCCGGGATCAACCCCTCCCGACCGAGCGCGACCGCGCGCCGCTCGGCACGGCGGAGGATCGTACGAGCGAGCTCCAGCGCCGCGCTCGTGGGGGTCTCGCCGGGCACGACGAACTCGCGCGGCATCGCGATCGCGCGCTCTCGCTCCTCGAGCAGCGTCGTGATCCCATCGACCATCGGCTGCGACACGCGCGTTCGGCCGTCCTCGAGGCGGTCCCACGCGTCGGGGTTGGTGGCGAGCTCCGCGCCGACCACGAACAGCTCGCGCTGGATGCGCAGGATGAGCGCGTCGAGCCCGCTGAAGCCGGCCGACAGGACGCCGTACTGTGCCTTCAGGCCGAGTTGGGCGCGAGCGATCCCGAGCGCGGCGACGGCCTCGTCGATCGTGCCGTAGGCCTCCGTCCGGAGGTCGTCCTTGCTGATCCGCTCGCCGCCGTAGAGCAGGCCCGTCGAGCCGTCGTCACCCTTGCCGGTTGCGACGACCGAGGCGATCCGTTCCGCCTTCGCCATCGCGGCTCACCACATCAGGCCGGCGTCGCGCGGATCCCAGCGCTCGGCGAGCAGGGTGACCTTGACCGGATGGTCGACGACCGATTCCGCCTGTTCCTTGACCTGCTGGATCATCGATCCGGCGTACGGGCAGAACGGCGTGGTGAGGATCATCTTGATCTCCGTCTCGTTCTCGCCGAGCAGGATCTGCTTGATGAGGGCGAGCTCGACCACGTTCATCCCGATCTCGGGGTCGACGACGGCACGCAGGGCGTCGAGGATGGCCAGCTCCGCCGCGCGACGGGTCGGATCGAACGCCGGGGCGGCGTCGGCCGGCGCGGCGTCGGCCGGCGCCGCCGGGTTGGCGGTTGGATTGGTCGTGGTATCGGTCATCGAGGCGCGGAACTCCGGTGCGTGGAGCGTCAGCCTATCACCGGTTGACGACGACGCCCGGAATCCGGTACTGCCCGGGTAGCCCGGCCGCCTCCTCCGCCGTGTAGCCGGGGCCGGCGAGCGAGCCGTCAGAGGCGAAGAACTCCGCGTATCGGTCGCGGTGCTCAGCCGCGTACGCGTACGCGGCGGCGATGCCGACCACGCGCAGTTCCGGGTGGTCCTTGAGGATCGCGGTCAGGGTGTACCCATTGCGACGCAGCTCGAGCAGCTGGCGGACCGTCAGGCGCGAGCCGTAGCAGAACGGCTCGCCGTTCATGACGAGCGGATCCGCCTTGACCCACTTGATCGTCACGCTCAGGTGCCCTTCACGCTCAGGTGCCCTTCACGCTCAGGCGCCCTTGTAGATCGCGTCGAGCAGGCGGTTGCGCCGGCGCGCATCGCCGGCGATGCGGCGGTGCCAGCGGAACGCGGCGATCGCCGCATCGACCGCGGCATCGACGTCCGCGGCGTCGTCCGGGGGGAGGCTCGCCCGGACCGCGAGGCGGCCACCCTCCGCCAGCGCGATGAGATCGTCCATCGGCACCCGCCGGCGGCGAAAGAGCGGGGCAACCTGCTCCGCCCAGTTCCCGGACACGGACGGATCGCCGGCGGCCACCGCGGTGGCGACCTGGTCGAGCAGCACGGTCGTGTCATGGAGCAGCTGGCGCAGGCCCGTCTCGTCGTAGCGGGTCCCGAGCGTGGGGTCCGCGTCGAGCGCAGTCTCGAGGGCGCGGGCCGCCAGGCGGTCGCGGCCGGCCCGGATCGCGGCGGCGGCTGCCGGACGGCCGGCCGTCAGGTCGAGCGGCGGGAGGCCCAGGCTGGGATGGCTCACGCGTCGCAGTCTAGCGTGACTAGGCAGGCCGGCGCCATCAGGCCCGGGTGGGTCGTAGGATGGATCGATGACGGCCCGGGCGCTCCTGTACGGCGTGGCCGCGATGGTCGGCGGCGCGGTCGTGCTCGCTGCCCTCGCCGGACCGCTGTCCCTCGGGCCGGGTCTGCTCGTCGTGGCGGCGGCCGTCGGGCGGGTCGTCGCACTCGCGCTGGCGGCCGGGTCAGGCGGTTCGCCAGCACGAACCGGCCGGTCCGTGGCGGCGGTCGCCCTCGCCGTCGCCGCCGTGGCGCTCGGCGAGGCAGGCACGTGGCTGTTCGCGCGGGCCGAGGGCGGCGTGCTCGACCTCGCCGACTACCTCGGACAGGTCCACGGGATCATCGCCCCGGCGATGGCGGTGATCGCGGCGGGGACGGCCTGGTGGTCCGCACGCTGATCGGCGTCGACTTCGTCCGGCCGACCGAGGCCGACTACGACACGCTCATTACGGTCGTCGACGAGTGGTGGGCGGGCCGCCCGGTGCGCCGGCTCCTGCCGCGCCTGTGGCTGCGCCACTTCGCCGGGACGTCCTGGCTTGCCCGGGAGGAGGGTGGCCGGCCGGCCGGCGTCGCAATCGGCCTCGGAAGCCATGACCGACTCGATACGGCCTGCCTGTACCTGCTCGGCGTCGACCCCAACCGGCGGCGGCATGGGATCGGCCGCGCCCTCGCGGCTCGCATCGACGCGGATGCCGCGGCGGCCGGTGCAGATCAGATCGAGACCGTGATCCCGACCGGCGACCCCATCGCCCTCGCGTTCCTGCGCGCCGTCGGCTATGCGGTCGCGACGGAGCCGGGGCTGCGACCGATCCACGGCGTGCCCGCCCGCGCCGACTACGACGGACCGGGCGAGGATCGGATCGTGCTCGTCCGCCAGCTCGCACGCTGAGTCGGCCGCCACCGACCACGGGCCGGAGGTCCCATGTCCGGCTCACCCGATCGGGTCAGGGCGAAACGTCGATCGAGTGCGCACGATGCCGATGCCGCGGCCACCGGGCCCGGCATGCACGCTGGGGAGACCGCCTGTGGCTCGCTTCCTGTCCGGCATCGGCGTCCGGATCGCGATCGTCGCGCTCATCGCCGTCGTCGGGTTCCTGTTCCGCGACCGCCTCACCGGTAACGCCGGGGAACTCCAGGTCGGCGACTGCTTCGACGACCCGGCCGAGACGCAGGACATCGGCGACGTCCAGCACCACCCGTGCACCGAGGCACACACCGCCGAGGCCTTCTACGTCGGTCAGCTGCCGGGTGGTGATGACGCACCGTTCCCGACGGAAGCGGACCTGTTCGCGTTCGCCTCGGGCAGCTGCGCGCCGGCGTTCGCCTCGTACACCGGGACGTCGATCGACGCGAGCCCCGCGCTCGACTTCTCGATGTTCTACCCGACCGAGGCGGGGTGGGCCGACGGCGACCGCGAGGCGACCTGCTACGCCGTCCGCGTCGACGGGACGGCGATGACCCAGTCGGTCAGGGCCGCGTCGCCGTAACGCCCGGAGCGACGTTCGTCGCGGCGATGTCCGCCTCGATTTCCGCGGCGACGCCGGACGGCGTGAGCTGCTCGCGGAGCAGGCGGCCGAACTGCCCCGCACGCCGATCCGGCGGGACGACCTCGAGCCACCGATCGAGGAGCTCCCGCCCGGCGTCGTAGACGAACACGTACGTGCGCCACAGCGGGTGGTCGAGGAATTCGAGTGCCTTGGCCGCCCGCTCCTCGGCGAACCGCCCGACCCGCCGGAGATAGGCGAGGATCTCGTCCGGCGATGCCCCGTCGACGTGGCGGAGCAGCGCGGCGTTCGATCGGACCGCCCCGAGCGTCCGGCGAGGAGCGCGCAGCGCAGCGTCGATCCGGGCCGTTTCGCGAGCCGCTCCGTCCGCCGCGATCGCGAGGCCGGCCCGCTCGTAGAGCTCGGCCAGGAGTTCCGGGTCCTCGTCCGGCGGGGCAGCGAACGCGTGTCCCACTTCCGCGAGCCCCTCGCTGATGAGGCACTCCGGGGTGTTGATGAGGAGGATCGACGACTCGAGCCGGCCCGCCTCCTCGACGAGCGCAGCCTCCTTCCACGCGTGCTCGAGATGATGACCCGGGTACGTCTCGTGGGCGATGGTGTGGACGAGGTCCGCGGCCCGGATCGGCAGGTCGAGGTTGAGGTCGACCCGCGATCGGCCGCCCCCGCCATACCAGTTGTAGCCGGACCATGGCCGCTCGCGAACGAGCGACACGCCGACGGCTTCGCCATCCGGCAGCCCGAACAGGACCCGGGACCTGGCTCGAAACCGGGCCACGAGCCAGTCGACGATCGCCGGCAATCGGTCCGGGTCGATCGTGAGGTGCGCATCCCACGCGGCCAGCCGCTCGGCGAGCGGGCCGCTGCCCGGCACGAGTGCGTCGACCGACGCCGCGGCAGCGTCGAAGATGGCCTCGTCGCGTCGAGCCGGCGCCTGGTCGAAGCACCGCGCGACATGGTCGACGTACGCGGATGAGTCACCGGCGAGGGCCGCCGCCTGGGCCTCGAGTGCCGTCAGCTGGGCCGCGAGCCAGGCGCAACGGTCCGGATCCGCCACCTCGTCGAGCACGGTCCGCCGGAGCGCTGCCGCATCGTCGCGGAGGCGGGCCGGCGCTCGCAGCTGCTCGAGGTCGACCTGGGCCTTGAGCATCGCCGGCCCGAAGTAGCCGTCGACGAGTCCGGGAACGTGCTGGTCCAGCCGGAGCGCGAGGACGAGGTAGTCCCGCGCGATGGTGTCCGGCGCCGGTACGCTCCGGGTCCCGCCGACGGCTGATACGCGGTCCGCGCTCATCGGCTCATCCGCGGCGGTCGAGGCGCCCGCGGGCGGTCGTGATCGCGGTGCTCCGCCGCGCTCCGCCGAGCCTCGGCGAGGCGCTCCGCGAGACCCGCCTCTGCGGGCAGGCCGGCGCGGTCCGGGGGCCGATCGAGCGATCCGGCGGAGCGGCCGCCGGCCTTCCCTGCGTCGCCGGGCTTGCCCGCGTCGCCGGCCGTGCCCGCGTTGCCGGCCTCGCCCGGGTCGCTTGTCTCGCCGACGTACGGCATGCCCTGGCGCTCGACCGCGTCGAGGCTCATTCTGAGGGCGGCCGTCTTCTGGGCCGCGACGTCGCGCACGTAGGCCGCCTCCTCCTCGGCGTTCATCGGCCGGCCGCGCACGATCCGCTTCGGCTTGCCGACGAGGAGCCAGGCGAGGTGGTAGCGATCCATCTCGCCCCACGCGGCCTTGAGCAGGTCGTCCGAGCGCTGCAACCAGACCTGGAGCCCGCCGAGCGTCGGGCTGGCGGCGAGTCGGTCGCCCTCGTCGACGAGCTGGCGGGTCCGGACGATGAGCTCGCGGCGGTTCATGCCGGTTCGGTAGCGGCGCCGCGCACGTAGGCCTCCCGGTCGGCCCGCGCCCGGCGCGTCCATGGACCCGGCCGCCCGTCACCGATCGGCCGTCCGTCGAATCGGGTCACCGGCAGGATCCCGGCGACGCTGCTCGACAGGAACGCCTCGTCTGCCCCGCGGAGGTCCGCCACCGTGAGCCGCCCCTCCGACGGCTGCAGACCCACCCGCGCCGCCCAGCCGAGGATCCACGAACGAGTCGTGCCCGGAAGGATCGCGCAGTCGAGCCCCGGCGTGGCCAGCCGGCCGTCCCGGATGACGAACAAGTTGGCCGATGTCGCCTCCGACAGGTGCCCGGCCAGGGTGAGGAACACGGCGTCGTCGGCCCCGGCCGCGCGGGCCTCGAGCCGGGCATGGACGAAGTCGGCCCGGCTCGTCGTCTTGAGCGCCGCGAGCGGGTTGTCCGGGTCCCGACGGATGGAGCTCGCGACGAGATGGAGACCCGTCTCGAGGTGGCCGGCCGGAGGCGGCACGACCGGCCAGGCCTGGATCGCGATCGTCGGCGCCACGGTCTCGTCGGTCGGCAGCAGGCCGCGTCCGCGGAACGCGCCGCGCGTGACCGTCACGCGGATCGAGGCATCGCCGTCCGGGCCGTCGTGACCCTCAGCCACGAGCAGGTCTGCAATGCCGGCCGCGATGCGCGCGCTGGCGTCGTCGCCGAGGGCGATGCCGAGGCCGGCGGCCGAGTGCCGGAGCCGGTCGAGGTGCGCGTCGAGCTCGACGGCGCGACCGGCACGGGCACGGAGCGTCTCGAACACGCCATCGCCGAGCTGGAACCCGCGATCGAACACCGACACGTGCGGCTGGTCGGCCGGGACGATCCGGCCGTCCACCCAGGCGTGGGACGGGGCGAGCCGGCTCATGTCCGCTCGGCCCCGCCGATCGCGGACAGCGGGCCGTGCGCCTTCGCGACCGTCTCGTCCCACTCTGCCGCCGGATCGCTCCGCCACGTGATCCCGCCCCCGACGTGGAGCGTGAGCCGCCGCCCGTCCGCCACGAGCGTCCGGATGGCGATGCTCGTCGCCATCGCGCGGTCCGGACCGATCCAGCCGATCGCGCCGGTGTACGGCCCGCGCCGCACGGGCTCGAGGCTCTCGATGAGCTCCATCGCCCGGATCTTCGGCGCGCCGGTTATGGACCCGCCCGGAAACGCCGCGCGCAGGAGATCGAACGGATCCCGGTCGCTCGCCAGCCGCGCGGTGACCGTCGAGACGAGATGCTGGACGGCCGCCGTCCGTTCGAGCCGGCACAGCCGCGGGACGCGGACGCTCCCCGGCCGTGCCACCCGTCCGAGATCGTTGCGCAGGACGTCGACGATCATGACGTTCTCGGCCCGGTCCTTCGCGCTCGCGAGCAGCTCCCGCGCCAGGGCGCGGTCCGCGTCCCGGGTCCGGCCGCGGGGCCGCGTTCCCTTGATCGGATCGGTCGCGACGTCGCCATCCGACGTGACCGACAGGAACGGCTCCGGCGAGGCCGACAGGATCGCTCGTGGCGCCCCGCCACCGGGTCCCGGCGCCGGACCAAGGTCGAGGAAGGCGGCGAAGAGCGCCGGGTCGCCGGTGCGGAGGCGCCGGTACAGCGACCACGGCGATCCCGCGAACGCGGCCTCGAGCCGGCGCGCGAGGTTGGCCTGGTAGAGCTCGCCGGCGGCGATGGCGTCCCGGATCGCCTCGACCCGATCGACGAATGCCGCCCGATCGAGGCCGCTCCGAAAGACGAGCGCGTCGACCTCGGGTCCCGGCGGCGGCGCGGGACGCGAACCGGCGAGACGTGCACGGACGGCGTCGAGCCGCGCCTCGAGCCGATCGACGTCCCCGTCGAGCGCTCGACCGCACAGCCACGCGGCACCCGTCCGGCGATCCCAGGCGACGACCCAGTCGTGCAGGGCGAGCCGGAGGAGCGGCAGGTCCTGGTCGGCGGCCGCCTTAGACGGCAGGCGCTCGAGACGGCGCCCGAGGTCGTACGAGAGGTACCCCACGAGCCCACCGCTGAACGGCGGGCCGCCGGCTGCCGGAGCGGCCGGCAGGCGGCGGAGCAGCGCCCGCGCCGACGCGAACGGATCCGGTCCCTGCGACGGCTCCTCGAGCACGGCGATCGGATCGGCCGACAGGTACGACCAGCGCCCGGTCCGTCCCGGTCGGGCGCTCTCGAGCAGCGCAAGCCCCGGCAGGTCCGCAAAGCGCTCCGCGACGTCGATCGGGCGCTCGCCGGCCAGCTCTGGAGCGGGCAGCACCCGGACGCCGGCGCCGGCATGGGCGCCGGCGGTGCGCAGCGCGAACTCGGGGCGCGACATGCCGATCACCACGCGATCATAGGCAAAACGCCGCAGGCCACCGGCCGCGGCGCACGTCGACCCGCTGGAGGAACCGTGCGCGCCCGAGATCTCGGCATCCGCATCGGCCGGGGAACCCCCGGACCGAACAACGCGATCACCGACGTTCCGGGCGTCCGGGTCGGCCAGGTGACGCTCATCGAGGGCGACGGGCCGCTCGTGGTGGGGCAGGGACCGGTGCGCACCGGCGTGACGGTCGTCGTGCCGCACGACGGCGACCCGTGGACCGAGCCGCTGTTCGGCGGCTGCCACACGCTCAACGGGAACGGCGACATGACCGGCCTCGAGTGGGTCCGTGACAGCGGGCTCGTCGTCGGCGTCATCGGCATCACGAACACGCACTCGGTCGGCGTGGTGCGCGACGCCCTCATCGGCCAGGCGGTCGGCCATCGGCCGCACGCCGGCGAGGTCTGGACGCTGCCGATCGTCGGCGAGACGTTCGACGGCATGCTCAACGACCAGAACGGTTTTCACGTCCGGCGCGAGCACGTCGACGCCGCGGTGGCGGCAGCCGCGAGCGGACCCGTCGCCGAGGGCGGTGTCGGCGGCGGCACCGGCTCGATCTGCCACGAATTCAAGGGCGGGATTGGGACCGCGTCGCGCGTCGTCGGGGCGGCCGGGGCCGGTGGCCCGTGGACGCTCGGCGTCCTCGTGCAGGCCAACTTCGGCAGCCGCCCGCTCCTCCGCGTCGATGGCGTGCCCGTGGGCGAGGCGATCCCGATCGACGCCGTGCCATCGCCGTATGGAACGCGACGTGCGGCGCGCCTGGCCGGCGGCGGGTCGATCATCGCGATCGTCGCCACCGACGCGCCGCTCCTGCCGAGCCAATGCGCTCGGCTCGCCCAGCGAGTCGGACTCGGGGTGGCCCGAACGGGCGGGATCGCGTCGACGACGTCGGGCGACCTGTTCCTCGCCTTCTCGACCGGGAACCGCGGCCTGCCACCGCCCGAGGCGGATCCCGGCGCGCGTCCGATCGTGGAACTCCGCGCGCTCGTCGACGCCGCTCTCGATCCCCTCTTCCTGGCCACGATCGAGGCGACCGAGGAGGCGATCGTCAACGCGATGGTCGCGGCCTCCACGATGGTCGGCCGGGACGGGATCACCGCGCACGCCCTGCCGCACGATCGCCTGCGTGACGTGCTCGACCGGCACGGTCGGCTCCACGCCTGACGATGGCCGCGCCCCCTGTCGCACTGCGGATGGCCACGAGCGTCGACGTCCCGGCGCTCGAGCGGGTGATGCTCGCGACCGAGACGCCGCCTCCCGGGGAACCGGAGACGCCGCCCGGAGCCCAGGAGCCGTACCTCGCCCACCTCGTCGCCCGCGGGCACGTGATGCTGGCCGAACTGGGCGGCGCGGTCGCCGGGTTCGGGGCGACCGTCGACACGGGCCGGGCGATCCACCTGGCGGACCTGTTCGTCCTGCCGGAACTGCACGGACGCGGGATCGGCGGCCGGCTCCTCGCCGCCGTCTTCGGCGACGCGCCGCGGCGGACGACGTTCGCGTCCGACGATCCGCGCGCCCTCCCGCTCTATGTCCGTGCCGGGATGCGCGCGCTGTGGCCGTGCCTGTACGTGGCAGGCGACCCGGGGCGCGTGGCGGCCGCTCCCGCGGAGTACGCGGCCGAGGAGATCGGCCTGTCGCTGATGGGTCGGCTCGAGCGGGGATGGACGGGGGTGGATCGCGAGCCGGATCTCCCCTACTGGGCGTCGATCCCGGAGGCGCAGGCCTTCGCGGTCGAGCGGGCCGGGGTGCCCGTGGCGACCGGCCTGTGGCGCCGGCGGATCCGCGGGGTCGGTCACTGGCTCGACCACCTGCAGGTGGCTCCGGCGGCGGATCCGCTCCCGGCGCTGCTCGCCGCCTTCCGCTACGGAGCGCGACTCGGCGAGCGCGGCGGCGGGTGCGTGCCGGGTCCGTCGCCGATCGTCGGCCCACTGCTCGAGGCGGGATTCCGGGTCGTCGATCGGGACACGTTCATGGCGAGCGACCCCCGCGTGGTCGACCCCGAGCGCGAGATCGTCAACACCGGGATGCTGTAAAGAGGCGGGGCGCCGGACCGGGGGGAAGTCCGACGCCCCATGCGCCCCGATTCCGGCCGCCCCGCCCCGGCCGGGTGGGATGTCCGGTGGTCAGCCGCCCGCCGCGACGGCGACCGGCTTCTCGATCGGCACGCCGACCATGCTCCCCCACTCGGTCCAGCTGCCGTCGTAGTTGCGGACCCGCTCGAAGCCGAGCAGCTCGTGGAGGACGAACCACGAGTGGCTGCTCCGCTCGCCGATCCGGCAGTAGGCGATGACGTCCTTGTCGGCCGTCACGCCCTTGGCCGCGTAGAGCGCCTCGAGCTCGTCGCGGCCCTTGAACGTGCCGTCCTCGCGGACGGTCTGGGCCCACGGGATCGACGCCGCGCCCGGGATTCGGCCGGGTCGCTGGGCCGTCTCGGGCAGGCCCGGGGGCGCGATGATCTCGCCGTTGTACTCGGCCGGGCTGCGGACGTCGACGAGGGCGAGCTCCGGGTCGCCGAGACGGGGCAGGATGTCATCGCGGAACGCGCGCAGCGCGTAGTCCGGCTCCGGCAGCTGGTAGCCGGTCGGGGCGTGGGCCGGGACGTCGGTCGTCAGGGGCAGGCCATTGTCGAGCCAGTACTTGCGCCCGCCGTCGAGGATGCGCACGTCGCGGTGGCCGAACAGGCGGAGCTGCCAGTAGGCCCACGCGGCGAACCAGTTGTTGTTGTCGCCGTACAGGACGATCGTCGTGTCCGGCCCGATCCCGGACGCGGACAGGAGCTCGCTGAACTCCTCGCGGCCGGCGATGTCGCGGCGGATCCCGTCGGCGAGCTGGCTCGTCCAGTTCCAGCCGACGGCGCCGGGGAGGTGGCTCTGCTCGTAGGCGGTCGTATCGACGTCAACCTCGACGAAGCGGACGCCGGGATCGTCGAGATGCTGCTGGGCCCAGGCGGCGGAAACGAGAACGTCCTTGGCGTATCCGGTGACGGTCATGTGCGGTGACTCCTTGTTCAGGGACGGGGTGAGGACGGCACGAGGGGACGTGGCGGGTCGCCGATCAGGGCGATCGGACCCGCCCGGGACACGCGCAGCGGCCCGATGCCGGGATCCGTCGTGCCGGGATGCGGTCAGCCATCGCCGCTGACCCGATCACGAAGGCTGAACTCGGCCAGGCGAGCGGCGCATTCGGCGGCCTCGCGCTGCGCCTGCCGGACGATCCACGGGTCGACGCGGCTCGAGTCCTCGATCTCGACCGTCGCGCCGTACGGCCCGTCCTCGACGCGGATCCCCGAGGCATTTCGATAGTCGGCCATCCAGTTCGCCTGGAGCTGGAGGGCGACGGACGTAACGACGTCGGTCGGGAACAGCCAGTCGAGCCACGTCGCGTTGAGCCGGTCGGCGACGTCGACCAGCCGAATCGGCCGGCCTCGCTCGATCCGGGCGAGGAGCGCGATGACCCGGAGGGACGAGAACGGATCGCCGGCCTCCGCGATCGTCGGCGGGCTGAGATCCGGGTCCGGCAGGCCGGGCGGAGGCGGCCTCAGGCCGGTCAGTCCGGGGCTTGTTCGGAGGTCGGTCACCGAAGCGTACATCTCCGAGTCGGTTACTAGGGATTAGGGGAGCGAAGCGTATCACCGGGTCGTTCCGTCGTCATCTGATTCCTTTGGGCCCTGGGTCGGTGGTGGGTCGGTCACGCGCTTCGGACGAGGCTAGAATCGTCGGCGATGACGTCCGAAGCGGAAGCCGAGCGCGTCGCGAACCGTTCGCGGTTCGCGCGGCTGGTCGCCCGACCGGAGGCGGACCTCGACCTCGCCGTCGGAGCGCTCATCATTGCCGCCGACGGCAGGACGGGACTCGACCCCGCGCCGTCCCTCGCCAAGCTCGACGAACTGGCCGGCCTCGTTCGGCTGCGGACCGATCGGGGCGATACCGTGCGCACGGTCGTCGCGCGGCTCCACGACGTGCTCTACCGCGAGGGCGGCTTCCGGCCGCCGACGTCGGCCGAGTTCCATGACGCCGCGAACAGCCGACTCGACCGCGTCATCGAACGGCGAATCGGCCTGCCGATCAGCCTTGGGATCGTCGAGCTCGAGGTCGGCTGGCGGTTGGGGTTGCCGCTCCACGGCATCGGCCTGCCCGGCCACTTCATCCTCGGCGGCCCCGACGGGCTGCTGATCGATCCCGCCGGGGCCGGCCGATCGCTGACCCTCGACGACTGCCAGGCACTCATCCGCCGATCGATCGGCGACGGCATCCTGTTCCACGCGGGCATGCTCCGCCCGGTCGGCAAGCGCCAGATCCTCGCCCGCGTCCTGCGCAACCTGCGCTCGGTCCACCTCGCGGCGCGGAACTGGCCGGCCGCCCTCGGCGTCGTCGAGCTGCTCGCCGTCGTGGAGCCGACCGACCCGGATCACGGGCGCGACCGGGGCCTGCTGCTCGGACGGATGGGGCGCTTCAGCGAGGCGATCGCGCTGCTCGGCCGGTACCTCGACGAACGGCCGGATGGCCACGATGCCGGCGACGTCCGCCAGGTCGTGGCGATCTTTGCGGGGAGGCGCAACTAGCGCCAGGCCGCAGGGACTCGGCCGCAGCCGCGCCGTCGGCGCCCCAGCGTCGCGCCGTCGGCGCCTCGCTTCGTCGGTTGCATCATCGGATGCACGGTCCCGGCGGTTGGCGCGGCCCCCGGCCGAGGCAGCGCCCCGATCTTCTCGGATGCAACGCCGGATGCCCGTTCCCGGCGGTTTGGCGCGGCCCCCGGCCGCGATGGCACGCTCGCGCGCCGGACTGCCCCCAGCGCTGCCCCAGCGCCGTGGGCGGCGAGCACCCCATGGCTCCCTTCTTTCGTTGGATTCTCGCGGGGTGCGCGTTCGTCAAGTGACAACGACACCGTCGGCCGACGGCTCGCCACGGCTGAGCACGAATGCCTCGTCTGCTGGACTCCGAGATTCGTCAGCTGCTCACGTCGTGAGCGGACGACACCCGAACACGGTCGGCGCGCTCATGGGGTGAGCATCCGACGACGGAACGGTCCCTGGCGCTCACCCCGTGGCGCAGGTGACGATTCGACGCCCGATCGCCGTGACCAACGCTCACCCGGTGAGCGAACGACGAAACGGGGGCGGAGGGCGGAGGGGTGGCCGAAGGGGTCGGCGTGCGCGCGGCCGAAGCGGGAGCGGCCGAAACGGTGGCGGCCGAAGCGGGGGCGGCCGAAGTGGGGGCGGAGCGGCCGAAACGGGAGCGGCCGAAACGGGGCAGCGAGCGGGAGGTGGGAGGTGGGAGGTGGGAGGTGGGAGGTGGCAGCGTTACGCCGCGCTACAGCAGTTCTCCGTGCGCAGAGGCCGTCGGCTCGCCGTCGCGTGGTCGCGGTTCCTCGCCGGGCCCGTACTCGGGCGCGGATCGCGTGGGCGGCGCGGTCGGCCCACCCGCCTCCGCCTCGAGCACCGGCAGCGGC
>DASTOB010000007.1:0-6654 GCA_035720425.1 Candidatus Limnocylindrales bacterium
TGCCCTGCTGGAAGCGGCCGATGACGTCGCGCGTGTCGGCGGGGTTGCGGCTCTCGAACGTCCCGCCGCTCGTCGACTCGCACCACTCCCCGGCGATGAAGTGGCGGAACGTGGGGGGAGTCGGCGCTGCGTTCGTCCCCGTTCCGGCGGTCGGGCCACGCTCCGTCGTCGTCATTCGGCCACCCGCTCGGCGGTCGTCGTCATGCGGCCACCCGCTCTACAGCCATCGCCACCGAACCGCCGCCGCCGAGGCACAGGGTGGCGAGCCCGTAGCGGCCCTCGCGGCGGTGCAGCTCGTGGAGGAGCGTCGCGACGATCCGGGCGCCGCTTGCGCCGATCGGGTGACCGAGCGCGATCGCCCCGCCGTTGACGTTCGTCTTCGACCAGTCGAAGCCGAGCGCCCGCCCGTCGGCCAGCGTCTGAGCGGCGAATGCCTCGTTGATCTCGACGAGGTCGAACGCCTCCATCGGCAGCTCGATCCGATCGAGCAGGCGTCGGACGCCCTCGATCGGGGCGAGGAACAGCCACTTCGGCTCTACCTCCGCCTGCGCGTAGCCGACGATCCTGGCGAGGGGCCGCAGGTTGAGGCGCTCGACGGCGCGCTCGCTCGCGACGACGGTCGCCGCGGCGCCGTCCGTGATGCCCGGGGCGTTGCCGGCCGTGACGGTGCCGAGGGTGGCACTGCCGCGGTCCGGGCCGTCGGGGAGCTCGAACGCGGGCTTGAGGCGGGCGAGAGCCTCGGGGCTCGTGTCGCGCCGGGGGCTCTCGTCGGTCGTGACGATGGACTCCCTGCCCTTGGCGTCCGTCATGGTGACCGGGGCGATCTCGGCGTCGAAGCGGCCCGCGTCGATCGCCGCGATGGCGCGCCGATGG
Organism: Candidatus Limnocylindrales bacterium; assembly: GCA_035720425.1. GTDB lineage: Bacteria > Chloroflexota > Limnocylindria > Limnocylindrales > CSP1-4 > DASTOB01. The sequence goes on from DASTOB010000007.1 coordinate 874, forward strand.
CTCTCGAGCGCGAAGGCGTCCTGGTCCTCTCTCGTGACCTGGTCCTTGATCGCGACGCGCTCGGCGTGGGTGCCCATGTGGCAGTCCTCGACCGAGCACCACAGTCCGTCGTGGACGGTCGCGTCGATGAGCTGTCCATTGCCCAGGCGAAGGCCGAAGCGGGCGCCGGGGACGAGATACGGCGCCTGGTTCATCGACTCCATCCCGCCGGCGATCGCCACCTCGGCGTCACCGGCGCGGATCTCCGCTGCGGCGAGCATGATCGCCTTGAGGCCGGAGCCGCACACTCGGTTGATCGTCGTCGCGCTCGTCGTGGCGGGGAGGCCGGCGCGGAGGGCCGCCTGACGGGCCGGCGCCTGGCCGACGCCCGCCTGGAGCACCTGGCCCATGAGGACCTCGTCGATGGGCGTGCCCGGTGGGAGATTCGCCCGCTCGACGGCGGCCCGGATGGCGACGCCACCGAGCGCGACCGCGGGGGTCCCGGCGAGTGCGCCACCGAACCGGCCGATTGGCGTGCGTGCGGCGCTGACGAGGTAGACGTGGCCGTTGGGGCCGGCGGGGTCGTGGGGTCGATCGCGGGTCATGGTCAGCCGAATCTACACCGCTTGCGCCGCACGGCGGCCATGCGCCGGGTGAGTCGGCGGTAAGCGCGCGGTGAAGGCGCGGTTAGCGCCGATCGAGCGCGCGGTGAGCGGCTCCGGTCATGCTGCGCCGGCATGGACGACCTGCGCGTCGGCTCCGTCATCAAGGCCCTCCGGCTCCGCAAGCGCTGGACCCAAGCCCAGCTCGCGGCCGCCGCCGGCGTGTCGCCATCCTTGATCTCCCGGATGGAGCGCGGCCGCCTCGAGTCGACCTCGCTCGAGGTCCTGCGTCGGGTCTTCGCCGCGCTCGATGCACGGGTGGAGCTCGTTCCGCGCTGGCGCGCCGGCGAACTCGATCGACTCGTCGACGCACGTCACGCGGGCATGGTCGAGATCCTCGGACGTCGCTTGACGGACCTGTCGGGGTGGGAGGTCCTCCCCGAAGTGACGTTCTCGATCTTTGGGGAGCGGGGCGCGATCGACATCCTGGCCTGGCATCCGGTTCATCGGGCGCTGCTGATCATCGAGGTGAAGAGCGGGCTCGACGACATCGGCGGACTCCTTCGCCAGGTCGACCGATATCGCCGACTGGCCCGCGACATCGTTCGCGAGCGCGGGTGGAACCCGCGCACGATCGGCGTGTGGGTGGTGGTCGCCGACGGCCGAACGGCCCGGCGCCGGCTGGCGGAGCACTACGCCACGCTCCGAGGCGCGCTCCCGGCCGATGGACACGCGATGGACCGGTGGGTCAGGCGACCCGATCGCGACGTTGCCGCGATGTCGTTCCTGCCATTTGGTCACCCCACGAAAGTTGGTCGGGGCGGCCGAGGCGCTCCGCCAGGCGGCCACGCTCAGGCAGCCAGTCGCGGCGGGCTCGTGCCTGCCAATTAGCTTCGGCTGTGCACGAATGGCATACGGGGCGCCGACCAACTTGCATCGGACGACCGTTTGGCAGGGAGCCCGCCTGGATCAGTGCGCGCAGCGAACTCGCCTGCCGTGGCGCGCCGCCTGGAGATCGCGGGCCGCGAACTCGCTCGCCGTGTCGCCGCGGTCGCGGCCCGCCGGTCAGGGGCCAACCCACCCGCGTACGATACGTCGCGTGACTGACCCCCGAGGCGGCTCCGCACGGGCCATCGACCTCGGCGATCCAGCCGCGCTCGCCCTCGTCGAGGCCGTTGCGCAGTCGATCGGCGACGCGACGGCCGTCACGAACAGCGACTCCGTCGTGCTCGTCTGGAACGCCGAGGCGGAGCGGCTGTACGGCATCGCCGCCGGCGACGCCGTGGGCCGATCCATTTACGACCTGTTCGACTCGACGATCGTTGGCCAGCCGCTTCGCCGCGAGGAGCCGCGGCGGATCACGATCGAGGCGGGCGTGTGGCGCGGCCGGACGATCGACGTCCCGCGGATCGGCTCGAGGGTCGGCCGGGAGATCGCCGTCGAGGCGGTGCTCAGCCGGCTCAGTGCACCGGATGGCAGCTTCAGCGGGATCATCAGCATCAAGCGCGACATCACGACGACGGTCCGGCTGGAGCGCGAGCTCGCCGCGCTCGGGACGCTCGCGACGGCGACCGGGCGGGCTCGATCAGTCGACGAGCTCGCCAATCGCGCGATCGTCGCTCTGTGCGGCGCGACCGGGGCATCGGCCGGGCTGATCATCGGCCACGACGGCGATCGCGCCCGTGTCCTGTCGGCCCATGGTCTTCCTGCTGATGCAATCGACCTCGTCGAGCGACCGGGAGTCTCGACCTCGCCGATCGTCCGCGCTCTCGCCACCCCGGGCACCGTCGTGTCCGAGTCGATCGACGTGTTTCCGATGCGCGACGCGAGCCGGCCGGTCCTCGAGGCTGCGGGCATCCGGGTCGTGTCTGCCGTGGGCCTTCACAGCGGCGACGACCTGACCGGGATGTTCATCCTCGGTTGGGACGACCCGAGTCTGGCCCTCCCGTCGTCGGCCGTGCTCCTTCAGGCTGCCGCGCACCTGGAGCGGGCCCTCGAGAACGCGGGGATGGTCGAAGAGAGCACCGCCCGATCGAGTGCCCAGCAGGCGCTCGCGCGGCGGCTCGAGTCCCTCAACCAGCTGACCGGTGTCGGGCTGTCCGTCGAATCGATCGAGGTTCTTGCCGAGCGTTCCGCGACGCTCGTCAACCAGGCGCTCGAGGCCGACGGTACCGCCTACGGGATCTTCACGCCGGATCGGACGGGGTACGCGGTCAGCGCGGCGGTCGCGCTGCCGGAGCCGATCCGCGAGTGGCTCGTGTCCCACCCGCCGACCGACCGGGGCGCGGTCGCGCACTGGCTCGCCGGCGGCGGCAGCGTCCTCGCGGGGTTCACTCCGGCAGAGGCGACGGCCGAGACGATCGAGGTGGCCCGGCGCTCCGGCGTGTCGGCCTACGCGGCGATCCCATTGCGCGTCGACAACGACCTCGTCGGCGGGATCGTCGTCTATTTCGGCCGTCCGCCCGACGACCTGCCGATCCAGCCGGCGGACCTGGACGCGGTCGGCCAGATCGCGTCGATCGCGTTCGCCAACCTCCAGCTGCGGCGCCGGCTCATCGCGTCGGAGCAGCGCTATCGGACCCTGTTCGATCGGTCACCGGTTCCGTTCGTCCTCGAGACGGACGACGGGCGCATCGCCGATGTCAATGCCGCCGCCGAGGAGCTGTATCGCGCCGATCGCGCGTGGCTCGTCGGCCGCTCGGTCGACGACATCAGCGGGTGGGCGGAGGGCGAGCTCGCTCGCCGTCGCGCCGCGATGGCAGAGTCCGGCCGCGGCACGTTCGAAGGAACCGGCATTCGAGCCGACGGTTCGCGCTTTCCGCAGCGCGTCGACGCGTCCGCCGTCGAGGTCGACGGCGAAACGCGCATGCTCATCCGGGTCGAGGACCTGACCGAGCACGATCGGCTCCAGTCGGAGCTCATCCACGCCCAGAAGATGGAGGCGATCGGCCAGCTCGTCGCGGGGGTCGCCCACGAGCTGAACAACCCGCTCGCGTCGATCGTCGCGTTCAGCCAGCTCCTGCGGCGCGATCCGCGCCTGCCGGCCGACCTCCAGGGCGACGCCGACCTGCTCGTGGCGGAGGCGGACCGCACGCGGCGGATCGTCCAGAACCTGCTCGACTTCGCCCGTCAGCGCCGGCCGGAACGGCACCCGACCCACCTCCGCCGGCTCGTCGAAAGCGTGCTCGATCTGCAGTCGTACAGCATCGCCGCCGGGCGGATCGAGGTGGTGGTCGAGATCGCCGACACGGTTCCGCTCGTCGCGGTCGATCGCGCGCAGCTCCAGCAGGTGCTGCTCAACCTGACCCTCAACGCGATACAGGCCATCCGCTCGACCGGCGAGCCGGGCTCGATTCGGATCACGGCGGCAGCGGCAGCCGGGCCGGATGGTGCGGCCGTCCGACTCGAGGTCTCCGACGGCGGACCGGGCGTGCCGCCGGAGAACCGGGACCGGCTGTTCGTGCCGTTCTTCACGACGAAGGAGCCGGGCGAGGGGACGGGACTGGGATTGCCGGTGTCGTTCGGGATCGTCGCCTCGCACGGCGGAACGCTGTCGTTCGAGCCGGGGCCCGGCGGCCGCGGCGCGACGTTCGTCGTGACGCTCCCAGTGGAGGATGCGACGGCCGATGCGGGAACGGGGGCGGCCGATGCGGGAACGGGGGCGGCCGAACCCGAGGCTCCGTCCCCCGTCGCCGCGTCGCCGGCGGCCGTCCTCGTCCTCGACGACGAGCCGTCGATCCGGGCGTTCCTCGGCAAGGCGCTCCAATCGGCCGGCTTCGAGCCGATCGTCGTCGCCACCGGGGCCGATGCGATCGCCGCCGTGCGCGACCGACCGTCGATCGCCGCCGTCCTGTGCGACTACCGGATGGCGGGCATGAACGGGACGGAGGTGCACGAGCGACTCGTGGCGATCCGGCCGGACCTGCGCGACCGGTTCGTGTTTATGAGCGGCGACGTGCTCAACGCGGAGCTCGCGTCGTTTGCCGCGGCCAACGGTGCGACCCTGCTCGCCAAGCCATTCGACCTCGACACGGTCCAGCAGACGGTCCGCGCGGTCGTCGAGGGGACTCAGCGCGGGTAGGTGTGGAACCCGCGTCCCGTCTTCTGGCCGAGGTGCCCGACCGTGACGAGCTCTTCCAGCACGCGCGGCGGCCGGAACTGCTCCCCGCCGAGTCCCTCGTGGAGGACCCGCAGGATCCCGAGACAGACGTCGAGCCCGATGAAGTCGGCCAGCTCGAGCGGGCCCATCGGGTGGTTGAGGCCCACCTTCGCCCCAGTGTCGATGTCGTCGGCCGTCCCGAGGCCCTCCTCGTACGCGCGCATCGCCTCGGCGAGCAGCGGCATGAGGACGCGGTTGACGATGAAGCCCGGTCGGTCGGCGGACACGATGACCTGCTTGCCCATCTCGGCCGCGAGAGCGCGGATGGCCGCCTCGGTTCCATCGTCCGTGTCGGAGCTCCGGATCAGCTCGATGAGCGGCATGACTGGCACCGGGCTGAAGAAGTGCATCCCGACGAAGCGGGCGCGCCGTTCCGCCGATACGGCCGCGGCGAGGAGGTCGATCGAGATCGATGACGTGTTCGTGGCGAAGATCGCATCGCCGGGCGCGTGGCGGTCGAGGTCCGCCCACAGCCGGCGTTTGACATCCGCGTCCTCGAACACGGCCTCGATGACGAGATCCGCGTCGGCCGCCCGGGCGAGATCGTCGGTCGCCTCGATCCGATCAAGCGTGGCCGACCGCTCGTCGTCGGTCAGTCGGCCCTTCGCGACCGCTCGATCGAGATTGCCGGCGATCCGCGCCCGGCCGGCGTCCGCCCGCGCGAGGTCCGGCTCGTAGAGGATCACGCGCCTCTCGATCGCCGCATGGACCTGGGCGATCCCATGGCCCATCAACCCGGCCCCCGCCACGAACACCCGCTCGATCGACATGGTCCGCAGCCTACCTCGCGATCGCCGGGTGTGACTCGACGAGCGAGCCCCGGCGCGCGACGAGCAGGCCGCTGGCGAGGATCGCGAGGGCGGCGGAGATGAGGAACGTCGGCCCGTAGCCCGTCGACCGCGCAATGAGGCCGATCACGACCGGCGCGACCCCGAACGCGAGGTCGAGGAATACCGTGGCCGTGCCGACGACCGTGCCGCGCTCCGTCTCGGGGACGCGCGACACGGCGAGGGCGAGCAGCGCCGGCATCGTGAACGCCAC
>DASTOB010000008.1:0-2678 GCA_035720425.1 Candidatus Limnocylindrales bacterium
GCGACGCCGCTCGCGCTGCTCGGCCTCCTGTTCGTGCCGCTCGTCGTCGCGATGTACCTGCTCAAGCTGCGCCGCGAGCCGACGACCGTCCCGTCGACCCTGCTGTGGGACCGCCTCGTCGCCGACGTCGAGGCGAACGCGCCGTGGCAGCGCCTGCGGCGAAGCCTCCTCCTGCTCCTCCAGCTCCTGCTCGTCCTCGCCCTCGCGATCCTCGCCGCGCGACCGTTCCTCGAGCGCCCGGCCGGGCTCGCCGGTGACCTCGTCCTCGTCGTCGATGCGTCGGCGAGCATGGGGGCCACGGACGTGGAGCCGAACCGGCTCGAGGCGGCCAAGGCGGCCGCGCTCGAGGCGCTCCGCGAGCTGCCGGCGGGCGGCCGCGTGAGCGTCGTCGCCGCCGGCCGGACGGCACGGGTCGTGGCCAACGCGACGACCGACCTCGGCCGCGTCCGCCAGGCGATCGCCTCGATCGAGGTGACGGCCACGAGCGGCGACCTCGGCGACGCCCTGCGCCTGGCTGGCGCCCTGGCCGCCCGGTCCGTCGACGCGGAGATCCTCGTCGCGACCGACGCCGCGCTCGCCTCGCCGCCGACCGCGCGGGTCGATACCCCGGTCCGCGTCCTCCAGGTGGGTCGCGACCGGAAGAACCAGGCGATCGCGGCGCTCGCGGTCAAGACGGCGCCGTCCGCGGTGACCCGGTCGGTGTTCGTGAGCGTCGCGAACCTCGATCTCGAGCCCGCCGAACGGCGAATCGAGCTGTACGGCGACGACCGGCTGCTCGAGGCCCGCGACGTGTTCCTCGATCCCCAGGCCCGCGCGGACGTGGTGATCGACGACGTGCCGCGCGACGTGGCGGTCGTCGAGGTCCGTCTCGTCGCGTCCGACGACGCGGCCGCCAGCGCCCCGGATCGGCTGGCGATCGACGACCGCGCGTGGGCCGTCGTGCCGCCCGACCAGCTGCGCCGGATCCTCCTCGTCGGCGAGGGCGACCCGTACCTCGAGACCGCCCTGTCGTACCTGCCCAACACGGAGCTGTACGGCGTCGAGCCGGACGCCTACGGGCCTGGCACGAAGCCGGAGCTGTTCGACCTCGTCATCTTCGAGTCGTTCGTCCCGACCACGCTGCCGCCGACCGCGATCCTCGCCATCGCGCCGCCGCGGACGAGCCCGGTCGGCGAGGTGACCGGCACGCTGCGCAACCCCGGCATCGGCGCCCTGGGTCCGGATGAGCCGATCCTGCGCTACGTCGACCTCACGACGACGCACATCGCGCAGGCGCAGCGGCTCGTCCTGCCGGACTGGGCGCGGACGGTCATCCCGGGCCCCGGCGGCGCTCCCCTCCTCTACATCGGCGATCGGGCCGGCCAGCGGACGGCCGTCCTCGCCTTCGAGCCACGCCGGTCGGACCTGCCGCTCCAGGTTGCGTTCCCGATCCTGCTCGCGAATCTCGCCGGCGAGCTGCTCGGCGGCTCGGCCGGGCCGGCCGATGCGGTCGCGCCGGGCTCGCCGGTAAGCCTGCCCATCCCGGCCGGCGCGACCGGCCTCGTGGTGACCCGGCCGGACGGCTCGACGGTCGAGCTCGCGCCGGGGACGCCGGGCGCGGCGGCGGTCACGTTCACTCAGACCGACCTCGTCGGGGTGTACTCGGCCCAGCCCGTCCGACCGGCGGCGACGGCGGACCCGTCGGCATCGGCCGCCCCGTCGCCATCGGCCGCCCCGTCGGCCACGCCGTCGGTCGCCCCGTCGGCATCGGCCGCCCCGACCGCCCCACCCGTCGACCCGGACGCCCCGATCCGCTTCGCCGTCGACCTGTTCGACGTCGACGAGTCGACGATCGCGCCGGGATCGGTCGCCGCGATCGAGGCGCTCGGACGGGCGCCGGCGCCATCGGCCTCGCCGGGAAGCGGCGGGTCCGGGTCCGGTGCGTCCGCGTCGGATCGGCAGCCGGCCCGCGACGAGCTGTGGGGTCCGATCCTCCTCGTCGCCCTCGTCCTCCTGTGCGTCGAGTGGGCGGTCTACCAGCGCGACGCGCTCCTGCGCGGATGGCGGACGCTCACCGCGCGCCTGCGGCCCCGTCCCGGCGAGGGAGGCTGACCGGTGGGGATCGCGTTCGACGCGCCGCTCGCCCTCCTGCTCCTCGTTCCGGCGCTGGGATTCACGGTCCTGCTCCACCTCGGCGCGCGCCGGCGGCTGGGGGCCGGGCGCCGCCGTCTCGGCCTGCTCGTCCGGAGCGCCCTGCTCGGCGCCCTCGTGCTCGCTCTCGCCGGCTTCCAGCTCGTCCTGCCGGTCGACCGGCTGGCCACCGTCTTCGTGCTCGACCTGTCCGACTCGGTCGGCGCGGACGGCCGCGAGGACGCGCTCGCGTTCCTGCGCGAGAGCCTGGCCGAGATGCCGGAGGACGACCTCGCCGGGATCGTCGCCTTCGGCAAGGAGGCCCTCGTCGAGCGGCTGCCGTCCGACCTCGCCGACGTCGACGCGATCCGGTCCGCCCCGGTGCGCGGCGCGACGGACATCGGCGCCGCCCTGCGGCTCGCGGCCGCACTCTTCCCGGACGACGCCCAGAAGCGGATCGTGCTGCTCTCCGACGGCAACGACACGACCGGCTCCGGGCAGACCGAGGCCGCGCTCGCCGCGGACCGCGGGATCCAGGTCGAGACGCGGGTGGTGGGACTCGACGGGCG
>DASTOB010000009.1:0-13547 GCA_035720425.1 Candidatus Limnocylindrales bacterium
GGTCGGGCTCATCTGGGTGACGTGCCGGGACAGGGCGCGCCACTTCGCGTCGACCACGTCCGCCACGTCGATCCACGTCGTGATCGACTCGTCCGGCACGAGCATCCGGGCCATTCCGGCCTCGTACTCCGCGAGCTCATCGGGCGTCGGGTTCTCCGGCGGCGACCAGAAGCTGCGCTCGCCGAGGGCCTCGATCCGGTCGCGCATGGCCGCCCGGACCGACGCCGGGATGGCCTGCTCGTAGAGCTTCGACGGCGCCCACGGGGCGAGGCCCCCGTCGGCCTCGGCCGGACCGGTTCCGCCGTGCTCCGGCGCGAGCTGTTCCGGGTACCAGGCGGGCTCGCCGGCCCGGGCGAAGGCCCGGACCGCCACGTCGTGGGTGCGGATGTGGTCCGGGTGGCCGTATCCGCCGAAGTCGTTGTACGTCGTCATGACGTCCGGCCGGTAGCGCCGGACGAGCCAGACGAGTCGGCCGGCCGCCTCGTCGAGGTCGGCCCGCCAGAAGCTGCGCGGGTCGTGGTTGCCAGTCCGGCCCATCATGTCGGAGTCGCGATAGCCGAGGCTCTCCCACTCGGTGACCCCGAGCTCCGCCATGGCGGCCTCGAGCTCCGCCGCACGGAGCTCGCCGAGACGACGGTGGTTCTCCGGCGTGTCGAGCTCCGAGACGACGATCTCGCCCATCTCCCCGCGGGTGCACGTGACGAGGACGACCCGATGGCCGTCGCGCACGGCGCGTGCCATCGTCCCGCCGGTCCCGATCGTCTCGTCGTCGGGGTGGGCGTGGACGGTCATGAGGGTGAGGGGACGCCGAACCTCCATCGCCGATCCATCGTACCGGTGAACCACCGGATCGACCGGCGACGTCATCGGAACGTCGCCGGACGGTCGGGTGCTGGACGCTCGACGATGCCGTCAGGAGACCGAGCATGCCCGTGACGTCACGCCGCCTCCGCGTTCCGCCGCGCCGCCTCACCGCAGTTAACGATGCGGCGGTCGGCCGCTGCTGCGGAGTCCGTGGGTGTCGCAGCTCAACACCCCCGGGATCCGTCGCGGCTCGAGCCGGGGAAGCGACAGCCGTGGGGCCGGGCCGCGACCGCCGTGGCCCCTGGGAGTACTGGCAGTAATCGAATCTGGGCCGAAGCCTCGGACGAGGCGCCGGATCGGTCGCATGCATCGATGTCGGTAATGACCACGCCGTGAGGAGCGACCGTGAGGGGCGACAGAGCCGCTCCGGAACGGCTTCGGGCCGAGTCCGATTACTGACAGGCATGACCTGGCCTCGGACACGGCTGTGATTCGATCAGCGGGATTTGACCGCCACCACCCCCCGCCCCCTCTGCGGCGCCACCGCCGCTCCGCAGCTCGAAGGCGCCGGATACCATGGCGGCCGTCGACGTACGGAGAAGCATCGGATGCCCGACCCGCGCCCGGATCCCCCCGAGACCGCCCCGCCCGGTCCGCTGGCCGGGCTCCGCGTCGTCGACTGCTCGACCGTGCTCGCCGGCCCGTTCTGCACGATGCTCCTCGCCGACCTCGGCGCGGACGTCGTCAAGGTGGAGCCGCTGGACGGCGACGGCACGCGTGGCTGGGGGCCGCCATGGGTCGGGCGCGAGGAGGATGGCACCCGAACGGCGGCGTACTACCTCGCCGTCAACCGCAACAAGCGCTCGATCCGGCTCGACCTCCGCGCGGCGCCCGGGCGAGCAGTGCTCGAACGGCTCATCCTGCGCGGCGACGTGCTCATCGAGAACTTCCGCGCCGGCGGGCTCGACCGCCTCGGATTCGATGACGCGACGCTCGCCGCGATCAACCCGCGCCTCGTCCATCTCGCGATCAGTGGGTACGGGCCGGGTGGGCCAGCGGCCGAGAAGCCCGGCTACGACTTCGTCGTTCAGGCCGTCGGCGGGCTCATGTCGATCACCGGTGCGCCGGACTCGGAGGGTGGCACGCCGACGAAGGTGGGCGTGGCGATCAGCGACGTGGCGAGCGGGCTGTTCGGAGCGGTCGCGGTCCTGGCGGCGCTGCTCGGACGCGAGCGACGCCCGGGCGGGACCGCCGCCGAAACGGCCGACGGGGGGGCCGACACCAGGGCCGACAGGAAGGCCGACGGGTCGGCCGACGAGCGGGCCGGCGGTGAGCGCATCGACGTTTCGCTCCTCGGTTCGACCCTCGCGCTGCTCGTGAACCAGGCCCAGAACGCGTTCGTGTCCGGCCGCTCCCCGGAACGGCGCGGCAACGCCCACCCGAACATCGTGCCGTACCAGCCCTTCGCCACGTCGGACGGCACGATTGCGGTCGCGGTGGGCAGCGAGCGCCAGTGGACGCGGCTGTGCATGGCGATCGACCGACCCGACCTCGCGACCGACCGCCGCTTCGCGACGAACGGCGATCGGGTCGATCAGCGCGACGTGCTCGTACCGCTCCTCGCCACCGCCTTCGCATCGGACACGACCGACGCCTGGCTCGCCCGCCTCGAGTCTGCCGACGTGCCGTGCGGCCCGATCAACGACGTCCTTGCCGCGTTCGACGACCCGTCCGCCCGCGCGCTCGGGATGCGCGTGGGGCTCGACCACCCCGCGCTCGGCCGCATCGACCAGATCGGGATCCCGTTCCACCTCGCCCGCCGGCCGGCGACGGTTCGAACGCCGCCGCCGCTCCTCGGCGAGCACAGCGCAGAGATCCTCGCCGAGCTCGGCTACGACACGGCCGACATCGATGGACTGCGCGCGTCCGGGGTGATCTGATGCGGCCTGACCCGACCCGCGGCTAGAGCTCCTGGCGGCGGAACGCCGCCCACGCGACGCCGAGGCAGGCGACGAGAAGCACGACCGCGGCCGACACCGGAACGGCCACCTCCGCGCCCCCGCCGAGCGCGAGCGCCCGGGCCGGCCCGCTGAGCCCCGGAGGCAGGAAGCGACCGACCTCCGGGAACGCCGAGGCGATCCCGAGGCCGACCAGCGCGACGAAGCCGATCCCGGCGGCGGCGAGCGCGGATCGCGTGAGCGTGCTCGCGACGAACGTGATCACCGCGTAGGCGAACAGGGACAGCCAGACGAGCACGCCGAGCCCAGCGAACCCGCCGACCGACGGCGCCTCGAACAGGATCGCGGTGTAGATCCAGCCGCCGACCGTCGCGACGGCGACAGCGGCCAGGAGCACGAGGCCGAGCGCGGCGACCTTCGCCCCGAGAAACGCCGCCCGCCCGACCGGTTTGGTCAGCAGGAGCGCCGCCGTTCCGCGTTCCTTCTCCGCCGCGACGCTGCCCATTGCGAGCAGGATCGCCGTCAGGCCACCGAACTGGGCGATGTTCTTGAGCAGCTGGTCGATGGCCGCCTCGACGGTCGGCGTCGGGACCGGGATGCCCATGTCGCCGGCGAGGGCCTCGACGATCTCCGGCGTGAACCGGGCGAGCAGCGGGGAGCCGATCCCGACGACGGCGAACAGGCCGACGACGATCGGCAGCCGGAACGTCCGAACGGCCTCGAGCAGCTCTTTTCGCAGGAGCACGCCGAACCCAGCAAGGCCGCTCACGCGGCCGCTCCGTCGCGGTCGCGGTCGCGGCCGACAAGGCGGAGGAAGACGTCCTCGAGGGTCGGGCGCTGGCGCTCGAAGCCGACGAGGGCGACGCCCGCGTCGACGACCGCGGCGAGCAGCGCGCGACCACCGGTCGCGGGGTCCCGAACGCTGACCGACACGACCCCGCCGTCGAGGACGACCGTCGTGACCCAGTCGGCCGCGTCGAGGGCGGCGACGAGCGCCGCGACCTGTGCCGGCTGGCCGGGCTCCGGGTCGAGGCGGTACACCGGCCCGGCGTACTCGTCGAGGAGCGCGTCGAGCGGGCCGTCGGTTACGAGTCGCCCATGGTCGAGGATCGCGACCCGGTCGCAGACCCGCTCGACGTCCCCGAGCACGTGAGTTGAAAAGACCACCGTCGACGACGCGCGCAGCTCGCCGACGAGCGCGAGCAGGTCGCGCCGGCCCTCCGGATCGAGCGACGAGACCGGCTCGTCGAGGATGAGCAGCTCCGGTTCCGCGACGATCGCCTGGCCGATCCCGAGGCGCTGCCGCATCCCGCCCGAGTACCCGCCGATGCGTCGCTCGGCCGCGTCGGACAGGCCGACCCGCGCCAGCGTGTCTGCGACGCGATCGCGAAGCCGGGCGCCGCGCAGACCGTGGAGCCGTCCGACCAGCTCGAGCAACTCCCGTCCGCGCATCCAGCCGTAGAAGCGCGGATCCTGGTCGAGGTACCCGATCCGGCGCTGAAGCTCCGGGGTGTCCGGTCCGGCTGCCACGCCGGCGACCTCGGCCCGCCCAGCCGTCGGCCGGGCGAGGCCCGTCAGGAGGCGAATCGTCGTCGTCTTGCCCGCCCCGTTCGGCCCCAGCAGGCCGAACACGACGCCGCGCGGAACCTCGAGGTCGAGTCCGTCGAGGGCGACGATCGGCCCGTAGCGTTTCGTCAGCCCGATCGTCCGGACGATCGGCCCGTCCGTCATCCCTCCTCCCGACCCGCGAGGAAGTAGAGGATCGGCCCGAGCATCTGAACGAAGACGATGATCACCACCCACACGACCTTGTTGTCACCTTTGACCCGGCGACCGGGGCGGGTGATGTCGTAGAGGGCGACGACGAGCAGCGCGAGCTGGATGACGATGAGCGGGATGAGCAGCGCGATGAGCCCCTCCACGCGGTCCTCCTTCTGTCAGCTGGATGGCCGGCCGGTCCGGCGGTCCGGATCGGCTCGCCAGGCGAGGTACGAATACCCGAACAGGGCGACGACGAGGGCCCCGCCGCCGCCACCGACGATCGCGAACAGCGGCGCGCCGCGGAGGCCGAGCACGCTCGCGGCGATGACGACGACCCCGAGCGCGACCATGAGCCGCCCGCCCAGGCGGTGGGTCCGGTTCCAGGATTGGTCGCTCGTGAGCGTCCACGGCGTGCGGATCCCGAACATGAAATTGCTCCGGACCTTGCCGAGCACGTTGCCGATGATGACGAAGATCGCGCCGATGGCGGCCGCGACGAGGCCCGCCATGTCCACCTCCGCGCCGGTGGCGGCAATCACGGCGGCGCCGTGGAGGACGACGAGGAGCCCCAGGAGGCCGAGCCAGACCGACCGGTAGGCCGGCCCGGATCGGTAGAGGTTCTCGCGCCGCGGCTCGACGAACGGGACGATCGCGAGCAGGGCGCTCACAGTCAGGCCGACCGCCGGCAGCACGAGCAGCCCGACGGCCTTCGGCGCAAACCCGTCCGGCTGGCCGTCGAGGCCCCAGTGGATCGGGATCTGCGCGTCGTCCGGGATCTGCCCCCAGCCCCAGGCACTCGTGGCGAGCATGATCGCGACGGCGGCTCCGCTCGCGACGAGGATGGGTCGGTTCGTGGGCCGCGAACTCGGTGCGTTCATCGCGCCTCCCGTGGCTCAATCCGGAACGTGTCCATCAGGGCAAGCATCGCCTCCTCCAGGACGCTGACGTTGAGCCGGTACGTGATCGTCGAGCCGGTCCGATCCGCCTGGATCAGGTCCGCCTCGCGCAGGACGGAGAAGTGGCCCGACATGGTCGGCCACGACAGCTCGAACTCCGCCGCGAGCTCGCCCGCGGTCATGTCCCGCTCCCGAAGGAGCGCGAGCACGCGGCGGCGGGTGGGGTCGGCGAGAGCACGGTAGACACGGTTCACGATCGGTGGCATTTCGGCCATTGGCTAATTCGGTAGATGACAAAATAACGCCCACGCGTGGTCGGTGTCAATGGCCGGCCCGGCAGGCCCCACCCGGGGGGCGCGACAGACTGCCAAATTCTCGTCCGGTGACGCTTAGGCCTGGTTTCGCGCCACGTCGGAAGCGGTTCGATCGGATTCCACGCTCGACTCTGTATGTGCGAAGGCGCGGATCGCCTCCCAACTGCGCCCAACGGTCACCCCACGACAATCTGGCATTCCGGCGACCGGATGTGGAACCGTCGAGCGGTGGCGATCCCGACGATCGGAGTCGTCGAGCGGAGGCCGAGGCGCGACCCACCGGGACCCCGATTATCGGTGCCCGCGCCGTCTGTCGGCGGACGAGCCCCTGCTAGACTCGGCCCGCCCGAACCCGCACACCGACACCCTCGACCTCAACCACCCCACCGGAGGACCCCTCATGACCGACGACCGCGAGCGCTGGGCCCTGATTCTCGGCGCCTCGAGCGGCATGGGCGAGGCCACCTCGCTCGCGCTCGCTCGGGCCGGCTACCGGATCTGCGGGATCCACCTCGACTTCCGGGCCGCCCTCGCCCACGTCGAGGAGGTCAAGGCCGCCATCGTCGCGGCCGGGAGCGAGGCCCTGTTCATCAACATGAACGCGGCCGACGACGAGAAGCGCGCCGCCGCGCTCGAGGCCCTTCGAGCACGATTCGACGAGTCCCGTTCCGCAGGACGGCACCCATACGTGCGGGTTGTCATGCATTCGCTCGCATTCGGCTCGCTCGTGCCGTTCCTGGCCGACGACCCGAAGGCGGCGGTCGACCGCAAGAAGATGGAGATGACCCTCGACGTGATGGCGAACAGCCTCGTCTACTGGGTCCAGGACCTCGCGCGCGGCGGGTTCCTCGAACGCGGCTCGAAGGTCTACGCGATGACGTCGGAGGGCTCGAGCCGGGTCATCCCGTCGTACGGCGTCGTGTCGGCCGCCAAGGCGGCCCTCGAATCCCACTGCCGGCAGCTGGCGATGGAGTTCGCGCGGCGCGGCGATGGGGTGGCGGTCAACGCGATCCGGGCCGGGGTGACTGATACTCCTGCGCTGCGCAAGATCCCCGAGGCGGCGCACATGGTCGAGATCACGCTCGCGCGCAACGCGCACGGCCGATTGACGACGACGCAGGACGTCGCCGACGCGATCGTCACGCTGTCCGAGACGGATTCCGACTGGGTCAGCGGCAACATCATCGGGGTCGACGGCGCCGAGTTCGTCACCGGTTGATCTCAGGCCGATGGCTCGCAGGGGCGTCGCCGCGGCCTTCGGTGAGTGGGTGACGGCATGCCGCTGAGGGTGCCATGACGGGTCGGGTCATCGTGGTCGGCTCGGTGAACGTTGACCTCGTCGCGACGGTCGAGCGCCTGCCGTCGGCGGGGGAAACGGTCACCGGCGGCCGATTCGGGCGGCACCACGGGGGCAAGGGCGGCAACCAGGCGGTCGCTGCGGCGCGGCTCGGGGCACCGACGACGTACGTCGGGGCGGTCGGGGACGACGACTTCGGGACCGATGCCCGGGCGGCGCTGGCGGCCGAGGGCGTCGATGTGGCCGGGCTTCGGACGCTTGCCGGCGAGCCGACCGGGGTCGCCCTCATCCTCGTCGACGAACGCGGCGAGAACGTCATCGCGGTCGCCTCCGGCGCGAACGCGGCGGTCACGGCGGACATGGTCCGCGAATCGCTCGCGTCGCTCGCGCCGGGACCGGGCGACATCGTGCTCGTCGGTCATGAGATTCCCACCTCGGCGACCCGTGCCGCGCTTGCCGCCGGACGGTCCGCCGGTGCGACGACCGTGCTCAACCCGGCGCCGGCGACGGGGCTCGATCGTTCGGTATTCGGCCTCGCCGACGTGCTCGTCCCGAACCGGACTGAGCTGGGCCAGCTGCTCGCGGCCGAGGCGCGCCGGGTCGGCCGACCGACCGCCGGCGCGGACCGCCCGGACGTCGGAGCCCGGACCCTGCTCGAGCCGAACGCGGAGGGGGAGGGGGTCGGATCGGCCGTGCTCGTGACGCTCGGTGCCGGTGGCGCCGTGCTCGTCCGGCGCGGTGCCGAGCCGCTCGACCTCGCCCCGCCCCGCGTGACGGTCGTCGACACGGTGGGCGCCGGCGACGCGCTGTGCGGTGCGCTCGCGGCGGCGCTGGCCGCTCGATCCACGCTCGAAGACGCCGCTCGTCGCGCCGTGCTCGCCGGGAGTCTCGCGACGACCCGGGCGGGAGCGCGGGAGGGGATGCCGACGCGTGCGGAGCTGGACGCGGCAGCGGAACGGCTCGTCGATCCCGCGGGAGAGGGCCTCGGACGCTAGCTCCCCGCCCGGGGCGCCGCCGGGGTCACGTCTCGGCTGCCACCCACGTGGTGATCTGTCGCGCTGCCGGCGTCATGTCCGTGGTCCCGTCGGTCGGGGCCCACCAGGCGGCGAGGCCGCGCTCCCGCGCGAGGGCGGCGATGCTCGCGCGGCCCGCGACGAACAACGCCTTGGACCACACCTCCGCCCAGGCCGGATCACGGTGGGCGACGGTCACCGCCTGGAGGCCCCCATCGGCCGGCTCCCGCGTCGCAGGGTCGATGAGGTGGTGAACGTCCCGTCCGTCGGACCGCCAGCGAGTGATCCGGACCGATGATGTGGCGACGGCGCCATTGTCGATTGCCGCGACGACGACCGGTCCGCTCGTGCCCGCCGGATCCTCGATCCCGATCAGCCACGGACCGCCCTCCGGTGCGCGGCCACAGGCCACGATGTCGCCGCCCGCCTCGAGTAGGAATGCCGCGTGCGGGCAGCCACGCGCGATCCGCGCAGCCGCCCAGCGCAGCGCGAGGCCCTTGCCGATTCCGCCCAGGTCGATCGCGTCGGAGAGCCGGATCCCGTCCGCGCACCACGTGATCGGGCGCCGCGACGGGGTCGCGTGACCGGCCACCTGGCTGACGGAGGCCCCCCGATACCCGAGTCGGTCGAGATCGGCGAGGACGGTTGGGTCGAACCGTCCAGCGGTCATGCGGCGCGCACGATCCGCGGCAACGAGCGCGCCCGACAGGCGCCGCGAGACGAGCATCGCCTGATCGCTCCCGGCAGACCGGTTGAGCCGGGTGATCTCGCTGTCGTCGCGAAACCGCGACAGGCTCGCGTCGACCGCTTCGAACTCCGCGAGGACGCCGTCCCACAGCCACGCCGACCGTCCGCGGTCGACCCCGTGAACCATGAGGCGGAGCGGCGAGCCGAGGGCACGGCCCTCGAAACGGACGACCTCGGCCTGTGACGAGACGGTCACCCGCCGGACGCACCGGTCGTCGCATGGACGGCCGGCACGGCGGCGACCGTTGCCCCGACGGTGTGCCGGACCGCCGGAAGCGACACGCGGGTCGGCAGCGACGCGGCCGACCCGTCGACCTCGGCGACCGTCGCGCGGAGCTCGACGAGCATCGCGTCGAGTCCGGCGACCCGCGCGGCCACCACGTCATACGCTCGTGCCGCGTCCGAGTAGCGATCGGCGATTCGCGACACCTCGAACTCCAGGCGGTCGTGCGCCGCGCGGAGCTCGGCAGCTGCCTCGGCACCCGGCCGGCGAGCCTCGATGAGCGCCGCGTCGGCGTCGGACTGGGCGCCCGTCACGCCGGCGAGGAGGACGGCATACGTGCCGATCGACACGCCGAGGTACGTTCCGACGTGCCACGGCCGGCGCGCCGGCGATCCGGCCGCAACCGCTGGTCGGGCCGCAACCGGTGGTCGGGCCGCAACCGGTGGTTGGGCCGGCGTTGGCCGGTCAGTCATCATCGGGTTCCTCGTGCTCGTCCTCCTCGCGGTCTTCCTCTTCGTGCTCGTCTCCCGAGCGCAAGGTCCCGTCGGCGGGGGCCTGCACGGACGCGGTTGAGGTGCTCGCCGCGGCGCGCAGCGATGCCTCGAGCTGGGCGAGCCGCTCGCGGGCGGTCGCCAGGCTCGCACGGAGCGTGTCCGCATTGGCCGCATCGAGCGTGATCTGCTGCTCCGCCGCAGCGAGCGCTGCCTCGAGCTCCGCGCTGCCCGACGCGAGCTCCGCAAGCTGCGCCGCGAGTGCCTCGGACCGGGCTTGCTCGAGTTCCAGCGCGGCCCGGAGCTCGGCGGCCGACGGTGGCGCGGCGTTGAGCGGTGCGGCGGACGCGGTCCACGCCGCCGCCGCCCGGATCGTGGCGACGCCGAGGGCGAGGCTCAGGATCACGCCACCGACCGTCAGGACCCGACGGCCGAGCGCCGCGCTGATGGCAAACCGATTCATCGCGTCGTCACCTCCGTGAGCGAAGTGGAGAACGTCGGGCGGGCCTGCCGTGAGACCCAGTAGCGATACGCCGCGGCACCGAGCACCGTGGCGCCGGTCAGCCCGTACAGCCAGCCGTACCCGAGGGTGTCCGTCCCGGACAGCGCCCCGTGCATCCACGAGAGGACGAACACACCGATGCTCAGGCGGTGGAGTGACAGCCATGTCCCTGCCGGCAGCAGGCGCGTGTAGCGCGCCGTGAGACCGGTGATGAGCAGCGCGTAGAGCCCGAGCGTGCCGAGGGCGACGGGGGCGCTCCGGTAGCTCGACAGCCCGGGGATGAGCGCGCCGCCGATGCCCACGCCCGCGTACGGGTCGATGACGAGGCTGATCATGTGGACGGCGAGGAAGGCGAGCACGAACACCCACGCGTTTTCGTGCCACGGAAACAGCCGCTTCGAGAGCTTCCACGTGCTCTTGTTCATGGGATGGCTCAGCACGAGACCGAGAGCCACCTGGATGGTCAGCAGGACGAGCACGGTGAACCCGGTCGCCCGGGCCGCGAGCCAGACCCTGAGGTCCGCCTGGCGCTCCGTCGTCGGCGGCACGATCTCCCCGGTCGCCGCGATGGCGACCAGGCCGATGACGGCGACGAGGACGACGAGCGACCGACCCGACAGGCGGAGTGGCGGGCCACCCGCCGATTTCGCCGGAAGCCGTGGCGGATGGGCGCCCACCGGCTCGCGGTTCGATGAGTCGGTCGACAGGTGGCTCGGTTCGTGGCTCATGGTCTCCCCGGGCGCGGACGGGCGGCGTGCTGCAGCACCTGCTCCGTAGAGGCAGGTCGGCGCGGACGGGTTTCGGCCCGGGGTAGGCGATCCGTCCCACGCGACGGGCGGCGATGGTCCCGGTCGGCCGTCGGCCCAGTCCCCGGGTCCGACCCTGTTCGACCTGGCTGGGCCCCCCGGGCCCCGAATCAGGCGGTTGCTGAGCGCCTTCGGGCGAGGAGACCGGTCCGGGGGCCGAACGCGAGGGCGCCGAGGAAGGCCGCCGTCTCGACGAGCACGATCGTCGCGCCGCTCGCGGCATCGAGCCAGTACGACAGGTAGAGGCCGACGATCGACGCGCCGACGCCGACGACGACCGCGACGGCCATGAGTCGGCCGAACCGGACGGCGAGGAGCTGGGCCGTCGCCGCCGGGGTGACGAGCATCGCCACGACGAGGATGATCCCCACCGCTTGGAGGCTGATCACGATCGTCAGCGCGACGAGCGCGAGAAAGAGCGACTCGAGCCGGTCGACGCGCAGCCCGGACGCCGCCGCGCCGAGCGGGTCGAACGTCGCGTACAGCAGCTCCTTCCAGAGCACGGCGACCGTTCCGAGCACGAGCGCGCCGAGGATGGCAAGGCCGACGAGGTCCTCGACCGTCGTGGACAGCAGGTAGCCGAACAGGAAGCTGAACAGGTCCGCGACGTAGCCCTGGATCGTGCTGAACAGGAACACCCCGAGGGCGAACGTGCCCGCGAACAGGACGCCGATCGCCGTGTCCGCCCGGATCCGCGCCCGGCGGCTGACCCAGCCGATCGCGAGGGCGGTGGCGACCGCGGCGACCCCTGCTCCGAGCAGGTACGGACCCTTGACCAGGAATGCGACGACGACGCCCGGGAAGGCGGCGTGGCTGATCGCGTCGCCGATGAACGCGAGCCCGCGCAGGACCACGAACGTGCCAACGACGGCACAGACCGTCCCGACGAGCGCGGCCGCGAGGAGTGCGCGCACGAAGAACGCATGGCCGAGGGGTTCGACGAGGGCGTCCACGGTCGACGGGGGCTCGGGTTCGGCTGCCGTTACGGCTCGGGGTGGCCGCCGCCACCCTCGTGGAAGTGCGACTCGCCGGCCGGCGGCTGGTCGTGGTGGTGGGCGTCGTCGAGGACGACCGCCTGACCGCCGAGCACGAGCAGGTGGCCGCCGTACGTGCGGGCGAGGACGTTCGGGTCGAGCACGAGCGACGACGGCCCGTGGGCGACGACGGTCCGGTTGATCGCCGCCACGCGCTGGAAGCGCTGGGCCGCGCAGGCGAGGTCATGGGTCGTGGCGATCACCGTCTTGCCGCGTCGGGCCTCCGCCTCGAGGATGTCCATGAGATCCTCCTGGGTGGTCGCGTCGACGCCGGTCACGGGCTCGTCGAGCAAAAACAGGTCCGGCTCCGCGGCGAGCGCTCGGGCGAGGAAGACGCGCCGCCGCTGGCCGCCGGACAGGGCGCCGATCTGGGTGTCGACATGGTCGGCCATCGAGACCTTGGCGAGCGCGTCGGCGACGGCCCGCCGATCGTCGCCGCCGGGGCGCCGCAGCGGTCCGAGAGCGGGGTAGCGGCCCATCATGACGACGTCGCCGACGCTGACCGGAAAGGCCCAGTCGACAAGCTCCGCCTGCGGAACGTAGGCAACGCGCCGGGCCTGCTGGCCGGCCGGGTGGCCGAGCACCTCCACGCGACCGCTCCACGGTCGAATGAGTCCGGCCATGAGCTTGAGGAGCGTGCTCTTTCCGGCGCCGTTCGGCCCGACGACGGCGAGGAGGGAGCCCGCTTCGACGGCGAGGTTGACCTGTTCGAGCGCGATCCGCTCGCCATAGCCGGCCGACACGTCGCTCAGCCACACGTCGGCGTGGGCGCGGGCGTGGCCTGGGTCGATCCCGGCGTCGACCGTGGCGAGGTGGCGTTCCGCCTCGTGGTCGTGCGGGTGGGTGTGCGGGTCGAAGGTCGAGGTCACGGTGTCGGCCATCGTAGCCCTAGCCATCTCCGCCCAGGGCGGCCACGATGCGCTCGACGTTCCAGCGCATCATCCCGAGGTACGAGTCCGCGGGAGGATCGCCGAGCGAGTCGTTGTACAGGTTCGTCTCGACGGTCGCGCCGGTCTCCTCGGCGATGGTCCGGACGAGCTTGTCGCTGAACTGGGCTTCGCCGAAGACGGCCTTCACGCCCGCCGCGCGGATGGCGGCGACGAGGGCCGCGATCTCGCCGGCCGAAGGGTCCTGGCCCGGAGCGTTGACGACGACGCCGACGATCTCGAGGCCGTAGGCGCGGGCGAGGTACGGGAACGCCTCGTGGAACGACACGAGCGCGCGATCCGCCGGCGCGATCGTGCCGATCTGGTCGCGGATCCAGGCGTCGAGGTCGGCCAGCTCGGCGTCGTAGGCCTGGGCGTTCGCCCGGTAGTCGGCCATGCCGTCGGGATCGGCCGCCGCGAGCGCGTCGGCGAGCTTGGCGACGTAGAGCCGCGCGTTCGCAACGTCGAGCCAGAGGTGCGGATTCACGGTGCCGTGATCGGTGTCGGTCTCGTCTTCGTGCTCGTCGCCGGCGAGGTAGTCGATCCCGAGGTCCTCGCCGAGCTCGACGATCCGCGCGTCCGCGCCGGAGTCGGCCGCGAGGTCGGTCAGCCACTCGTCGAGGCCGAGGCCGTTCGAGACGATGAGGTCCGCCTCGGTCAGGCCGACGACGTCCTGGGGACTGGGGTCGAACGTGTGGACCTCGCCGCCCTTCGGGACCACGCTCGACACGGTCACGCGATCGCCGCCCACGTTCGCGACGAGGTCGGCGAGGAC
>DASTOB010000010.1:0-33553 GCA_035720425.1 Candidatus Limnocylindrales bacterium
TGGAGCAGGGCGGTCATCTGCTCGATCCGCAGGCTCTCCCGGAACGTGACCGGCACGACGGTGATCACGATCCGGTTTTCGATCAGGCCGGTGATGACCTCGTCGGGCGTCATGTTCCGCCGTAACGCGAAGTTGCCGGCCTGGAGCTCCGGCAATAGCTCTCGTTGCGTGGCGAGGAACAGGAATGCGCGGGCGTCCTTGATGAGTCCGGCCTCGACGAGCCGGCGGGACAGGCTGCCGATCGTGTCGCCCTCGAGGACGGCGAATTCCACGTCGCTCGGGTCGTCGCTCGCGGGATCGGTCAGGAGCGGCCCGAGATCCTCCCGGATGAGCCCGGCGATGAGCGCGATGTCGAACGAGCCGGGGTTCTTGTAGGCCCAGTCGAGGACCGCCCCACCGACGAGCGGTCGAAGGACGGTGATCGTGCCGAGGAGCACGATGCCGGCGAGGACGAGGGTGAACACGAGGAAGCGAATCGCCCCGCCCGCGCCTCCGCTTCCGCCCGTCGGGCGTCGCCGGCGCGGCGGCTCCCACGGGTCGCGCCGCGGTCGGTAGTCGTCGTACGTGCCCGGGTCAGCCGGTCGAGCCTGGGTCCGGTCGTCGCGCGGCCCGGCGCCGCCTCGAATCGTCATCTGGCCTCCGATTGTGCGGCCGCGGCGGCCGATCGTGCATCCGCAGCCGCCGATCGTGCATCGAGCTCGTCCTGGAGGAGGATCGCCGCCGCCTCGCGATCCACCCGCGCGCGGTACGCGTCGCGCTGCGTCTTCGTCGGCGGGCCGCCGGACCGGCCGCGGCGCATCGGTCCCAGGCGCTGCTCGGCAAGGTGACTCGTGAGCCGCTCGTCGCGCAGCGAGACCGGCAGGCCCACGAGCGCTCCAAGGGACGCCGCCCAGGTGCGCGCCGCCTCCGCCATCGGCCCTTCCCCACCCGACGCCTCGAGCGGCAGACCAACGACGAGCTCATCGACGTGGTGCTCCTCGACGACCCCACGGAGGGTCGCGGCATCGTCGGCGTCGCTTCGGCCGCGCCGGACGGTGGCCAGCGGCTGGGCCAGGCCAACCTCCGTGTCGGCGAGCGCCAGTCCGATCCGGCGTTCGCCGAGATCGATCCCGAGCAGGCGCGGGCTCACGGCGCCACCGATTCCGCTGCGCCGGACGGCGCTTCCGTCGGGGCGACCGACGGCGGGGCGGTCGGCGCGGCCGATGGACGTGGCGAGACCGACGGCGCCGCAGCGGAGTCGTCGACGACGAGGCTGAGCCGCGCGTCGAGCGTGGGAATCGCGGTCACCCATTCCGGCCAGACGTCGATGTCGACCTGTCCGTAGCGCTCGAGGATCGACCGCGCCTGGTGGATCGGCCGCCCCTTCACCTCCGCGACCAGTTGCGCCGCATCGAGCACGAGGACCTGGACCGCCTCCGCCGACACCGGGAAGAGCACGGTCGCACCGTCGACCGTCGGCGCCCCGACGGCGATCTCGATCGATTCCTCGACGAGCCGGTGATCCGCATCAACGGCCGCCCGAATCCGCGTCCGCGCGAGGGCCTCGAGGGGCGAGTCGTCGACGGCGGTCACCGCTCCCTCGGCGGTGAGGCCGAGGTCGAACGTCGCCGCCTCCTGGCCGACGAGCGTGGCCGGATCGACCGACGGGGTCGATTCCCCGAGGGCCCGGGTCGCGGCGAAGAGCGTGGTACCGGGCGGTGTCGTCGCCGGATCGGCGAGGCGCGCCTCGAACTGCGCCGCGAGCTCCGCGCCGAGATCGGCCAGTGCCGCGTCGACGTCGGCCTGCTCGACGCGCGGGAACTCCGTCCTCGTTCCGCCAGATGTCGCCTCGGGGTTCGTGACGCTGATGAGGAACTGGCGGATGTCGTCGGACAGCTCCGTGATCGTGCCGGCGGCGACGTTGCCGCCCGGGCCGGCGACCTGGGCATCGACCGCCACCGTGGCAGACGTCGGTCCGGTCACGAACGAGGCACGCTCGACCGTAACGGCCTCGCGGGTGGAGAACGCCGTGCCCGCCTGCGTCGACACGCGGGTGCCGGCCGGGATCGTGACCGGCACGAACGTGTTCTCGCTCGTGAATCGCACGACGCCGCTCGCCCGGGTCTCCTCGACCCGGACCCCGGTGGCGGGGAACGTGCCGGTGACGCCGAGCGGGATCGTCAGCCGTTCGGCGGGTACGACGCCGGCCGTGGCGTCCGGCGCCGTGACCGCCGGATCGGCGCGCACCTCGAACGAGACCGGGACGACGGCATCCACGCGCGGGCTGACCCGAATCGTGGCAGTCGGCAGGAACACGTAGGCGCTCACGCCGCCGACGACGATCACGGCGGCGAGCAGCGCCGCACCCACGAGCATTGCCGGACGCGAGAAGCCGCGCCGGGGTCCGACCACCCGGATCGACCCGGACCGGGGAAGGCCCGCTTCCGGCTTCGCGGAAGGGGCGGTCGCCGGGGGCCCGCTCGCCTGCGACGGCCCGCTCGCCGGGGGCGGCGGGATGACGACGGTCGCATCGAGGTCCGACGGCGGACCGACGGCGGGCTGGGCCGACGTCCGGTCCGACGGAAGGGACGACGGGCCGGCGTCCGGCACAGGCCGAGCCTGACTTCTGGAACGCGACGTCGGAGCCGCCGCCTCCGGGGTCTCGGGCGCGTCGGTCGATCCCTCGTTGCTCGGATGTGCGTCCCGCGCATCGGCCGGTGCCGCCGTTGCGCCCGGTGCCGCCGTTGCGCCCGGTGCCCCCTTCGGCTCGCCGGCGCCGCCCCCAGCGGCCGTTTCGTAGTCCCCGACACTCGCGTGGACCGGCAGACCGGCCGACCCCGCAAGGGCGCGCGTCGCCGCATCGGCCGACACGATCGTCAGGTCGCGGCCGCGCGTCTGGGCCTCGCGGGCGAGGAGCCGGAAGTTGATCCGCGACGTGGCCAGGCGCGACCCGTTCGGCACGACGAGCGCCACCTGCCGCTCGCCGGCCGCGCGGACACGGGCCGCGGCGGAGGTGATCTCGTCGTCGACGTCGAGGTAGACGATGGTAGCCATCGTGCCCGAGCCTACCCCGACCTAGACCTTCATCGCCCGGAGCACCCGTCGGAGCGCCACGTCGAGCGGGTCCTCCGTCGTTTGGAGGTCGATCGCCTGGTATGCGAGGCCGAGTGGCGTCACGTCCTGCTGATCGACGAGCAGGCCGGTCGCGTCGGAGATCGCCTCGACCTGGTCCGGTGCCATGACCGTGACCTCCGGCGGTCGTGCGAAGGGCAGGCGCTTCCAGAACCGCTCCGCGCCGAGCGCGCCGGCGATCTCCGGCAGGCGCGAACCGCCGCCACACAGGTAGATCCGGCCCGGGAGCAGGTCGCCCACGGCGAGCTCCTCCATGACCAGCTCGACCCCGGCCGACCAGACCTCGACGTCCTCCGCCACGATCGAGGCGACGTCGGCCCGGCGGTCGATCGCCATGCCGCGCGCATAGTCCACCTTGAGCGCCTCCGCCCGGGGGAACGGCAGCTCGCAGCGGTCGGCGATCGACTTCGTGAACGCCCGACCGCCGAGGGCGAACATGCGCGTGCCCTCGATGCCGCCCTGGCGGACGAGTGCGACGTCGGTCGTTCCGCCACCGACGTCGACGAACAGTGCGCCGGCCTGGCGGACCTGCTCGTCGCTCAGGACGCGCGCGACGGCGTACGGCTCCGCCACGATCTCGAGCAGTTCGAGATCGAGCTGGCTGGCGACGCTCTGGAGCGCACCGAGGTGGACGAGCGGGGCAAACGCGTTGAAGATCGCGATCTTCACGTGGCGACCCTGGAAGCCGACCGGGTTGGTCAGCGCGTAGCCATCGATCGCGGCGCCGGTCACGGCCGCGTGGACGAGCCGCACGTCGACGTGCGGAAGGCCGGTCTCCCACGTGATCGCCCGCTCCGCCTCGCGGAGCGCCTCGCGCTGGACGCCGTCGATGAGCTTCTGGAGCTCCGCCTCCGAGATCGGAACGTCCGGCCGCCGCCGTTCCTGGCTGTGGGTCGTCGTGAACCCCTTGACGAGCTCACCGGCGATGCCGATGACGACCTGGGTCGGCCGGAAGCCGGCCATCTCCTCCGCCTCCTGGAGGGCGACCGAGCAGTTGTCGACCACGGCGGCGATGTCGGCGACGGTGCCCGACTGCATGTGGCTGAGGCCCTGGCGCTTGCGACCGACGCCCCGCACGATGCCGCGGCCGTGCTCGTCGATCTCGAACACGAGCGCCTTGGCGAACTCCGTCCCGATGTCGAGCGCCGTGCAGGCCGCCGGAGCGGGGCCCGAGTCGCGCTGCCAGATCCGGTGCCAGAAGGCCATCGGCTCAGGCGTTCCAGTACGGCACGAAGAGGTCGCCGGTCACGAGGCGAACACCGAGGGTCGCGAGGAATGCGGTCGACCCGACGAGGAGCAGGACGCCGCCGAGCGCCGACAGCGGGTGCCGCTCGTTGCCGACGGCGAAGCCGTAGCCGGTGGCGAGGAATCCGAAACCCGCGAGGATGGCCGATGCGGAGAGCACCTCGCCGAGGGCCCGGAAGCCGACCGCGCCAACGAGGACGTACCACAGCCCGACGAACGCACCTGCGCCGAGTACCCGGCCTTTTGTCTGCTCATACGTTACCCGCCCGATCACGAGCAAGGCCTGGTACCACGCCGCGACGAGCATGGCGACGATCCCGATCGCCGCGACCGCCAGCGCGTACGCACTCGGGAACGGCTGCTCCCGTGACTCGATCACGGCGACGAGGAGCGCGACCGGGATCATCGCGAGCATGAGCACGACGCTCGCCGCGTCGTTGATCGTGCCCCAGGGTTGGCCGCGGGTGAAGAACAGGACGAGCGCGACGGCGCCGAACACGGTCGCGCCGGCGGCGAGGAGCGCGCTCCAGCCGGCGACGAACTCCGGGGTCATGCGCCCTCCCCGGCGTCCCCAGCGAGGTCCCCGATGCGCGACGCGAGTGCCGCCCGGACCGTCGCGAGCGCGTCGGCCAGACCCTCGCGGCGGGTTCCCTTGCCCTGCGCCATCTCGGGCCGCCCGCCGCCCTTGCCGTCGATCGCCCCGACCGCAGCGCGAACGAGGTCCCCGGCCGCGATCCCGCGCCCAACGAGGTCGTCGCTGACGGTCACGAAGACCTGCGGCTCGTCGGCGTCGAGTCCGAGCGCGACGACGCCGGAGCCGAGCACGCTCCGGACATCCTTCGCGGCACCTTTCAGGGCGTCGATCGACTCGAACGGGCCGGCGTACAGGACGAGACGCACGCCGGGCGCGATCTCCTGCGCGAGGCCCGCGAGCTCGCCTGGTTTCGGCACGCCGGACCCCCCGGCGCGTAGCCGCCGGCGCGTCTCGCGGAGCTCGTCCTGGAGCGCGGCGATCCGCTCCGGCACCGCCTCCGGAGTCTGGACGCCGAGCGCCTCCGCCGCCCGGTCGAGGGTGGCGACCCGTTCGCGCAGGTACGCGTCCGCGCCAGCGCCGGTGAGCGCCTCGATCCGGCGCATGCCGGTACCGATGCTCCGCTCGCCGGTGATGACGAACCCGCCGATCTGCCCGGTCGCGCGGCAATGGGTCCCGCCGCACAGCTCGAAGCTGTAGTCCGCGACGCGAATCGTCCGGACCGTCTCGCCGTACTTCTCGTCGAAGAACGCGTCGGCGCCTTCCTCGATCGCCTGGGCCATCGGCATGAATGCGATCGAGACGGGCCGGTCGTCGCGAATGATTCGCCGGACCTCGTCCTCGATCGCCCGGAGCTCGTCGTGCGTGAGCGCCCGATCGAACGGGAAGTCGAAGCGGAGGTAGTCCGGCGTCACGAGCGAGCCGGCCTGGCGCGCCCGCTCCCCGACCATGTTGCGCAGCGCGCGGTGGAGGAGATGCGTGCCCGTGTGGTTGCGCATCGTATGGGCGCGTCGGTCCGCGTCGACCTCCGCGCCGAGCGATTCCCCGACCCGGACGCGGCCCCGCAGGACTCCCCGATGGACGAACAGCCCACCGACCGGCTTCTGCGTGTCCTCCACGTTGAAGACGACGCTGCCGTCGGCGGCGCGGAGCACCCCGCGGTCGCCGATCTGGCCGCCACCCTCGGCGTAGAACGGAGTCCGATCGAGGACGATCTCGGCCGCGGCGCCCGCCTCCGTGCGGAGCTCCTCGTCGCCCTTGGCCGCGAGGTCGTCGTACTCGATGCCGTCGCGCAGGATCGCGACGACGCGTGCCTCGGCGGTCGTCGTCTCGTAGCCGAGGAACGGGGTGTCGCCGGCCCGCGCCTGGATCGCCTGGTAGAGCGCGGTCTGCTCGGCGTGGCGGGCGAGCTCCGCCTTCTTGCCACTCCGGCTCCGCACCCGCTGTTCGGCCAGCGCCTCCTCGAAGCCGGCCCGGTCGACCCGGACCCCGTATTCGGCCGCCAGCTCGACCGTCAGGTCGATCGGAAAGCCGAACGTATCGTGGAGTCGGAACGCGACGTCGCCCCCGAGGACGGGCGCGTCGGCCTGGAGGTCCTCGGCGCGCTGGCCGATCGTCCGATCCGCCGAGGTGAGCGGGATGAGCGCCTCCTCGAGGAGATCGGTCCCGGCCTCGAGCGTGCGCACGAACTGCCCTTCCTCGCGAACGATCGCGCCGACGATCTCCGGGCGACGTTCCTCGAGGTATGGGTAGGCCGCTCGCATGACGTCGATGACGATCGCGGCCGCATCGGCCATGAACGGCTCGCGACGCCCGAGCAGCCGTCCATGCCGGACGGCGCGACGGAGGATCCGGCGGAGCACGTAGCCGCGCCCCTCGTTCGAGGGCAGCACCCCGTCCGCGATGAGGAACGTCACCGCCCGGGAGTGATCGGCGATGACCTGGTAGCTGAACCGCTCCTGCTCGAACGCATCGGGATCGTGGCCGAGCAGCTCCCGCATTCGGTCGTGGATCGGCGTGAACAGGTCCGTGTCGTAGTTCGTCGGCACCTGCTGGAGGACCGACGCGAGCCGCTCGAGCCCCAGCCCCGTGTCGACGCTCGTGAACGGCAGAGGCACGCGGCCATCCGGACGCTGGTCGAACTCCATGAACACGAGGTTCCAGATCTCGAGCCAGCGCGGGCACGTCTCCGAGTGGTCCGGCACGCAGCCGGGACCCTCCCAGAACTCCTCCCCGCGATCGAAGTGGATCTCGCTGCACGGGCCGCACGGTCCCGTCTCGGCCATCCGCCAGAAGTTCTTGTCGTCGCCCGCGTCGACGTTGCCCCAGCGAGCCATGCGCTCCTCTGGCAGGCCGATCTCGTCGCGCCACACCCGCCACGCCACGTCGTCATCGGTGTACGTCGTCGCGCCGAGCCGCTCACCGGGAATCCCGAGGTCCTTCGTGAGGAACTCCCACGCCCAGTGGATCGCCTCTTGCTTGAAGTAGTCGCCGAACGACCAGTTGCCGAGCATCTCGAACATCGTGTGGTGGCGCGGCGTCCGCCCCACTTCCTCGAAGTCGTTGTGCTTGCCGGCGACGCGCAGGCAGCGCTGGTAGTCGACGGCTCGGTTGTAGCTCCGCGTCTCCGCGCCGGTCAGGACGTCCTTGAACTGGACCATCCCGGAGTTCGTGAAGAGCAGCGTCTGATCGCCCGCCGGCACGAGGCTGGCAGACGGCACTGCGGTGTGACCGCGCGCAACGAAGAAGTCGACGAACCGGCTGCGGATCTCGGCGGCGGGCAGCGCGGTGATCCGCGGGTCCTTCTTCACGGTGGGGGTCGGCATCGGCCGCAATGGTAGCGGACCATGCCGTCCGGCCGGACTGGCCGGTCCGCAGGTGCGCTCGGTCAGCCCGCGTGTTCCGCCGGTGCGGAAGCCGGCATCGGCGTCGGCGGCTTGCTCGCCGTGGTCGCCACGCGACGACGCCGGCCGACGAGCAGCGATCCGGCGATCGCGGCACCGACGAGCGCGCCGACGGTCAGGCCGCGCAGGAAGGTCGAGGCCGGAGGAATGGGGCGGGGTCGAGCCACGTCCGTTGTCCCCGGCATGGCTACACTCCCCGCCGGGCGGGACCGAGGATGGCGACGAGTGCCACGAGCGCGATCCCGAGCCAGGCCAGCGCGGAGGCGGCGACGAGACGGAAGTCGCCGATGAGGAGCAGGTCGATGCCGAGCCGCGAGCCGAGGGCATCGCCGGCCCACGCGCCGAGCGTCGCGGCGACGAGGAGGAGCGGCAGCTGTCCGCCGGCGCTGCCGCGGATGAGCACGAACAGCCCGGTGTGGAAGACACCGACGAGGACGGCGAGAATCGGCGCCGGGCCGATCACGCCGCGATCCGCCCACCGCCGAGGACGACGTCCTCCGCATCGAACACGCACGCCTGGCCGGGCGCCGCGGCCCACACCGGCTCATCGGTCTCGACCGTCCAGCGACCGCCACGGGCCGGTTCGCTTGTGGTGGCCGGCCGAACGGTTGCCGGGATCGGGCGCGCCCGATGTCGGATGCGGACGGAGGCGCGGAAGGCATCGGTCGCGGGCGGCCGGTCGTCGACGAAGGTCACGCCGGAGACGTCGAACGAGGTCGTCTCGAGATCGCGCCGGCGGGCGATCTGGATCGTGTTGCTGAGCGGGTCGATGCGCGACACGAATCGGGGCTCGCCGAGGGCGACGCCGAGGCCCTGGCGCTGCCCCACGGTGAATCCCGCCGCGCCGCCGTGCTCCCCCACCCGCGTCCCGTCCGCGTCGACGATCGGACCCGGCTCCGGGCGCCACCCCGCGCGCTCGCGCAGCGCGTCGCGGTAGTCGCCGCCCGGAACGAAACAGATCTCCTGGCTCTCCGGCTTGTCGGCCGTCGCGAGGCCGAGGCCGCGGGCGATCTCGCGCACCTCCGGCTTGCGCAGATCGCCGAGCGGGAACCGGGCGTGTGCGAGCTGATCCTGGCGGAGGCCGTACAGGAAGTAGGTCTGGTCCTTGTCGTCGTCGACCGCCCGGCGGAGGGTGGCGCGTCCGTCGGCCCTCTCGCCGCGCCGCGCGTAGTGGCCGGTCGCCACCGCCTCGCACTCGTACAGGTGTCGGGCCCGACCGAGCAGCGCGCCAAACTTGACGTACGTGTTGCAGTCGATGCACGGGCTCGGTGTCCGGCCGTCGAGGTACGCGTCGAGGAACGGCCGAAGGACGCCGGCGTCGAACTCGCGCTCGAGGTTCATGACGTAGAACGGGATGCCGAGGTGCGCGGCGACGCGGCGGGCGTCGTCGGCCGCATCGAGCGAGCAGCAGCTCTTCTTGAATTCGGAGTACGTGTCGGCGACGTCGTGGAGACGCATCCACACGCCGACCACCTCGTGGCCCTGGCCGTGGAGGAGTGCCGCCGCGACGGAGCTGTCCACCCCGCCGGACATCGCGACGAGGACGCGGGTCATCCGGGCGCAGGCGGCTCGGTCGCCTGGCGAACCTCGAGCCGAGCCGCCGGCCGATGCAGAGAAGGCTTAACAAGACGCCGGAATGCCCCAACCGTGGCCATATCGGTTCTCATCAAGCCTACGGAAGACGGCCGGCGAGCGTGGTCGTGCTCAGCGACGAAGCCGGCGGGCGACTCCCACGGTCCGACGGGCACGATAGGCGTGAAACGAAGCCTTCTTGGAATTCCCGGGCGCATCGGCGGCGGTACAGAACCGCCGAGCCGCGCCCGCGGTGGCGCAGAACCGCCGAGCCGCATCGGCGGCGGCGCAGAACCGCCGAGCCGCACTCGCGGTCCTGTCACGCCCCCACGCCCTGGCCGAGCGGATCGGCCGCCACCGCCACCGCCCCAACGCGCATCGTCGCGAGCGTTCGCGGAACGGCCTCGCAGGCCGTCTCGATCTCCGCCTCGGTCGTCGTCCGGCCCAGGCTGAGGCGAAGCGCGCCGGCGGCCTCCTCGTCCGGATAGCCCATGGCCGCGAGGACGTGGCTCACCTCGGTCGATCCGGTCGTGCACGCCGACCCGACCGAACAGGCGATCCCCTCGAGATCGAGGGCGAGCGCGACGGCCGTCCCGTCGGTCCCGCGGGCGATGATCGAGAGCAGGCCCGGCAACCGCGCGGTTGGGTGCCCGGTCAGCTCCGTGTCCTCGACCGCGAGGACGGCCGCCTTCAGCCGGTCACGCAGCCGGCGCAGCCGGCGGACCGTCTCCGGCCGCTCCGTGCAGGCGAGGTCGTAGGCGGTCGCGAGCCCGACGGCCCCGGCCACGTTCTCCGTCCCGGCGCGGCGGTGTCGCTCCTGGGCGCCGCCGTGCTGCTGCGCGAGGATGTTCGTGCCGCGCCGGATGTACAGCGCGCCGACGCCCTTGGGACCCTCGAACTTGTGCGCGGCGAGCGACACGAAGTCCGCCCCGAGTGCCTCGGCGTCGATCTCGACGTACGGCGCGGCCTGGACAGCGTCGACCGCGAAGAGGACGTTGCGATGCGCCTTCACCCGGCGAGCGATCTCGGCGACCGGCTGGATCGTGCCGACCTCGTTGTTGGCGAGCATGACCGACACGAGGATCGTCCGGTCCGTGATCGCCGCGTCGACCTCGTCGGGATCGACCCGGCCGTATCGGTCGACCGGCAGCTCGACGATCTCGAAGCCGAACTTCTCGAGGTAGCGCAGCGTGTGGCTGACCGCGTGGTGCTCCACGGACGTCGTGACGATCCGGTGCCCACGGCCCTTGCCGGCCCACGCGGCACCCTTCAGGGCGAGGTTGTTCGCCTCCGTCCCGCCGGACGTGAACACGATCTCGCGGGCCTGCGCGTTGAGCCGGGCGGCGACGCGCTCGTGAGCGTCGTCGAGGGCGGCTCGCGCCTGGCGGCCGTAGGCGTGCGCGCTCGACGGATTGCCGAACTGCTCGGTGAGGTACGGGAGCATCGCGTCGAGCACGTCACGGCGGAGCGGCGTCGTCGCGGCGTGATCGAGGTAGATCGGCATCGGGCCGATCGTACACCGGCCGGGCGAGCCGGTCCGTCGATCGGCAACCGTCGGTCAGGCGTCCTCGAACTCGACCGCCGCGAGCCGGCGGCGCGTGACGTCGAGCCGCAGCACGTCCGGGCGGGCATAGTGCCCGGTCGGGTCGAAGTTCTGCCGCTCCTCGCGGACGCGGGCGACGTCGATGTCGGCGCAGACCAGCTGCTCCGTGTCGGCCACCGGCGGCACGATCCACTCGCCGTCCGGGCCGGCGATGCACGAGCCACCATCCTCGGTACGACCCTGCCCCAGCGCCTCGCGCACGGCCGCGGCGAGCGGGAACGAGTCCGGGATGTCGTCGGCGCCGTTGAGCTGGCCGGCCGACAGGACGTAGACGCGGCCCTCGCGGGCGATGAACCGGGTGATGTCCCGCGTGAGATCCGTGCCGCCCGGCCAGACCGCGACGTGAAGGTCCTCGCCGCCCGCGTACATCGCCGTGCGGGCGAGCGGCATCCAGTTCTCCCAGCAGTTGAGGCCGCCGACCCGGAAGCCGGCCGGTCCCGGATGGACGCGGAGCCCGAGCCCGTCACCGGTGCCCCACACCAGACGCTCCTCGTACGTCGGCATGAGCTTGCGGTGGGCGCTCACGATGCCGCGCGCGGGGTCGACCGCGACGAGCGTGGCAAAGACGGTGCCGCGGGCGGTCCCGGTGCCGCGCTCGGCGATCCCGACGTACGTGAAGACCCCGTGGTCGCGGGCCGCCTCGACGATCGTGGCGACGATCGGGCCGTCGACCTCGACGGCGGCGTCGAGATAGGCGGCGAACGCCCGCTTCTGGTCCGGGTCGTCGAACCGCGCACCGTCGGTCATCGAGACCCACAGCGGGTAGCCGCCGACGAACGTCTCACCGAACGCGAGCAGGTCGACGCCCTCGCGGGAAGCGCGGCCGATCCAATCGGCCACAATGTCGGCGGTCCGAACGGGGTCGAGCCAGGCCGGGTGGGTCTGGGCGGCGGCAATGCGCATCGCCGCATGGTACCTGTTACCGGTCGGCGGCCCGGCGCAGGTCCTCCTCGCGACCCCGCTCCCGCCGGCGATCGTGCTGCGACAGGAGCCGCTTGCGGAGCCGGATCGAGGCGGGGGTGACCTCGACGAGCTCGTCGACGGCGATGAACTCGATCGCCGATTCGAGGGTCAGCGGCCGCGGCGGCGTGAGGCGGAGCGCCTCGTCGTGGGCGTGGGTCCGGATGTTCGTGAGCTTCTTCTCCTTGGTCGGGTTCACGTCGAGATCGCCGGATCGGCTGTTCTCGCCGACGATCATTCCCTCGTACACCTCGACCCCGGCGCCGATGAACAGCTCGGCACGGTCCTGGAGGTTGAACAGCGCGTAGGCATTCGAGGTGCCGGTGCGATCGGCGACGAGCACGCCGTTCGTCCGGTGGGTGACCTCGCCCGCCCACGGCCCGTAACCCTCGCCGATCTGATGGAGCAGCGCCGTCCCGCGCGTGTCGGTGAGGAGCTGCCCCCGGTAGCCGATCAGCCCGCGGACCGGCAGCACGTACTCGAGGCGCACCCGCCCGTCGGCATCGGTCGTCATCTGCTCGAGGCGACCCTTGCGGTCGGCGAGGGCCTGCTGGACCTCGCCGATGTAGTCCGGCGGGATGTCGACGGTGATCCGCTCGTACGGCTCGTGGACGGCGCCGTCGACCTCGTGGAGGATGACCTCCGGGCGCGAAACGGTCAGCTCGAAGCCCTCGCGACGCATCTGCTCGATGAGCACGGCCAGCTGCAGCTCGCCGCGGCCGCGCACCTCGAACGTGTCGCCGGATTCTGTGGCGTGGACCTCGATCGAGACGTTGCCGAGGATCTCGCGGTCGAGGCGCGCCTTGATCTGGCGGGACGTGACGAATCGCCCTTCGCGCCCGGACAGGGGTGAGGTGTTGACCCCGAACGTCATGCGCAGCGTCGGCGCGTCGACGTCGAGGCGCGGCAACGGACGCGGGTCGGCCGGATCGGTGAGCGTGTCGCCGATCGTCACCTCCGGCAGCCCGGCGACCGACACGATGTCACCCGGACCCGCCTCCTCGATGTCGACCCGCTCGATCCCGTGCGCCGTCTGGAGGCTCGTGACCGTTCCCGTCAGGGTCACGATCCGCCCGGGCTCGACGGCCCCCGCGGTGTCGTCCGCCTCCTCGCGCACGACGGCGATCCGCTGGCCGATGCGGATCGTGCCGTTGCGGATTCGACCGACGGCCATCCGCCCGACATAGTCGTTGGCCATGAGGTTCGTGACGAGCAGCTGGAGTGGATGGCCATCGACGAACGTCGGCGCGGGCGTCACCGCGACGAGCACGTCGAGGAGCGGACGCAGGTTGACGCCGGGCTCAGACAGCGACCGCGTCGCGGTCCCGGCCTTCGCGTTCGTGTAGATGACCGGGAACTCGATCTGGTGCTCGTCGGCCCCGAGGTCGATGAACAGCTCGTACACGTCGTCGAGGACGTCGGTCGGTCGGGCGTCGCCGCGGTCGATCTTGTTGATCGCCACGACGACCGGCAGGTGCCGGGCCATCGCCTTCTGGAGGACGTAGCGGGTCTGCGGAAGCGGCCCTTCCGCGGCGTCGACGAGGAGGAGGACCGCGTCGACCATGAGCAGGCCGCGCTCCACCTCGCCGCCGAAGTCGGCGTGACCCGGGGTGTCGACGATGTTGAGCCGGACGCCGTCGTAGTCGACCGTCGTCTGCTTGGCGAGGATCGTGATCCCCTTCTCGCGCTCGAGGTCGCCCGAATCGAGGACGCGGTCGACCACCGCCTGGTTCGCGCGAAACGCGCCGGTCTGCCGGAGCATCGCGTCGACGAGCGTCGTCTTGCCGTGGTCGACGTGGGCGACGATTGCGATGTTGCGAAGGTCCGACCGGAGGGCGGCGGGCGCGGTGGGGCGTCGAGCGAGGTCCGTCATGGGCCGGCGGATTGTCGCACAGGTTGCGTCCGGGTCCCGTCCGGCGTCCCTACAATGCCGGCATGACCGTGGCCGCCGTGATCCTCGCCGCGACGCCCGCGTCCGCCCTCGCCGAC
The DNA here is from genome assembly GCA_035720425.1 of Candidatus Limnocylindrales bacterium. Taxonomy (GTDB): domain Bacteria; phylum Chloroflexota; class Limnocylindria; order Limnocylindrales; family CSP1-4; genus DASTOB01. The sequence goes on from DASTOB010000010.1 coordinate 13,916, forward strand.
GCGGACGGGCTGCCGTCCGTCCGCCGCATCGCCGACGCGGCCTGGTCCGGTGGGGCGACGCCGATCGTCGTCGTCTCGCACGACCCGGACGGCGCGGTGGCGGCCGCGCTCGCCGGCGCATCGGTGACCCTCGCCGAGCCGGCCCCGGAAGCGGGCGGGCCGGTCGCCCAGATCCGGCGGGGCATCGACGTGGCCCGCGCGGCGATCGACGAGACGGACGGCGCGATCGTCTGGCCCGCGCGGCTCACCTGGGTCGGCCCGGAGACCGTCACGTCGCTCATCGAGGCCCACGGCACGGATCCCGAGCCGATGCTGCGTCCCGCCTACCGCGGCGAGCCGGGCTGGCCCGTGCTCGTTCCGGTCCACCACGTCGATGCCCTCGACAACGTGGAGCCGGACCGAATGCCGGACGACGTGCTCCTCGACGTCGCGACCGGGGGCGTTCCCGTTCGAGCGATCGAGCTCGGTGATCCGGGAACGACCCACGACCGGACGACGCCGCGCGCGGACCTCCCCGCCTATGAGGGTCCGCCGGTCCCGGCATCCGGCCATGTCCACGAGTGGGGCGCCGAAGTGGCCGACACGCCCGAGGACGAGCCGCTCGCGGGTCCGGCGCTCGCGCCGTACGCGCCCGCGTCAGAACCGGAGGCCTGACCCGGCCTTCGTCCCTACGCCGCGGCCGCGAGACGGTCGCGCAGCCTGCCGACCGGCACCGTCGCCGCGCCGATCCCGCCGATGACGAGGGCGACGCCCGCCAGCTGCGCGACCGACGGCGTCTCGGCGAGCAGGATCATCGACAGGACGACCGTCGCGACCGGCTGGGCGAGCAGGATGATCGACGTCAGCACGGCCGGCAGCCGCGGCAGCGACAGCGAGATGAGCAGGTAGCCGAGCGACTGGGAGGTCACGCCGTAGGCGAGCAGCCAGCCGTGCGCCGGCCAGGACGGGACGACGTCGACACCCGGAGCGCCGAGGAGGCCGATCACCATCCCGGCGCCGAGCGCGACGACGGCCGTCGACGCCGTTGACACGGCGACCGGCCCAGCGGATCGACCCGGCGATCGGCCGGCGTGGCGGATGACGAGGAGGTAGCCCGCGTACGACACCGCGGTGACGAGCCCGAGCGCGACGCCGAGGGGTGGGTTCTCCCCGTAGGCGGCCGAGTCGAACAGGCCGGAGATGAGGACCACCCCGACGAGGACGATCGGCAGGGCGACGAGGATCGCCCGTGACGGCCGCTCCCCGAGGACCAGCCACGCGACCACGCCGACGACGAGCACGGACAGGTTCCCGAGCACCGTCGACAAGCCGGCCCCGACCGCCTCGATCGCGTAGTGCCACGACGTGAGGTCGGACGCGAAGAAGACGCCGGCGAAGATTGCCAGACCGACGGTTCGCCGGTCGAGGCCGAACCCGCGGCGACGCTCGACGAGGGCGACGAAGGCGAGGATCGGCAGCCCGTAGGCGCAGCGGAACACCGCCGCGGTCGACGGCTCGACGTCGGCGAACCGGTAGAAGATCCCGGAGAACGCGATGCACAGCGCGCCGAGGAGCGCCGCGAGTCGCGGTCGGGCGGCGATCGGGTCGAGCAGGCGCACGAGCGAACGGTAGCCGACGGCCGGGTCGGCCGGTCGGTCGCCGCGCGGACGGTCAGTCGAGCTCCGGCATCGGCACCGGTTGCGGTCGCGGCCGGCACGCTCCGCACTGGAGCGCGTCCTCAACGACGAGCGACTCGGCACGGGCGCGCGATTCCGTGCGGTAGACCGCCAGGATGTACGGGCCGGTGCGCGCGTGGGCCTCGCACACTCCGCGGCCGCAGAAGCGACACGTCCCCCGCGCCGCCTGGTCGCAGAACCAACAGGTCATCGTTCCTCCCTCACGGACAGCTCAGGCGGGTTCGGTGGACGAGCGAGCCGGACACCCCGACCACGTCGAGGGGGTAGCAGTCCGGTGGACCGACCGACAGTTGGAGCGTCGTCGAGGCCGATCCGCCGGCGGGCGGGGTGACGGGCTGTGGCATGAAGTCGCACGACCAGAAGCTCGGTGCCGGGCTCACGAACGCGCACGATAGCGTGACCGGCGCGGAGAATCCTGCACTCGAACTGACCGTGCACACGACGGTGAACGACGACATCGGGTCCGGCAGCGTCGATGGCGTGCAGCTCAGGCCGAAGTCCGGGGCGGGCGTCGGCGGTGGCGTCGGCGCGGGCGTCGGCGGAGGGGTCGGAGCCGGTGTCGGGGGCGGCGTTGGGCCGGGCGTCGGTGGAGGGGTCGACCCCGGGCTCGGGACGGGCGTGAGGGACGGACCGACGGACGGCGACGACGTGCCGCTCGGCGACGCCGACGGCGTCGAGCTCGGAACGCCCGGCGAACCGGCATCGGACGGCGGTGGCGGCGCCGAGCTCGGCGACGCGACGTCGGGCGACGTGGGCGGCGCGGTCGGCGATGGAGCCGAGCCGTCACCCGGCGGGCAGGCCACCTCCGGCTCCGGCGCGACGATCACGTCGTTGAGGCGCACCGTCCCGCTCGAGACGGTCACACCACGCGCCCGCACCGCGAACGTCGCCGGACCCTCGCTGGCCACGACGCCGGGCGCGATCGCGATCCGCGCGGACAGCGCGGCAAACCCCGCAGAGCTCGAGGCGGTCGCGAGCACGACGGCCCCGCGGCCCAGGGTGAGGTCGGCCTCCGGCCCTTCCGGGATCCCGGGACGCGTGCGCGCGTCATCGAGGACGAGCGAGGACTGCGGACAGACGATCGCGTTCGACCCTCCGCGAAAGTGCAGCCTGACCGTCGAGTCGCGGTCCACGGCGAGACCGTCGCCGGGCGCCATTGCCACCGACGCACCCGTCGACAGCGCGAGCACATCGTTTGGCCGCTCGACGATCGCCCGCCCGCGTTCGACGGTCGCGAGGACGCGGTCCGTCGGCACCTCCGACCACGCCGCACCGGGCGGCAGCGCCGCGAGCAGCGAGAGGAGCGCGGCGAGCGCGAGGACGAGCAGCCAGCGCCGCGTGCGGCGGTCGAGCCGCCGCTCCGCCTCCTCGGACGCGGGATCGTCCGTTCGGACCGGGTCGGTCAATGCCGGCGATGTCTCCACGTCGCCGTGGAGCCCGGAGCGCAACGCGGACTCACGGGGCGCGGCGACGGCGCCCGCCGCGGCGACGAGCGCGCGCTCGGGGTCGGCCGTCTCCTGCGCGGCACGCGGGTCGACACCGGACGGCAGGCGCAGTAGCCGCGCGTCGAAGCCGCGCCAGGTCGTCTCATCGTCGGCGCCGCCGACGATGTCGCCGGGGAACGCCCGACGTCGAACGACGCCGGGTGGGTCGGTGGGCTGGCGACCATCGAGGACCCCGCTCGCGATGACGAGCGGTCCCGCGTCGACGGTCGCACCGTCCCGTACCCGAACCCACGAGCCAGACCGCGCGAGCTCGGTCAACGCGGGCAGCGCGACCGTCCCGAGCGCGGAACGGCGCAGGATCGCGATTCGTCGATCGAGGTCGGCGCCCGGTCCCGCCTCGGCACGCGCGCGGCGCCACGCGCCGATGGCGGCGCCCACCCGCCCGACGAGGGTCCCGACGAGCGGCGCGAGAATGAGCGCCACGATGAGGAGCAGGCCCGCCTGGCCGCCGATTCCCTCGTGCCACAGGGCAGCACCGACGCCATCGACCCGGTCCTTCCACAGGCGCACGCCGAGTCCGAGGGTGAGCACGAGCCACAGCAACGCCGCCGTCCCGTACATCGCGTAGAAGCGGTCCTCGCCGGCGAGGCCCGCCCAGCCGAAGCGGCGGTGTTTGAGTCGGGCGATCGTGAGCGCCAGGCCGCGAGATCGCAGGCGCGGCAGCTCGAGCCAGTCCATGAGCAGGTAATACCCGTCGAGAGCGAGCAACGGATTGAGGTTGAAGACGACGTTCAGGTACCACAGGAATCCGAGCTTGAACGCGGCGGGAGCCAGCTCCGGAACGGCGATCGCGGCGAGGTTGAGTGCGCCGGCGAGGGTCAGCGCCGCGACTGGCCCTGCTGCCGACGTGACGAGCCGCGCCCGGCGACCGGCCATCCACACGTCACTCGTGTCGACGAAGGCGGACGGGATGCCGAAGTACAGGAGGAATCCGGCGCTCGGCACGCGGCGGCCGGCGTGCTTCGCCGCCAGCGCATGCCCCACCTCGTGCGCGAGCAGGCATACGACGTTGAGGGCGAGCAACAGGACCGACCCGGCGACCACGGAGTCCGAGACAAGGAAGACCGACTGCGACCCACCGACCCAGCGCGCCCCGAAGGCGATCGCGCCGGCAACCGCGACGACGCCGACCACGACCGCCCCGACACGGGTGAAGAACACGCGGCCCCCGGCCCGGTACAGCAGGCCGACGAGCGGATCGACGCCGAACACCGCGTAGCGGCGGCCGCGGAAGACGTCGGCCAGGGTGCGCCGGGCACGGCGCGGCCAGGACTCGCGCCGAACACGTCGGACGGGCTCGAACACATCGAGGGGCAGGTCATCGAGCATCCGGTTCGCGGCCAGGTCCGCGACGATTCGCACGACCCGCGCCGGGGCCAGCTCACCGGACAGCCGGGCGAACTCCCCGACCAGCGCCGCGACGGTCCGGGATCCATCCATGCGGCGAGCGAGTGCCGCCTCGGCGGGCTCGAGCCGCAGGTAGGCGGCGGATTGGTCCGGCGATCGGAACATGACGTACGGGGAGCCCCGGAGCGCGACGAGCGACGCCTCCTCGATGCCCGCTCTCAGCCTGGGCCGTGCACGTGCCGGGTTGATCCGCTCGACGACCGCCGCGAACAGGTCGGGATCGGCAGGACCGATCGGGCGTCCCGGTGCCCTCCCGCCGAGCGCCTCCCAGATCGATTCCGTTACCGCCACGCGGGTACCGGCGACGCGGCGAGGTTAGCGAGACGCCTCGTCCGGCTCATCCGCCTCGAGCGCCGGCTCCGCGGGAGCCGGGGCGTTCTCGCCGATCGTCGAGCCCTTCATGACCACGTCGCCGGATGCGGCATCGGGATCGGCCTCACCGGCCGCGAGGGCCTCAGTGCCGTCCTCGGCCCCGCCGAGGTTCTTGCGCCAGACGACGTAGTCGGCCGCATCGACGGGACCGTCGGCGGCCGCGCCGTCGGTCTTGCGCCAGAGGACGTAGTCGGCCGCGTCGACGCGTCCTTCGCCGGTCGCGGGCGTCGTTCCGACGGGGACGCTCACGACGTCGATCTCGCCCTCGTGCGAATCGGCCGCCTCGGCGGAGCCGGTCGTGTCCTCGGATGCGATCTCGTTCGCCCCGCCACCGACCGGACCCGGCGACCCCGGACCCTCCATCTCAATCGCCTTGTAGACGAAGCTGACGTGCTCGGTGACGTGACTGTCGTCCGCAGCGGCGGCGGGGGCGGATCCGGCCGCGTCGGCCGATGCGACGTCACCGACCCCGCTCGCGACCTCGTACTCGTCGTGCGTGACCTTGATCTGCTCGAAGTTGAACGAGATGCTCTCGGTCGGGATTGGGTCCGCCTCGCTGCGGTTGCCGTGGATCGTGATGGTCTCGTCGTTGTCGACGGTGTCGCCGGCCGCGGAATCACCGGCCGCTTCGTAGGTCGGCTCGATCCCGACGACCTCGCCCGTGAAGATGGTCGACGGGTCGTCGGCGGTCGGTGCGGCGCCGGATCCGAACTGGAAGCTCTCGACGTCGATGTGGCGTGGCACGTGCTCACCGACAGCCGGCGCGACCGGGTCGGCCGCGCCCACCACCGGCTCGGAGGTCGCACCCGCGTCGCCCATCGCACCGAGGACTTCGTCGAGGCCTCCGAGCAGCCCGAACATGCCCGCCTTCGTCGTCCGACCCTCCATCGCGGCGGTCCCGCCGACCGCGCCACTGACCTGAGCGTCGAGCAGGGCGAGATCGTCCGGGGAGAGGTCGTAGCCTGCGAGGGCTGCCCGCCGATCGGTTGCCAGTCGGTCACGGAAGGCCGGGTCCGTGATCAGGCGTTCGAGGACGTCGTCGAGTCCGGGCATGACGTACTCCCTTCCCGCAGCGCGAGCGTCAGGCCCGAATCTTACGCACCGGCACCAGCCCCCGGCCAACAGCCTCGATCAGGCCTCCCGTCCGGGGACCCCCACGAACCGTAGGCCCAGTTCGGCGTACTGGGCCGGGTCCGGCTCCGACGGAGCCTCGAGCATGAGATCGCTGCCGGACTGCGTCTTCGGGAACGCCATGACCTCGCGGATGTTGGTCTGGTGGGCGAGGAGGGCCGCCCAGCGATCGACCCCGAGGGCGATCCCTCCGTGCGGCGGCGGGCCGTAGTCGAATGCCTCGAGGAGCGCGCCGAACATGTTCCGCATCCGCTCGATGCTGTAGCCCTGGAGGGCGAAGCTGCGCTCCAGGAGGTCGCGGCGATGGATCCGGACGGACCCGCCGCCGAGTTCCCAGCCGTTGAGCGCAATGTCGTACTGCATCGCCCGCGCCCGACCCGCAGGATCCTCCGGCGAAGGCCGCGCCGGATCGCCCGATGCGGTGACGAGCAGCGCCTCGTCCTCCGGCACGACGCCGCTGAACGGGTTGTGCGTCGCGTCCCAGCGGCCGTTCTCGGCGTCCCACTGGTACATCGGGAAGCGGTGCACCCAGCAGTAGGCGAGCACGTTCGGGTCGGCCAGGCCCAGGCGCGCGCCCAGCTCCGCCCGCAGGCGCCCCAGGACGTCGTTCGTGACCGGTGCCGTATCGGCCACGATGAGGACGAGGTCGCCCTCCCCTGCCCCGGCGTCCTCGACGATCGCGCGCGTCGTCGCGTCGCCGAGGAACTTGACGATCGGCCCCTTGACGTCGCCGCCGGACTCGCAGGCGAGGTGCGCGAGCCCCTTCGCGCCGAACCGCTTGGCCGTCTCGGTCAGCTCGTCGATCTCGCGGCGGGTCGCACCGGCCATGCCGGGCACGACGATCGCCTTGACCCTGCCGCCACCGGCCAGCGTCTCGTCGAAGACGCGGAAGCCGGAGGCAGGCGCGCCACCGGCGTCGGTCAGCGAGGGCGCGAGGTCCACGAGCTCCATGCCGAAACGGAGATCCGGCTTGTCGGAGCCGAACCGCTCGAGGGCCTCGGCGTACGTGAAGCGCGGGAATGGCACGTCCTGGATCGGCCGGTCCGGCGTCGTCGCGCGCGACACCTCGATGACCATGCGCTCGACGAAGTCCATCACCGCGTCCTCGTCGACGAAGCTCATCTCGAGGTCCAGCTGGGTGAACTCCGGCTGGCGGTCGCCGCGCAGGTCCTCGTCGCGGAAGCAGCGGGCGATCTGGAAGTACCGATCGACCCCGGCGACCATGAGCAGCTGCTTGAGCTGTTGCGGGCTCTGCGGCAGCGCGTAGACCGAGCCCGGCTGGAGCCGGGACGGGACGATGAAGTCGCGCGCCCCCTCGGGGGTCGACTTGATGAGGTTGGGCGTTTCGACCTCGACGAAGCCGTTCGCGTGGTGCGCCTCGCGGATCGCCTGGACGAGCCGGCTGCGCAGGAGCAGGCGATCCGCCATCGGTTGCCGCCGCAGGTCGAGGTAGCGGTAGCGGAGGCGGAGGCTCTCGTCGACCGGCGCGTCCGGTTCGTTGATGTAGAACGGCGGCGTCTTCGCCTCGGTGAGGATCGCGACCCGCGTCGCGCGGAGCTCGACCTCGCCGGTCGGGAGGCGCGGGTTCTCGGTGCCCGCGAGGCGCCGTTCGACGCGCCCGGCGACGCTGACGACGAACTCGCTGCGGACCCGCGAGGCGGCCGCGTGGGCGTCCGGAGCGTTCGTCGCGTCGATCACGACCTGGGTGAGCCCATGGCGGTCGCGGAGGTCGAGGAAGATGAGCTGGCCGTGGTCGCGCCGGCGATGCACCCAGCCGGCAAGTCTGGCGTCCGACCCGGCGTCGGTCGCGCGCAGCGCGCCGCACGTGTGGGTCCGATAGGGCGTGGCGAGGCTGGGGGTCGAGTCGGTCATGGCCGCCGTATCGTAGTCGGCCCGGGTCCCGTCGGCTGGACCGCCGGTCCGCGGGCCTCAGGCGCCGATGGACCCCCGCTCGAGCGGGACGTTCCAGCCGATGAGCTCGCAGCCGAGCAGGTGCGGCGCCCGCTCGCCCGGCGTGCATTCCGGGCAGCCCCAGCGGGTCAGACCGCCGTCGTCGGGGAGGAACGCGATGTCACAGGCGTTCTCCGACGGGTCGCAGGTTCGGCCGTGACAGGCGTGGTCGCAATGCAGCCAGTGTTCGCACGTGCAGCGGGCCGACGGGGACGGCTGCCGGAGGACCGAGGCCGGGAACGGGCCGGGTGCGAGCATTGCATCCCGATTGTCCGCCGGCCGTCAAACGGGCCCGCGCAGCTGCTACCGTGCCCCCGACGGATCAGTCCAGCGAATGGGATCGAGCGATGCCGGACGAGGATGCGCCCAGGACTTCCCGGCGATCGGCCAAGGCCGATCAGGCGGCCGACGACGAGCTGGCGGCCGAGCTCTCGCGGGCTGCCCGCGAGGCCGTCCGACAACCACCAGACCCGCGCCTCGAGGCGTCGTTCGCGAAGCTCGGCCTGTGGTCCGATCCGAACGCGCCGGCCGACACCGGCGCCGGCGAGGGCGAGGCTCCCCCGCGAGCCCGCGTCGCCGACCCTGCGCCGCCGGCCACGTCCGCGGCGGACGGCCACGAGGACCTGCGGGCGGCCCTGCTCGAGGTCCGGTTGGCGAGCGAGGGCCTGCGCCGCCGCCTCGACCTGGCGCTCCGCCTCGAGGCCGTCGTGATCGTCCTCGTGGCGATCGTGGCGCTGCTCGTGCTCGTCCGCCCTGGGTCGTAACCACGGGGGTTCGCCACCGCCGGCGGCTCAGGGATCGAGCGCGATGTCCTCGTCGCTGACGACCTCGACCGCGTCGGCGATCAGCCGATTGAACAGGATCGTGCCCGCCCAGTCGCCGTCCCGGCGACCGTCCCGCCAGTGCTCGATCCAGGCGAGCGACAGCGGCACGATCGCCGGCCGACGGGCGAGCTCCGCGAGCGGATCGCCGTCGGGTCTGGCGTGGAAGAAGCCGCCGATTCGGTACGGCCCCGCAGCGCACGGCCAGCGGGTGGAGTCGGGTCCGCTCGCGACGGGCCGGATCGCCGCGCGGATCCCCGGCGCGGACGGCCACGAGATCGGTTCGCTTGACCACGAGCCCGTCGATGAGCTCCGTCTCGCCGTAGGCGAGATCGCGGACCTGGGCGTTGACGAGCTCCACCTCGTCGTGGGCGTTCAGAAGGTCGGTCAGGCGGTCGGCGGTCAGGCGGACCCAGCCGAACACGCGGAAGTCGAGGGTGAACGCGTCGAACCCGATCAGCGGAGCGTCGGCGACCGAATCCGGTTCATGCGGGATGACCGGCGACCGCTCGAGGACGACGGTGCCCGGCGCGGACGCTGCGACGGACCTGGCCGCGAACCCCGACGGATCTGGCCTGATCATGCCGCCGAGCCTACGTTTCGGCGGCACACCGGCACACCCCTCGTTCGTACTGCCACAAACGGATACGGACTTGTGCCTATCGACGCGGTGCGTGGAGGCACCGTACCGTCCGCCACCCGCGCGTCCGCTCCCCCACGGACGCGCGGCACCTCGACCAGGGACGGGCACACCATGGACGAGCGTCAGGCACAGGCGAAGATGCTCCGCGACACGCGGTCGATCCTCCGGATCGCGGCGCGCCTCGAGTTCCTTCGCCGCGCCGAGGACGACGCGCGGCGCCGGCTGCGGCGGCCGTCAACCGCGTCGGAGCTCGATCTCCTCCTTCGCCGCTACCCGGGCGACTGATCCGCGAGCTCGGCGAGCCGCGTCGCGACGACGTTCGCGACGAGGTCGAGGGGGAGGGGCTCGTTCGCGGGGAACTGCAGAGTTCCTTTGCCCGCGAAGTAGCGCTGCGCGTCTTGATGCTCGGCGAGGACCCGCGCGCTGCCCGGAAACAGGCTGTAGTGCCGCTTGTACGCGGCGATCGACACGAGGAACCGGCCGTTCAGCCGCCACGCCGGCATGTCATACGCGATCCCTTCGGCGGCCTGTGGCGCGGCCGCCCGGATCGTCGCCCTAAGCTCGTCCATCGGCCCTCGCCGGTCTTCTGGCAGGCCCGCCAGGTACTCGTCGACGCTGTTTGGCTTCGTCACGTCACGTCGCCCGCGGGACCTCGGACAGCCGACCCTCCGACCAGGCGAAGTCCCAGGCGTCGATCGCCGGCGGCTCGATGCCGATCGTCGTCAGCGCGGTGCAGATCTGGCTTCGGTGGTCGGTCCCGTGGTGAAGGACCTGGGCGAGGCGAATGCCGAGCGGCGCAAAGCTGTCGATCCCGTCGTCGCGATGGCGCACGACGCTCACGTCCGGGTCGATCTCCCGGTCGATGACCGAGGTCCACGCCGGTCCGTTCGCCTCGATCACCGCGCGAAGCTCGCCGACGTCCATCCGGGACTCGTCGATCTCGGCCACCCGTCCGCCGGACAGCACGAACAGGTACGACGCATCGGCGCCGACCAGGTGGCGGATCGTCTCGAGGATCGAGCCGTACGTTCCGGGAACGGTCGTCTCGAGCTGGGCCGGCGTCAGCGGCAGGCACGCGTCGAGCAGGCGCAGCGTCGCCCATACGTGGTGTCCGAACGCATCCGCCAGCGGCGATCGACTCATGGCGTCACCGTACCATTCCGGGCGGCACCCTCGCGCCGGCGACGGATCTGGGCCCGCGGAACGCCGGCGATGACGACCACAAGGACGACCGAGAGCGCAATCAGGTACCAGGGAGCCTGCTCGACCAGCCCGCCGAAGCCGTGGCCCAGCCCGCAGACGTGGAACGCCCCATCGGTGCCTGCTCCACCGCCGAGGTCGTCGAGCACGTCGCCCTCGCGACCGATGACGTTGCCGTACGGACCCACCAGCTCCGCCAGACTGTCGAGCCGCCAGGCCGCGAAGCCGCCCGGCCAGACGACCCGCACCGGCTCGCCCGATTCGACCGACACGACGATGAGCTCATCCGCCGTGCTCGCGATGCGAACCGGCGCGAGGAGCGCGGCGGTGCAGCCGAACGGGATGCCGGGCGATGCGACGGCGATGTGCAGCCGCGTCGCTCCGTGGGGCACCGCGGGTCCGGTCCACAGTGGGACGAGCGCGAGGACGCCGGCGATCACGATCACGAGGACCACAGCCGCGATGGTGAGGAGCACCGTCCTCGCCCAGAACATGGCAGTCATCGGATGGTGCGTCAGCTCCCGTCTTCGGCCGCCCAGAAGGCCTCGTCGGACACGAGGTCGATGCCCCGGTCGGCCAGCTCGCGCCGAAGCTCGGCGAACAGGCGGCGGCCCTCGGTCAGCCACTCGTCGTCGCGGGTCGCCTCCCAGGGAAGCTTCGCGTCGTCGTACCGCTCGACCCAGCGCCCGGCGCGCTCGATGAGATCCGGCGACAGGGTCGCGTCATCCAGGGTCACACGCTCCCCGCCCTTGGTCCACAGCAGCGCGCCGCTGTAATCCGGCCAGAACGTCAGCCGGTCCATCGAACCCGGCAAGCGGTGACGATCAGAGCGGGCCGCATCCGACAGCGCATGGCGCCACGCTACTCTCAACCGACCGCACACGATCCGTCGTCGCCGGCCAGGCATTTGGGTCCGATAGGCTACGCAGCGGATGACGCGCCGTTCTGCCGCCGATCCTGCGCGAGGCCCGCTCCCGCTGTCGCGACGGCGCGCCCTCGTCGCACGGTACACGCGGCTCCAGCCAGTGCGCGACGTCCCGACCGTGCGCCTCCACCTCGCCGACGAACTCGATCGCGTGTGGCGGGCGACCGCGGACGCGCTCGGCGCGGCGGAGGTGCCGATCCCCTTCTGGGCGTTCGCCTGGGCGGGCGGGATCGCGATCGCGCGCTACCTCGGCGAGCACCCCGAGGAGGTCGCCGACCGTTCCGTGCTCGACCTCGCGACGGGGTCGGGCCTGTGTGCGATCGCGGCGCTGCGGGCCGGGGCAGCGAGCGCGGTGGGCGCCGACGTCGATCCGTTCGCGGAAGCCGCGGTCGGGCTCAACGCGCGGGCGAACGGGGTCCGGATCGGATATGTCGGGCGCGACGTGCTCGACGAGGAGCCGCCGGCGGCCGACGTGATCCTCGCCGGCGACACGGCGTACGAGGGTCCGTTCGCCGAGCGCGTCTTTCCGTGGCTTGCTCGGGCCGCCGCCCGCGGGACGCGCGTCCTCGTCGGCGACCCGGGCCGCCGCTACCTCCCGGCGACGGGCCTCTCGGCGCTCGCCTCGTACGAGGTCCACACGACGACGCAGCTCGAGGATCGCGCGATCGTGACCGCGCGCGTGTTCACGCTTGACTCGCCGTAGTCGGCCTCTCGCGTTCGTGGGCGGGCCGCCCAGCGGGTCGCGCGGGCTCCCTCGGGCTAGCTGCTAACCCGCCGTTCGGATCTTCCAGAACGAGTCCTTCTTGACGACCTTGCCGTCGCGAAGCGTCCACATGTCGCAGCCTCGAACCTCGATCCGCTGCCCATCGGTCGTCGTCCCCGACAGGGTCCACTCGGATGCACCGCGGTCGCCGTCGACGAAATGCTCGTCGTCCCGGTATCGGACGTCGGGAATCCCGGCGAAGCGGGCGGCGAACGCGTCGCGAACCGCCTCGAGGCCGACGAATCGCTGGCCCCACGGGTCCGGCCCACGCGGACCGTCGAACACGGCGTCGGCCGCGAAGTGACGGAGGATCCCGTCGAGGTCGTGCTCGTCGAAAGCCGTCGCGATCGCACGGAGCATCCGCTTCGCGTCGTCTCGGTCCACGGCGGTCCTCCTCCTTGTCCGGGCGACGGCGACGCGAGCCTCGCGGTCGGCCCGGCGCGCCGCGCTGCCAATCATCGCAGCCCCGGCGGGTGCGGCTCTTGGCACGGCTGCGCTCGATAGACTGGCGCCGTCATGCCGCGCGCGAACGGCACCGCGGAGGTCCCCGATGGCAGACGGTCTTCGGTTCGGCATCATGCCGGCGCCACTGACGGCGCCGTACGAGGCCGTGCTCGCCCGATCGCGTCGCGCCGTCGAGCTCGGGTTCGATGGCCTCTGGCTGGCCGACGAGACCCCGATGGCCTACCCCGGCGAGATCTCGATGGACGCCTGGCTGCTCATGGCCGCCCTTGCTCGGGACGTTCCCGGGCCGACCCTCGGGTCCCTCGTCACGGCCGCCATCTACAGGCACCCGTTGCTCAATGCGATGAACGTCTCGACGCTGGACCACCTGTCGGGCGGGCGGGCGATCCTGGGCATGGGGGCGGGCGGCGTGCCGGCCGACCTCGACGGCTTCGGCGCCGGCGGAACGCCCGGCCGTGAGCTCGTCGAGCGGCTCGACGAGCAGCTCGATTCGATCGACCGACTCCTCCGCGGCGAGACGGTCACCCGTGAGTCGGGCTACTACCCGATGCGCAACGCGTGGGTCGAGCGGCCGGTCCAGGCGCCGCGACCGGCGATCCTCGTCGCCGCGCAGGGTCCGCGCGCCATCCGCGTCGCCGCCCGGCGGGCCGACATCTGGAACACGCTCGGCGGACAGCCGATCGAGGGCGATGCCCTCGATCTCGACGGCGCGATCGGCGAGACGCGCCGCCAGCTCGAGCTGCTCGAGGCCGCGTGCGGCGAGGTCGGCCGCGACCCAGCCACGATCCGGCGCTCCGTCTTCACGTTCCGCGTCGGCATCTACCGCTCGATCGATGCCTTCGACGAGTGGGTGGGCCGCATGCTCGAGCTGGGGCTCCGCGAGTTCGTGATCATCCACCCCGGCGACGACCGTGCCGCCGAGGCAATCCTCGAACGCTTTGCGACCGACTCCATGCCACGGCTCCGCGCCGCCGCCGGAGTCGGCTGACCGGAGACGACGTCGACTCCGGCGCCCGCCGTCCGGACCGCTAGGCGCGACCGGACCACCGCAGCGAGCTGTCTAGGGCCAGGGCCCCCACAGTCGGAACCATGGCTTCCCATTCGCGTCCGAACCGGTGCCCGCGAAGAGGTAGCACTGCCTTGCGTGTGCGGTGTACGCCGCGGCCTGATCGATCGGGACGCTTCCGGTGCCGTAGAGCAGCTCCGGCCCATCGTGGATGTCGTAGTTCGTGACGCCGTGCGCCGCGAGGACCGAGGACAGGGCGCTGCGCGCCTCGATCCGGGTAAGGCAACGCTCGAACGTCTCGACACGCAGCGCGGCGAGCGCATCGGACAGCTCTCGACCCGCAACACCGAGCAGGATGACCTCGTGGGTAGGGGGGATCACCAATGGGGCGGTGCACCCTGTGCCCTGACCGACGCCCGGCCGGGCGACGACCGCCCAGTCCGCCTTGCCGAGGTCGTCGAGCGCCGAGCGGGTGGCTGCCTTCGCCGCCTCCGGCGACATGCAGTCGACACCGGACCAAGCGCGGGCCAGCGCGGCCTCGAGCTCCGGCTCCGGGTTGTCGGGGTAGATGACCCTGCCCGCGCCCACCGCGCCGGCACCGATCAGCAATATGGCGGCCGCGAGCGCGGGCACGACCCGCCGGAAGCGACCTCGCTGTCGAGCCCCCGCCGCACGGGCCGCCGCGGGATCCCATGCCGCCGGCTCTGGGATCGCGCCGTCGAGGTGTTCGAGCCTGATCCTGAGTCGTGTGTCGAAGTCAGTCATCATCGGGTTCTCCCAGGAGCACCCTAAGGCGCGCCTTCGTCCGCGATAGCCAGCTCGAGACCGTGCCCGCCCGGACTCCAAGGATCCGGCCGACCTCATCGTGCGTATACCCATCGAGCGTGCTCAAGAGGAGGGCCGCGCGGTGTTGCGGTTCGAGCTGGCCGAGGGCGAGCCAGAGGTCCGGCTCGGAGGCCATCGCCCATGTGGGTTCCGATGACTCAACGATCCGGCGTTTGCGACGCCGCAGCTCGTTGAACGCGAGCCGCAGCCCGATCGTGTAGAACCACGCCCGGACGTCGCGGCCATCGAAGCGACCTCGCCGTTCGAGCGCCCGCACGACGGTGGCCTGCGCGACATCCTCGGCTTCGGCCGCGTCCCGGAGGACGAGCGTCAGCCTTCGAACGAGCGCGGGATATCCCGCCAGCAGCTCGCCTTCGAAGCCGATGGCACCGGCTTCGGAGCGGTCGTCGGTTCGAGCGGTGCGAGTCGTTGGCGCCAGCTCCACGGGCCTTCCTCCACCCGGTACAACACGCGACCGTCGCGAATCCTTGCGCAGTGGTCTGCCTCCTAGCGCACGGCAGCCCCACGGGTCGACGAGGTGAACTGGCCTGCCGTCGTCGGCGGCGACGAAATTCTGCGCATCGGCTGCGTGGCCCGGCCGATGGAGTCGCGGCGTCGCTCAGCGTCGGTGAACGTCTCCCGGTGTCGATGAGGAACGGGATCATGGGCACAAGTCATCGCCTCTCGCCGACGCCCCGACCTCAATGACGGATCCCACCAGGGCGAGCTCGATCTGGGCTGGACGCCCCCACCGATCACGACGCGTGCGATCACGCCAGCTCCAGCCGGGCCGATTGGTAGCGTCCCGAGAGTTCGAACCTCCGTTCGTTGGCGCTTCGATCTGCCCCGCGGCGATAGTGAGCGTGCGCGGATGTCGCCGGACGGCCATCCATGGGTTTGCGGCGTCCAAGGCTAGGACGTGGCGTTGTCCCGGAGAGGCCTTCGCAAGCCGCGAAACAGGATGGCGAACGCGGCAGCCAGCCATGGGGCGAGCCACGTCCAAGGCATCGCGAGGGCGGTCCGCGCCGCGCTATCCGGCGCAGTACTGGTGTCGGGCAACCCGGCGGCAAGCAGCGCAGCGCGGGCGTCGGATTGGTTGACGCGGAAGAAGAAGTCCTGCTTCTTGGGACCATACTCGGGGTTGAGAACGTCTCGGACGATGTAGCCGTATTGGCCAACTTGGATCCCGTCGCAGACATGTCCCGCCTGAGCGCGGGACAGCCTCTGGACCGCCGGGCCGCGGATGACGCGCTCAATGTCGATGGTCAGATCGACCCAGAAATAGTTGGCAATGTCCGCCCCCGTGATGCGTCCGGCGTAGATCGCGCCATCCGATAGGGACAGGGCGTCCTCGAAATCGAGCGTTACACCAGTGCAGGCGCTGACCGTAGCCGGCCGCACCGCGGTCAGTCCAAGTCCGACGACCACAAGAACCAACGCCGCGCCGACCGTTCGCACGGCCGCATCTTGCGGTCGCCGTCCGCGGAGGGTCAACGTCACGTCAGCACACCTTCGCCTCGCTCATCGTCTGCGAATGTCACCCTATAACGAACAGTCGGAAGTCCATCGCCGTCGCGGGCCAGGGTTCGTCGTATGTATACCCTTCGAGCACGCTGATGGCGCCGTCGGTGACGAAGGGGACGAAGCCCGCGCCGTGGCGAAGCCCTCCGATCTCCGCCCCGATCCCGGTGATCGGCCCGGCATTGACCGACGGGTCGAGCCGCGGCGTATCAAGTGGGATCGTCAGATGGGTGAAGAACCCGACGCCTGTGAGCTCGCGCGAGCTCACGCGCACTCTCTCAGCCTGGAGCCGGAGGATTGCTCGCGCGCCGTCTGCGCCAGCGAGGACCTCGCGCTCGAGTGGCAGCAGTTCCATCCGCGCGACGATACATCCACGTCGGGTCGCTCAGCGTGATCTCACTCCGCAGTCTGCTCCCCGACCCCATGGCGATGCGAGCCGTGGGCGCGGGTCAGCTCGCGGGCGAGGTCGGCGAGCGGGACGACCTTCTGCGTGCCGGCCTGGAGATCCTTGACCTGGACGTGGCCGTCGGCCAGCTCGTCGCCGACGATGACGGCGAAGTGGGCGCCGTCGCGCGACGCGGCCTCGAGCTGGCGGCCGAGCTTGCGGGGTGTGAGCTCGGCCCGGGCCGCCAGGCCCGCACCGCGCAGGGAGGTCGCGATCCGCAGTCGGTCGGCCGTCGCGTCGGGGTCGGCCCCGACCACGACCGCCACGGGCGCGGGTTCATCGGCCGCACCTGCCCCGCCCGCTCCGCCTGATTCCGCGCCCGCGGCCGCCTGCTCCTCGAGCGCGAGCACGACCCGATCGAGCCCGATGCCGAAGCCGATCCCCGGCGTCGGTTTCCCGCCGAGCAGCTCCACAAGCCCGTCGTACCGACCGCCGCCGCCGAGCGCCTGCTGCTGGCCCTCGCGACCGGGCAGGTAGAACTCGAACGCGGTCCGCGTGTAGTAGTCGAGCCCGCGCACGAGCGACGGCTCGAGGCGGACGGGCACGTCGAGCGCGGCGAGGTGCACCTGGACGGCCGAAAAGTGCGCCGCGCACGCCTCGCACAATTGATCCGTGATCCGCGGCGCCGCGGCGTTGACGGCAGCCATCGCCGGGTCCTTCGAGTCGAGCAGGCGGAGCGGGTTCCGATCGAGCCGTGCGCGCTCGATCGCGGGGAGGAGGGACGCCCGATCCCGGTAGTAGTCGGTCAGCGCGGCGAGATAGGGCGGCCGACAGACGGGGTCGCCGATCGAGTTGAGCAGGACCTCGACGCCGCGGAGCCCCGCCTCGCGGTAGAAGCGCAGCCCGAGTTCGACGATCTCGGCGTCGATCGCCGGACCCGGATCCCCGATCGCCTCGACGTCGAACTGCCAGAACTGGCGGAACCGACCGGCCTGCGGTCGGTCGTAGCGGAACATTGGGCCGGTCGTCGTGAGCTTCACCGGCTGGGGCAGCGTCTGCATCCCGTGCTGGACGTAGGCGCGGACGATGCCGGCGGTGGGTTCCGGGCGGAGCGCCCACGACTCCGCTTCGTCCGACCGCGGCGCAAGGCGGAAGAGCTCCTTCTCGACGACGTCGGTCACCTCGCCGATGCCGCGCTCGAACACGGCGGTCTGCTCGAACAGCGGCGTCTCGATCGGCCGATAGCCATACCGAGCGGTCAGGTCCGCCGCGATCCGCTCGAGGCGCGCAAAGGCGCGGCGCTCCGGCGGCAGGAGGTCGCGGGTGCCCCGGGGGGCGCGGAAGGTGGGCATCGATCGTCAGTCTACGCGGGAGCGTGTGGCGGCACGGCTCGGCGCGGTGCGGCCCGGCGCGGTGCGGCGGAGCCGGAGCCTGTCCGCCTCACGCGACACGATCCCTGGGCTGGTCGGCCTTGATTCGTCGGATGCGCACGTGGTGAGCGTTCGTCACGTGACGAATCGGTGATGGCCGACGCGCACCGGGGATCCGTGCGTGCGGGTCGCCCGGTTGGCCCCGCGGATTCGTCGGATGCGCACCCGGTGAGCGCGGAGCGGCCGGGAGAGGGCCTCTTGTGCATGGGGTGAGCATTCGACGAAACGGAGGCCTGTGGCGCGCACCCGGCGACGCAAACGACGAAACAGCGTCCGATCCCGTTGACGAACGCTCATCCGGTGCGCAAGTGACGAAACAGCGCCCGGTCCCGTTGACGAACGCTCATCCGGTGCGCAAGTGACGAAACAGCGGCCGAACCCGTTGACGACCGCTCGCCCGGTGAGCAGACGACGAAATGGACCGCGAGCCGACGGGCAATGACGCTCGCCGAGAGCGGTGCGCAAGGTGGCGTTTGGGCCCGAAGCCGGCGACGACCTACCCCAGGTCGCGCTGGACCGACAGGACGTCCTTGAGCTGCTCGATCCGGCTCATCACCTTGGCCAGCTGCGCCACGGACGCAACTTGCAGCGTTGCCACGACGACCGCCGTGTGGTCCGGCATGACCCCGACGTTGGCGGCGACGATGTTGACCTTGTTCTCGGCCACGACCTGCGTGATGTCGTTGAGCAGCCCGGTCCGATCGTACGCCTCGATGCGGATCGCAATCGGGTAGGTCTGGGTCGGCTCCGCCTCCCATTCGACCTCGATGAGCCGGCCGACCTCGCGCTCGTTCATGACCGTCGGGCACGACTGGAGGTGCACGGTCACGCCCTTGCCACGGGTGATGAAGCCGGTGATCTGGTCGCCCGGGATGGGGTGGCAGCACTTCGCGAAGCGGACGAGCAGGTCGCCGACGCCCTTCACCCGAACCCCGCCGGCACGGGCCGGCGACGGCGGCGGCGCGATCGTCGGCAGGGTGAGCTGCGCGTCGTCGACCACGCCGAGGCGCATGACCACCTGCTGGGCCGAGATCGCCCCGTAGCCGACGGCCGCGTAGAAGTCGTCGACGGCATCGAAGTTGTACTGGCGAGAGACCTCGACGATCCGCTCCGACCCCACTGCCGCGAGCGAGGTGCGCGCGAGCCGCCGCAACTCGCGCTCGAGCGACTCCCGCCCGTGGACGATGTTCTCGTCGCGGTCCTTGCGCTTGAACCACTGGCGGATCTTTTCGCGCGCATGGGAGGTTCGGACGACGTTGAGCCAGTCGCGCGACGGGCCGTGCTCGCCCTTGGTCGTGACGATCTCGACGATGTCGCCGTTCTTGAGCCGGTAGTCGAGCGGCACGAGCCGGTTGTTGACCTTCGCCCCGATCGTCCGGTGGCCGACGTCGGTGTGGATCCGATACGCGAAATCGAGCGGCGTCGCCCCGGCCGGCAGGTCCTTGATGTCGCCGCGCGGCGTGAACACGAAGACCTGGTCCTGGAAGATGTCGAGCTTGATGCCCTCGACGAACTCGGTCGCGTCGGACACGTCGCGCTGCCAGTCCATGAGCTGGCGCAGCCAGGCGAGCTTCGCGTCGTACTCGCGGTCGCTCTTCGTCCCCTCCTTGTAG
>DASTOB010000011.1:0-3507 GCA_035720425.1 Candidatus Limnocylindrales bacterium
GAGGCCGACACCGACGACGAGCGCGAGCGCGCTGAACAGGACCATCGGCGACTGCCAGGCGGGCCGGCGGGTAGTCGTGCGAGCGCGCGGCCTGGCGGCGCGCTCGGCTCGCTCGGCGAGGCGGCGCTCGCGGCGGGAGGCCAGGGAGGTGGGTTCGGGGCGGCTCAGGGGACGGCTCCTTCAGTGGTGGTCGGCCGACGTTCGCCGGTGGTCGTTCGGCGGCCGCCGCCGATTGCGGCCGATCGCGGCCGATCGCGGCCGAGACGGCTCGACCGCGGCCTGAGCATCCGGTCGCGGGGAGGGCGCCGACAGGGCCGATGGGCCCGCCCGCTGGCGTCCATCCGGCCCGACATCGTCGCGTTCGGCCGTGGGGCGGGTGAACGGGACGGGTTCCGGGCTCGGGACGTCGCGATCAGCCGTGGGACGGGTGAACGGGACGGGTTCCGGGCTCTGGACGTCGCGGTCAGCCGTGGGACGGGTGAACGGGACGGGTTCCGGGCTCGGGACGTCGCGGTCAGCCGTGGGACGGGTGAACGGGACGGGTTCCGGGCTCTGGACGTCGCGGTCAGCCGTGGGACGGGTGAACGGGACGGCGTCGGGGCTCTGGACGTCGCGGTCAGCCGTGGGACGGGTGAACGGGACGGCGTCGGGGCTCGAGGTGTCGCGTTCAGTCGTGGGGCGGGTGAACGGGACGGATGAACCGACGCCTCGTTTGACGCATCGATACCGTAGGAGCCCTGGACGAACCGCACGGGAGGGCCGATGGAGCGGCAGCTCGTCGAGCGCGCGCGCCGGGGCGATCGCGAGGCGTACGAGGACCTCGTGCGCCGGAAGGTGGCCGCCGTGTACCGAACCGCGCTTGCCGTGCTCGGAAACGAAGCCGATGCGCACGACGCCGTACAGGAAACGTTCTTCTCGGCCTGGCGTCGGCTGCCGTCTCTGCGCGACGCGGATCGGTTCGATGCCTGGCTCGGCCGGATCACGCTGAACGCGTGCCGGATGACCCTCCGCCGCCGTCGAGGCATCCGCGAGATCCCGATGACCGACTCGCCGAACGCCCGCGCCACCGCCGGCCCCGCACCGGATCCGGCCGATCCCACAACCTCGGACGTCCAGGGAGCGTCCGTGTCGGCCGACGCGTTCGATCGGGCGTTCGGCCGCCTGTCCGTCGACCAGCGCGCACTCATAGTCCTCCACCACCTCGACGGCCTGCCGGTGGCCGACATCGGAGCCCGCCTCGGGATCCCGACCGGCACGGTGAAGTCGCGCCTCCACCACGCCCGGCTCGCCCTCGAGCGTGCGCTCGCCCGGGAGGATCGGACGTGACGCTCGACGACGACACGCTCCGCGCCCACGTCGTACGACGCGCACGCGGCGCTCCGGCGACGGACACCGTCGTCGCATCGGTCATGTCCTGCATCGCCGACGTCGAGCAGCCCGCGGCCTGGCGGACCTGGCTGGGCGACCGCGCGCCGGCATTCGGTGCCGTGGGCCTTGTCGCCGTGGTCGCGCTCGTCGCCGGCATCGCGATGGTCGCGCGGCCGGGCGAACCGGGCGCTTCGACCCAGCCCGGTCCCATCGCCGGTTACCCGGAGCGGCGCGCTTTGACGGCCGACGAACTCGCGCGGGTCGTGGCGGCGGCCACGCCCGGGTTGTGGGGCTCCGGCGCGCACGTCGTGGCCGACGTCGAGATCGTCCGGGAGGCCGATCCATCGTGCGTGCAACAGCCGAACGCGGTCCCGTGCCCGACGGGATACCTCGCGGGAGTCGAGCCGCGCGTCGGCGTGACCGAGTCGACCGCCCTGGCCGTCGACAGCACGCTCTCGCCCCCGTTCGTGTTCCAGCTGCGGCGTGAGTGGTCCGGCTCGTTGTTCGCCGTCGGCGAGGTCGTGTCGGCCCCGGATGCGCTCACCTGGACGCTCGAGGGCCTCATCGCGCACCGTCGGACGCTCGGCACCGGCGCCCGGCCGCCGGGTGAAGTCTTCCTCGTCGACGCGTGGCTCGTCCAGACCGACGCAGCGTATCGGTGTCCGATCGCCAGTGGTGTGGTCGACGGACGGTTCGAATGCGGCGCTGCAGCCTGGCTTGCACCAACCGGCGACCGCGCGGTCGACGCGCCGCTCGGCAGCGTCCGGGTCCAGAACGCGGCCCTCCAGTTGTTCGGACGCGACCCGGCGCCGCGCCAGCCTGAGCGAGCGATCGTCGCGGTCGCGCTCGAGGATCCGGTGTCCTGCTTCCAGTGCCCACCGGGTGGCGCCGTCCGGATCGTCGCGCGCGTCGACCCGGTCGAGGTGCAGGCCCAGACGCCGACAGAGGAAGGAGTGCCACCGGCGGGCTCGTGCGACGCGACCACGTGGTCGGCCACCGTCATCTCGTGCGAGGCCGCATTCCGGATCGGAAGTCAGGCCGGAGCACGTGTCGAGCGGGCGAGGATCTGGCTCTCCACGCTCGGTGCCGTCAGATCCGCCCTGAACCCGGCCCGCCAGGTGTCCGAGCCGACCGCCGAGGCCCCGGTGTGGGTGATCGTGTACGACGGCAGATGGCGCTGCTGCCCGGACGCATTCGACGAGTTCGGAAACCGCATTCCACAGGTGACGCAGTCCCGCTGGCTCGTGGTGGCCGAGTCGGAGCGGGAAGGGTCAGGGTTCGTGTATCTCCAGGACTGGAGCGATCGATTCGTTCCGGATCGGCTCCCCGGCCGATAGTCGAGCCGGACTCGGGGTGTCCCGAGGCATCGGCGGCCGCGTATCGGGCCCATTCATGCCCGCGGCGGTTGGTCGCGCACAAGGCAACTTCAGTAGGGGGCGCGCCGCACGCTTATCGTGCGTCGCAGGGCGGACGATCGATGGGGGCGGTAGGAGCGCGATAAGGCGGGCGCCGCGCGTCGCTATCCGATGCCGGTACGCCGCCGGCATCAATGGGGGCGATGTCGCGGTGATCAGGGGGACAGGGCCCGCGGAGAGCCCACGCCCCGCGCGCCATTCGAGAACACCTGCTCGTCGAAACCCCGGCGCGCCTCCGGCGCCGCGGACGCAGTTGATACCCAGTCTCGACAAACGGAGTGAGACTCAGTATCATCTCCGTCATGGACACGACCACGGCAATCGGACAGGCCGGCTACCGCCTCACGGGGCCGCGACGCGCCGTCGCCGAGCTGATCGAGGACCGTGAGGGCCACTTCACGGCAGCGGATCTCGTCGCGGAGGCCCGCGAGCGTCGGCTCGCAATCGGCCGGGCGACGATCTTCCGCGCTCTCGACCTGCTCGCGGAACTGGGCCTCGTCGAGCGCCTCGACCTGCCGTCCGGCGAGCACGCCTACGTGGCGTGCGAGCCGCACCATCACCATCACGTGATCTGCTCGCGCTGCGGCCGGTCGGCCGAGATCGCCGACGAGGGCCTGCGCGCCGTGGTCGAGCGGGTCGGCGCCGAGACGGGCTACTCGATCGACGCGCACCGCCTCGAGCTGTTCGGGCTGTGCCCGCGCTGTCGGCGAGACGGAAGGCCCGA
>DASTOB010000012.1:0-2041 GCA_035720425.1 Candidatus Limnocylindrales bacterium
GCAGAAACCGGACTTGCGGTCGGCCACCACAGCCTCGCCGCTGTCCGCCCGCCGAAGCTCGTAGCGGTCGAACCCGAGCAGGTGCCAGTGGCGGTGGTCGGGCGAGCGCACGTAGCGCAGCGTGCCGACGCCAGCGACGACTGTTCGCGGGCTGCCCGCGACGACGACGACCTGGTCGCCGGACATGGTCCGGGCGAGATCCCGCTTGGGATCGCCGGCACGGGCGTAGACTCGGTCGGGCCCGGAGCCCTTCGCGTGCCTGTGTCGCTCACCGATCTGGCCGGCCTGAGGGTCGGCGTCGAGGATTTCCTCGCCGCCGTGCTGGAGACGGCGGGCCAGCCGATCTGGGTCGTGGATCCGGATGACGTGATCCGGTTCGCGAATCCGGCCGCGATCGAGGCGCTCGGGTACGGAAGCGCCGAGGAGCTGTTCGGGCACCGGAGCCACGACACGATCCACTACAAGCACCGCGACGGGACCCCGTATCCCGCCGCGGAGTGCCCGATGATGCTCCCGCGCGCCACGGGCGAGACGGTCGCGCGCGACCTGGACTGGTTCGTCCGGCGCGACGGCTCGATGTTCCCGGTCTCCTACGTCTCGGCGCCGATCGAGATGCCGGACGGCCGCGGCGCCGTTGTGGCCTTCCGCGACATCGAGGACCGCCTCCGTGCCGAGCAGGTGCTGCGTGAGCACGATGCGCTGCTCGCGGCGCGCGAGGGCTCGCTGCAGCGGATCGCGGCGCTGGTGGCCGGCGGGGCGACGTCGGCCGAGGTGTTCCCCGCCATCGCCAGCGAGGTCGGCCACGTGATCGGGCTGCCGCTGGTCGCGCTGTGGCGCTATGAGCCGGACGGGACGGCGACGGTGATCGGCGCCTGGAGCGAGCATCCGCATCCGTTCCGGGCCGGCACGCGCTGGCCGCTCGACGGCCCGGGGATCTGCGCCCAGGTCCTGAAGACCGGCCGCCCTGCACGGGATCGAGGACTTCGCCGACGTTCCAGGCACGATCGCCGACGCCGCCCGCAGGACCGGAATCCGCGCGTGCGCCGGCGCGCCGATCATCGTCGACGGCGCCGTCTGGGGCGCGATGTCGACCGACTCGACAAGCCGCACGCCCCTGCCCGACCACATCGAGGACCGGCTCGCCGAGTTCACGGAGCTGGTCGCCACGGCGATCTCGAGGACCGCGAGCCGAGACGAGCTCGCCCGGCTCGTGGACGAGCAGACGGCGCTGCGGCGCGTGGCCACGCTGGTCGCGCGTGAATCGCCTCCGGGCGAGGTCTTCGCGGCGGTCGCGGAAGAGCTGGGACGGCTTCTCGACGTCGACGCGTCGCGGCTCGTCCGCTACGAGGACGATGACACGGCCACGATCGTGTCGTGCTGGGGGCCGTTGTCCGAGCTCGTCCCGGTCGGCACCCGCCTGCCCTTGGGCGGGGTGAACGTCATCTCGATGGTGTCCCGCACCGGGAGGCCGGCGCGGATCGATGACTACGGCGTCGCCACCGGGGCGATCTCGGAGTACGGGCGCCGGCTGGACGCTCGGTCCGCGGTCGGAGGTCCGATCGTGGTCTCCGGGCGACTGTGGGGGGCGATGATCGTCACGTCGCGGGAGCCCGACCCGATGCCCGCCGGCACCGAGGCGTGGATCGAGGCCTTTGCCGAGCTGGTTGCGACTGCCATCGCGAACATCGAGGCGAGGTCGGATCTCGCGGCGTCACGCGCTCGGATCGTGGAGGCGACCGACGAGGAACGGCGGCGGGTGGTCCGTGATCTGCACGACGGAGCCCAGCAGCGCCTGGTCCACACGGTCATCACGTTGAAGCTCGCGCTCCAGGCGCTCCAGGCGCTCGAGGCCGAGGGGCAGAGCGCCCCCGCACTCGTGACCGAGGCGCTCGGCCACGCTGAGCAGGCGACCGTCGAGCTGCGCGAGCTGGCCCACGGCATCCTGCCGTCGGTGCTCACGCGCGGCGGCCTGCGCGCGGGAGTCGAGGCGCTGGCCTCGCGGATGCCGGTGGCCGTCGAGTCCGACGTGTCCGTGGGGCGG
>DASTOB010000013.1:0-14630 GCA_035720425.1 Candidatus Limnocylindrales bacterium
GCTACGAATGGGGTGGATGGCAGCGTTGACAACAACGGGCTCGGGCACCCTTGTGGCCGCGCCTCGTGCGCGGGCACCCATGGGGGCGATACGGCGGCGCCTAGGGCTCTCCGAGGTGCGACCCACAGCGGCGCGTTGTAAGCGTCCGAGGTGCGACCCAGGGGCGGCGAGGACGACCATGTGCGACCACGGGCGACCATGTGCGACGAGCGACATTGGGATCGGCCCGCCAAGGAGCTCAAGCTCTTGCCTCCCTCGGCAGCGAGGCGTATCCTCCGGCCACCGGCGCGTCCCGCGCCGAACCCCGCTCCGACGCTCACGCCGTCGGCCTCGATGGGGCAAAGGGGAACTCGCTTTCCCGGGACGATCGTCCGCCCTTCTCCGGCGGGCTGCGCGAGCGTGAGTCGTCGGCCGGCCGACCGAGAAGGAACCGAGACGATGCCGACCCAGAAGACGTTCAAGCGGCGCGTTCGCGCGCGCATGACGAAGACCGGCGAGTCCTACACGTCCGCCCGGCAGCAGCTGCTCCGCAAGGCCGATCCGCCCGCGCCGGCCGATCCCACCGTTGCCGAGGCGCCCGCTGCAGACGGGGCGGCCGATCCCACCGTTGCCGAGGCGGCCGACGCCTCCGGCGCCGTGGCACCCGCTGCACACGAGGCGGCCGATCCCGAGCCGACCGTCGAATTCCCGACGTCCGAGGAAGCCGTCCTCGGCGCGACCGGACGGACCTATCCGGCGTGGTTTGCCATCCTCGACGCGTGGGGCGCGACTGGACGGCGTCACTCGGAGATCGCGGCCTGGCTCGCCGACGAGCACGGCGTGGCGCCATGGTGGCGGCAGAGCGTGACCGTCGCCTACGAACGAGCCCGCGGGATGCGTGCGGTCCACCAGATGACCGATGGGTTCTCCGTCGCGGTCACCCGAACCATCACCGCCGAGACCGATGCTGCGCTCGCGGCATTCACCGATCCCGCCATCCGCTCGTCGTGGCTCGGGGACGTCAACGTGACGCAGCGGCGCACGACCGCCGCCGGCAGCGCCCGGTTCGACTGGGCGGATCCGCCATCGCGGCTGGTCGTGTTCGTCGGCTCGAAAGGGCCCGGCAGATCGACTGTCTCCGTGTCGCACGAACGTCTGCCCGACGCGGACACCGCTGCCCGCGAGAAGGCCGCCTGGAAGGAGCGATTGGCCGCCCTCAAGGCGGTCCTCGAGGCCTGAGCGCTCAAGGGGGAAGGGGCCGCGTCCCCTGATATACTCCCGCTCCGGCGTGGGGCTATAGCTCAGCTGGGAGAGCGTCTGAATGGCATTCAGAAGGTCCGGGGTTCGAATCCCCGTAGCTCCACCACTCGCCTGAACGTCCAGCCCCTGGGTCCGTCGGCCGAGGGGCTTTCATCTGCGCGGAATCTGCTCCCACGTGCGCGACCACGCTCGCCGCGCTAGCATCCCGGAACCATGACCGCCACGTCCGACCGCGCGCGCGTCGAGCGCTACGACCCGTCCGAGATCGAGCCCCGCTGGCAGCGGCGCTGGGACGAGCTCCGCCTGCATTCGACGGACCTGAGCAATGGATCGCGGCGCCGCTACTACCTGCTGACCATGTACCCGTACCCGTCAGGCGACATCCACATCGGCCACTGGTACATCAAGACGCCGACCGATGCGATCGCCCGCTACCGGCGGATGCACGGCGACAACGTCTTCCTGCCGATCGGCTTCGACGCGTTCGGGCTGCCGGCCGAGAACGCGGCCATCGCGCGCCGGGTCAACCCGCGCGAATGGACGATGTCGAACATCGACAACATGCGGCGCCAGCTCCGGTCGATGGGCGCGACGTTCGACTGGGACGCCGAGGTCGTCACCTGCGACCCGGACTACTACCGCTGGAACCAGTGGTTCTTCCTCCAGTTCCTGAAGGCGGGCCTGGCCTACCGGGCGAATTCGGCGGTCGACTGGTGTCCGAACGACGGGACGCTCGCCCGCGAGCAGGTCGAGGGAGCGGACCGGCATTGCTGGCGGTGCGGCGCGAAGGTCGAGAAGCGCGACCTCGACCAGTGGTATTTGCGCGTCACGAAGTACGCCGACGAGCTGCTCGACTTCAGCGGGATCGAGTTCCCGGACCCGGTCCGCATCCAGCAGACGAACTGGATCGGCCGATCCGAGGGCGGCGAGATCGTCTTCGCCACCGCCCCGTCGGACCATCACCCCGGAGGCGATGAGATCCGCGTCTTCACGACGCGCCCGGACACGCTGTTCGGCGCCACGTTCATGGTCCTCGCCCCGGAGCACCCGCTCGTCGAGCGGCTGACGGCGCTGGACCGCCGCGCCGAGGTCGAGGCATACGTCGCGCAGGCCGTGACCGAAACCGAGATCGAGCGCCTGTCGACCGAGCGCGAGAAGACCGGCGTGCCGATCGGTGCCGACGCGATCAACCCGGTCAACGGTGAGCGGATCCCGATCTTCGTGGCCGACTACGTGCTGGCCGGCTACGGCACCGGCGCGATCATGGCCGTGCCCGCCCACGACGAGCGCGACTACGCCTTCGCGGAGCGGTTCGGGCTCCCGATCCGGCGCGTCGTCGCGGCGCCCGGGTCGGAGGACGAGCCGCTCGACTCCGCCTACGTCGCCCATTCGGCCGGCGAGGTCCTCGTCAACAGCGGCGAGTTCAGCGGGCTGCCGGCCGACGAGGGCGGTCGACGGATCGTCGACTGGCTGGCCCGCGACGGCCGCGCGAAGGCGGCGGTCACGTATCGCCTGCGCGACTGGTTGATCAGCCGGCAGCGCTACTGGGGCACCCCGATCCCGGTCATTCACTGCGAGCGGTGCGGCATCGTCCCGGTTCCCGAAGCGGATCTGCCGGTTCTCCTACCCGACACGGTCGACTACGCCGGCAGCGGGGTGAACCCGCTGACCCGGGACGAGGCGTTCCTCAACGTGGCCTGCCCGTCGTGCGACGGTCCCGCCCGCCGCGAGACCGACACGATGGACACGTTCATCGACTCCTCGTGGTACTGGTATCGCTACCTGTCGCCGCACAAGGCGGACGGCCCGATCGACGACGACATGGTCGAGTCGTGGACGCCCGTCGAGCAGTACACCGGCGGCGCCGAGCACGCGGTCATGCACCTGCTCTACGCCCGCGAGTTCACGAAGATGATGCGCGACCTCGGGCTCGTCCAGCAGAACGAGCCATGGAAGCGCGTGTTCAACCAGGGCCAGATCCTGGGGGCGGACGGCGAGCGGATGTCGAAGTCGCGCGGCAACGTGCAGGACCCAGACGAGCTCGTCCGGCGCTACGGCGCCGACACGGTCCGGCTGTTCCTCATGTTCATGGGACCGTGGGACCAGGGCGGGCCGTGGAGCGGCAGCGGGATCGGCGGCGTCCACCGCTTCCTCAATCGCGTCTGGACGATCACGCTCGACCCGCACGGGCGCGAGCCGGGCGACGCCGACGCCGGCATCCTGCCTGCCGGCGAGGATGACGCCGCCGCGCGCGCCCAGGTCCGCGCGGCGGCGCATAGGACGCTGCGCGCGGTCACGGAGGACTACGAGCGATTCCACTTCAACACGATGGTCGCGCGCCTCATGGAGCTCACGAACACGCTGTTCCGCTACCGCGGCACGCCGATCGCCGGCGGCGCGGAGTGGAAGGAAGCCGTGCGGCTGCTCCTGTTCATGCTGGCGCCGGCCGCGCCGCACATCACCGAGGAGCTGTGGGAGCGCCTTGGGCCGCCGCCTGGGAAGCCATGGGCCTCGATCCATGCCCACCGCTGGCCGAAGGTCGACGAGGTCGCGGCTGCGGAGGCGACCCGCGAGGTCCCCGTCCAGGTCAACGGCAAGCTCCGCGACAAGGTCACGGTTGCTACCGGGATCGATCAGGCGGAGCTGGAAGCGCTCGTGCTCGCGCGTGACAAGGTTCGCGCCGCGCTCGCCGGGCGTGCGCCGGATCGGATCATCCACGCCGGAGGCGGCAGGCTCGTCAACATCGTCGTGCGATGACGGAGGTCAGCCTGCGCGAGGTGACGGCCGACACGGTCCGCCAGATCTGCCGCCTTCGCGTCGCGCCGGACCAGGAGCAGTTCGTCGCGCCGAACGCGATCTCGTTCGCCGAGGCGCTGTTCCACCCGACGGCGTGGTTCCGGGCGATCTACGCGGGCGACGAACCCGTCGGCTTCGTCATGCTCGACGACGACGCCGCCAAGTCGGAGTACTACCTGTGGCGGCTCATGCTCGACGCGGACCAGCAGCGCAAGGGCTACGGACGGCGCGCGGTCGAGCTCGTCCTCGACTACGTGCGGACGAGACCCGGCGCGACAGAGCTGCGGGTGAGCTGGGTCCCGGGCGACGGCGGGCCGGAGGGGTTCTACCGCGGCCTCGGGTTCGAGCCCACCGGTGAGATCGACGACGGCGAGGTGGTGGGAGCGCTCCGCCTGACCCGCTAACCCCGGCACGCGGCTTGCCCGCGCCCGTACAGTGGAGCCGCGCCGACCGGCGCGGCTACGGAGGGATGCCATGGAAGCCGTCGGTGCGATGCCACCACCCGGTTACCCGGTTCGGATCGAATTCGACGAGACGGAGGAGATCAATCGGCTGTGGGGGATCCCGCTCGTCGGGCACGTGATCCGGGCGCTCATCCTCCTGCCGCACTTCCTCGTCCTGTGGGTCCTCGGCCTCCTCGTCGGACTGCTCCAGCTCGTCGTCTGGATCCCGGTGCTCCTCCAGGGCCGCTACCCGCAGTGGGGATACGACCTCGTCGGCGGGACCTACCGGTACTCGGTGCGGGTGACCGCATACTGGGCCCTCCTCACGGACCGCTACCCGCCGTTCTCGATCAGGGGCGACCACCCGGTTCGGCTCGACTATGACGAGACCGCTCGGATCAACCCGCTGTGGGGCATCCCGTTCATCGGGATCTGGCTTCGGGCGATCCTCGCCATCCCGCACTTCATCGTGCTCTGGTTCCTCGGCATCGGGGTGGGGCTCACGCTGCTCGTGTCGTGGATCCCGGTCCTCATCAACGGCCGGATGGCGGACTGGGGCTACACGATCATCGGCGGCTGGCTCCGATGGACGATGCGCGTGACCTCGTACGTCCTGCTGCTCACGAGCGCGTACCCGCCGTTCCGACTGCGCGACTGACGCTCGGCTCGGCGGTCAGTCGTCGGCGCGGATCCGATCGCCGACGGCGATGTCGCCGCTCTCGACGATTTCAGCCCGGATCCCGCCCCGGTGGACGAGCGGGATCATGACCGGCCGATCGAGGAGCCCCTCGAGGTACGAACACGGCTCGCAGCGGCGGACGCCGAACAGGACGGCGCCGCCGACCCGAAAGCGTCGCCCGATCAACTCGTCGAGCCGGACGCCCCGAGTCGTGAGGTTTCGCCGGGTCTCGCCCGGCGCGAGTGCGAGACCTTCGGCGGCGAGCGACTCGACGACCTCCGCCTCGACGAGCGTGACCTGGTCGCCGCGCCGCGCGGTCGGCGACCAGTGGCCGCGGCGTTCGGCGTAGCGATCGCCCTCGAGCCCAACTCCCGCACGCGCCGTCACGCGGTCGCGCGCTTCCATCGGCGCGCCCGCCTCGGGCGCGACATGGAGATGCTCCACGACGCCAAGGCTGTCGGCACCGCGCGCGCCGCGGTCATGAGAGATGGCCGATGATGTCATCGTCCGATGACCGTAGCAGCCTGACGGGAGACCTGCCTGTGCCCACGATCCGCCTCGGTGCCCTGTGCTGGAACCAGTACACCGACTGGCCGTCGCTCCTCGAGGCCGGCCGGCGCGCCGATCGGCTCGGTTTCGACAGCCTGTGGACGTGGGACCACCTCTACCCCATCGTCGGCTCGTCGGACGGGCCGATCCTCGAGGGCTACCTCGTCCTGACCGGCTGGGCCATGGCGACCGAGCGTGTTCGCCTCGGGCTCATGGTCGGGGCGAACCCGTTTCGCGAGCCCACCCTGACGACGAAAATGATCACGACGCTCGACCACATCTCCGGCGGCCGGGCGATCCTCGGCATCGGCGCCGCGTGGTTCGAGGAGGAGCACCTCGCCTACGGCATCCCATTCGGGAGCGGGCCGCCGGAGCGGCTTCGCTGGCTTGGCGAGGCACTCCCGGTCATGCGCGGCATGCTTCGCGGCGAGCGACCGACGGCCGCCGGCCCTCGCTACCGGGCGCGGGACATCCGGAATGACCCGCCGCCGGTCCAGGAGCGCCTGCCGATCCTCGTCGGCGGCGGCGGCGAGCGGGTGACGCTCAAGCTCGTGGCCCGCTACGCGGACGCGAACAACGTCGGCGGGTCGGTCGACAACGTGCGGCGCAAGGAGGCGATCCTGCTCGAACACTGCGAGGCGGTCGGACGCGATCCCGCCGAGATCGAGCGGACGGTCGGCATCGGGGCGGTCATCATCCGCGACTCCCGGGCGGAGGCGGAGCGGGTATTCCGGTCCGTGTTCGACCGAAACGGGCGGGCCGACTACTGGGCGGACCAGCCGGTCGGCACGCCGGAGGACGTCGCCGAGCGGATCCTTGCGCGCGCAGAGGTCGGCTACCGCCACGTCGTCGCGGGCTTTCCGGGGCCGCACGACGAGGAGTCGATGACCCGCCTCGCGACGGAGGTGCGGGCGCTCGTCGAACGGGCCTGAGTCGCGCCGGCGCCCGATGAACGGCTAGCCGGTCGCGCGCACGCGCGCCCGATGGCGCGCCGCCTTGGCCCGATTGCCGCAGCTGGCCATGCTGCACCAGCGACGCCGGCCGGTCGGCGAGGCGTCGAAGAACACCCAGCGACACGCGTCGTTGGCGCACACGCGGAGTCGCTCCGGGCGGCCGCCGGCGATCTCGGCGACGAGCGGTTCGGCGAGGCGGGCGAGCGCGTCGTCGATCGGGTCGCCGACGTGGCGATGGCCGACGTGCACGCCGTCGTCCGACGGCTCGAGCTGCACGATCTCGCGCGCCCGGAGTGTCCGATTGACCTCCTCGAGCGCGGCGCGCGCCGGCGCGCGCCGGTGAAACACCGCATCGGCCACCTCGCGCAGCGCGGATCGGACCGTCCGCAGCCGCTCGACGAGCGGCTCGCCGACGGCCTCGGCGGTAACCGACTCCGGGTGAACGAGGTCGCGCGCGAGCAGCCAGTCGAGCGCCGCGCCGGGTGTCTCGATCTCGTCCGTCGATGCATCGCCGGAGAACTCGAGCGTGTTGATGAAGTCGAACGTGTCGTCCAGATCGACCGCGTGCGCGTGGTCGGAAATCGGCATGGTAACCACTATAAAGGGGTTGACAGGTTAGCCCTGATTCGGTACTGTGTGCGTAACCACTAAAGCAGACGATACGGGTTACGTCAAGCCCCGCGATCGGAGGTTCCCATGGACGCACTCCTCGCCCTCGTCGCCATCGTCGGTGCGGCCGTCGCCGGACTCGTCGCGTTCGATCTCGCCGCGCTCCGCTGGGGCGTCGACTCGCGCGAGCCGATCGGTGACGACTGGCGCCGCCGGATCGCCGCCTGACCCGCCCACTTCCTGCCCGGAGAACCAGATCGTGCAGCCCATTCACCTCGGCTACTTCGCCCTCGAACTCGCCCGCGACCGCGTCCGCGAGGCGGACGAGGCCAGGCGCGCCGCCCTGGCCCGCAGACCCGCACACAATCACGCCGACCCGCCCGTCGGGCCGCTTCGTCGGGCGCTCGCACGCGGTGCCTCCGCCGTGAGCCGTGGTGCGGCCGAGGTCGCCGTCCGGCTCGGGCAGCCGTCCGGCGCCTGAGCTCGAAACCGCCAGACATCGACGTCCCGCACCGGCGCACACCCGCCGCCCGCCGTCCGGTACCCTCGGTATCGATGCACGACGTGGCGGCGGTTTCGCGCGGTCCGGGCCGGATCGACCTGTTCTGGGTCGACTTCGACGGCGCCCTCATCCACCAGGCCTTCCGCGACGGCGCGTGGGCCGATCCCGAGTCGCTCGGTGGCACGCTCGCCTCGCCGCCCGCGGTGACCGCCTGGGGCGACGAAGAGATGGAGGTCTTCGCCGTCATGCCGGACGGGGAGCTGTGGGACCGGTACTGGGACGGCGAGGCGTGGCACGCTTGGGAGTCGCTCGGCGGCGAGCTCGACGGTTCGGCTGCCCCGGCCGCCTCGTCGTGGGGCGCGGACCGGCTCGACGTGTTCGCGCGCGGCCTCGACGGCACGATCTGGCACCGCTGGTGGAACGGGTCGCGCTGGGTCGACTGGGAGCGCCTCGCGACCTGAGCGCGCCTGTACAGTGCGCTCCATGATCGCCGCGATCGGCTTCGCCTTCGCCGCAACCCTGTCGATCGCGGTCGCCCTCGCGGTGGCCGGTCCGCGTCACGAGGTTCGCCGCGACCCGACGTTCGAGCTGGCCGACGTGGCCGCGCGCCTCGTCGGCGTGCTCAGCGCACTCGCCGGCTTCGCGGTGACCGGCATCGTGTTCCTCGTCACGCAGGCCGGCAATGTCGCTGCGCCGACCGGCACGCCGTTCACGACCGTCCTCGCGATGTTCGTCGTCGCCTACATGGGCTACTTCGTGTCGAGCCTGCTCTTTGCGAACGTTTCACATCGCGCCGAGGCCGCCGTGTTCGATCTCGCGGCGGCGCAGTACGCGGGAGCCTCGATCAGCCTGTTCTTCGTGTTCATCGGCTGGCTGGCCCTGCGACCGCTGTTCGAGACGTTCGGCCTGCGGTCGATCGCCGAGCTGACCGGGTGGTTCCTCATTGGTGCGGTCGTCGTCGGTGCCGGACTGCTCACGACATCGCTTCACCGAAGCGGCTATACGTCGGTCCGCACGACCGTCCTCCTGCCGGTCATTGCCGCCAGTGCGACCATCGCCTACGCGGTCGTCGTGGCCGTGGCGGCGCCGACCCTGCGCTCGCCGGAGGCCGCGCTCAACCTGACCGTGATCGCCTTCGGCGTCGGGGTGCCGGCCTACGCGGTGATGACGATTCTGCCCATCCTTGCCCGCCATGAGCGTGCGGCCGCGGTCCTCGCCCGTCGCTGGCACCTTGCGGTCGTCGCGTATGCCGAGGGCGCCATGGTGCTGGTCGGCTTCCTCCTGCTCGCCGTTCTCGGCCTCGCCTGAGGGTGATCCGGCTCGCGGTCGCCCTGTTCGCGGTCCAGGCGGGCTTCCATGGCTTCACCGCGTCGTTGCCCGTGGCGCTCGCCCGGGCCGGCGTGCCGGACCCGCAGATCGGGCTCATCGTGGGAACGGCCGCCCTCGTCCAGGTCCCCGCGGCGTTCGCGGCCGGGATCGTGCTCGACCGGCTCGGCGCGATCCGCGTGTTCACCGTCGGGGCTCTCGCCTACCTCATCGGCTGCGCGATCCTCCTCCTGCCAGGCGTGGAGCCCGGCGGGCCGGACCTCCCGTTCGTCATCGCCCGCCTGTTCCAGGGGATCGGCATCGCCGGGACTTTGCCGGCCGCCCTGTCGCTCGTGCCGAGGCTCGTCGAGCCCGGTCGTCAGGGCTTTGGGCTCGCGTTCGTGTCGAGCGCCCACAACCTCACCCTCGTCGCCCTGCCGCCGGCCTCGCTCGCGATCCTCGGCGTCACGTCGCTTCACGGCGTCGCCGCCGCGGTGGCAGGCATGGTCGTCGCCGGGATCGTGATCCTGCGGATCGTTCCGCTCCGCCTCCGTCCGGCAGGCGAGGCGAGCGAAACCCGCCCCGGTGGTGGGCCCGCCCGCCCCGCCGCCGCCCGCCGGTTTGGCTTTGCCTTCCGGCCGGCGTGGACGCCGCTCATCGCGATCATCCTGCTCTACGTCGCCCACTGGGGCGTCATCGTCGCGTACCTGCCCCAGCGCGCCGAGGCCGCCGGCGCGGACATCGGTCTCTTCTTCGCGGCCGACGGGATCGCGATCCTGGCCGCCCGCGTGCCCACCGGCTGGCTGGCCGATCGGACCCGTCCGATCGTCCTCATCGCCGCCGGCCTCGTCGTCACGGCGCTCGCCGTGGGGCTGCTCGCTCTCCCGCCGTCGACGCCGCTGCTCGTCGCCGCCGGCCTCCTCAGTGGTGGCGGAGCCGGCCTCGTCATGACCCCGATCCTCGTCGAACTGTCGCGCCGGAGCGACGACGCGGACCGCGGCAGTGCCTTCTCGCTGTTCTCGGCCGCGCTCGCCGGCGCGCTCTCGATCGGCAGCATCGGTGGCGCCCCGATCGTCGGCGCCTACGGCTTCGAGGCGGCGCTCCTCGCCACGCTCGCCGGACTCGCCGTCGCCGCGATCGTCACCGCCGCGGATCGCGGCCTCCAACGGCGCCCGACATCGGCACCCGGTCGCGGCTGAGTCGCCGCTACGACCTCCGGCGGCGGGTCGCGACCGCCGAAAGCCACGCGCCGACACCGAGGAGCAACGTCGCGAAGAGGACCGGGCGCGTGGACGCACGGTCCCCACCTCTTTCGGCGTGAGCGGCTGGCTCGGTTGCGGTGTCGGGCAACTCGGCACGAAGCGCCGCGATCACCGCTCGCAACGTGGTCGGCCCAGGATTGTTGACCAGCGACCGCTGCTCCACGCTGCCGTCGGGTTCGATCCACCAGACCGCGGTCTCCGTCGCTAAGGCAGTTTCCGGGTCCGCGAGCGCGATGAGGATGTGATCGCCAGCGTCGAGCCCGACCCAGCCCATACAGTCGCTCGGCGACGTGCTGGACCGGGTGCCGATCGTCAGTTGGTCGCCGACTCCGGATCCCTTGTGCACGTGACGAACGGACAGTTCATACCCACCGCCGGGCAGCTCGGCAGCCACGACACCCTCCAGGATGACGACCGCTCGACTGGCAACCTCGGACATGGTCCATCCGGCAACCTGACAGGCGAGCGCAGGAGCTGGGAGCACCAACGCGGTGCCGCCAGAAAGGGCCGCGACGATGCCGATGATTGAGGAGCGGAAGCGAGGGAGGTGGATCACATCTGCGGGTTGGACGTCCCGGCGACTCTGCGTGTGTCGCGCGGTGCGGCTTGGGGCCATCAATCCTCGCAGCTAAGTCGCAGCTAAGCGGCCTGGTGTAGGGTCCCGGTCGACGCCCCGCCGCGTCGGACGTGCCCCCAACGCAGCGGGGCGTTTGCGCGCCCGGACGACGGGCTGCAGGCGCCCGGCAGCGCCTACGACCTGCCCGCCGTGGAGTTCGTACGGATGGACGAATCCGCGCCATGGCGCGCGCTCGACAACACACCGCGCCCCAGCCCGGCGGCCGAACCGGCCGACGAAGGTGGTGAATGGCGGCGCACGATCGCTACGGTCGCGGCGGTCGCTGGAGCCGCCGTGCTCGCCGTGGCCGCGTTTGTTGTCGCCGCCGGCGACACGGATCCGTCGATCGACGTCGCAACCGGCGCAGGGGCGTCCGTCGATCCCGGAACCGAACAACCGGTCGGTGAGATCGTCGTCGAGGTCGAGGGGGCGGTCGTCCGGCCGGGCCTCGTGCGACTCGCGGCCGGCGCCCGGGTGGCCGATGCGCTCGCCGCGGCCGGTGGCTACAGCCCGCGCGTCGACGCGGATCGTGCGCGGGCCGAACTGAACCTCGCCGCTCGCCTCGAAGACGGGGCGCGGATCCTCGTGCCGTCGCGCGACGAACCGGCCCCGTCGACGCCGCCCGACACGGGGGGCGGGCCCGGCGAACCCGAACCCGGGCTCGTCGACCTGAACCGCGCCAGCGCGTCGGAGCTGGAGACCCTGCCCGGCATCGGCCCGGTGACCGCCGGCAAGATCATCGCGGCCCGCGAGGAGCAGCCGTTCGCGACGGTCGACGACCTGCGCACGCGCAAGATCGTCGGCGCGGCAACGTTCGAGAAGATCCGCGACCTCGTCGCGGTGCGCTGACGTGCCGCGCGCCGTCTGGCCGGCCGCCGGTGCCGTCGCCATGGCGCTGCTCGTGTCGAGCGGACTGCCGCCGCCCGGTCTCGTCTGGCTGGTGGCCGCCGCGGCGATCGCGCTCGTCGTCACCGGGGTCTTCGGGCCACGTCCGGCGAGGGTGCTGGCGGGCACGTCGGTCGGAGCGCTGATCATCCTCGCGCGGATTGCCCTTGGCTGGGCTCCACCGTCGGTCGAACCCGGGATCCCGGATGGGTCGGGGCCGTGGACGGTCGCCGTCGAGAGCGTGGGGTCGCCGCGCGAGGGCATGCAGTCGGCGATCGGAAGCATCGAGCCGGCCGGTCCCCGTGTCGCGCTGACGCTGCCGCGCTACCCGCTCATCGAGCCGGGCCATCGGCTCACCGTGGACGGAACGCTGCAACCGCCGCCAGACGGCGGATACGGCGACTACCTGCGCCGGATCGGGGTGTCGGCAACGCTCCGCTCGCGATCGGCCGAGATCTCCGGCGAGGGGAGCGGCGCCGGACGCTGGATCGAGGCGCTCCGGCGGGCGGCCGGCAACGCGCTCGTTCGGGTCGTGCCGGAGCCGGAGGCGGGGCTCGCGGCCGGGATCCTCATCGGCCTTCGGGATCGGGTCGACCGGGAGGTCGCGGCGGCGTTCACGACGGCCGGCGTGAGCCACGTCGTCGCGATCTCAGGCTGGAACATCGCGATCGTCGCCGCGAGCGTCGGTGCCGTTGCGGGAAAGCTGGCTCGGCGGCGGCGGAGCATCCTCATCCTCGGCGCGATCGCCGTCTACGTCGCGTTCGCCGGCGCGTCACCGTCGGTCGTCCGGGCCGGCGCGATGGCCGCGGTCGTGCTCCTGGCGCGCGAGTCCGGACGTCGCGGTCAGGCGGCGACCGCGCTTTCCTGGGCGGTCGTGGTCCTTCTCGCGGCCGACCCGGGGCTCGTGCGGGACGCGGGGTTCCAGCTCTCGGCGATTGCCACCGGCGGGCTGCTCGCCTGGGCGTCACCGATCGACGCGTGGCTCCGACGCGTCGCCGGCGGGCGCCTGCCGGGGTGGCTCGTCGAGAGCCTCGCGGTGTCGAGCGCGGCGCAGGCCGCGACCCTCCCGATCGTGCTTGCGACATTCGGCCGGCTCTCGCTCGTGTCGCCGCTCGTCAATCTCGTGGTCGTGCCGCTCGTCGTCCCGGCGATGGCCGGCGGCGGCGTCGCCCTGCTCGCCGGCGCGGCGGTCGGGATCGGACTGCCGGCCGTGGTCGGCGCCCTTTTTGCGCTGCCCGGCTGGCTGGCCCTGACGGCGATGGTCCGGGCCGTCGACGTCGCGGCGTCCCTGCCGTTCGCGAGCGTCACGCTGCCGGCCGTGGCGTCGCCGTTCGTCGGTGCCGCAGCCGCGCTCGCGCTGCTGGCCGTCGTCGTTCGCCCGCGGTCCGCCCGGCGCCTCGCGAGGCGTTCGGCCGACCCCGGTGATGTCGGTTTCGGCCCCACCGACCCGAACGCCGCCGGGTCCGGCAGCCGGCGCCCGATCCCGCGACCCGCTCGGAGAGCGGTCCGCATCGTCGCGGCGATCGCCGTCGTGGCCGTCGCGATCACGGCCATCGGGGTGACCCGCGGACCGAACGGCGCGGTCCGGGTCACGATCCTCGACGTCGGGCAGGGCGACGCCATCCTCGTCGAGGGCGGGCGCGGGGGTCGCCTCCTCGTCGACGGCGGGCCCGATCCGGATCGGCTCGCCAAGGCTCTCGACGCGCGCCTTCCGCCGTGGGACCGGCGGCTCGATCTGGTCGTCCTGACCCACCCGCACGAGGACCATGTGGCCGGCATCCCGCTCCTGCTCGGGCGGTACGAGATCGGTCGGCTGTTCGAGCCCGGGATGCGCGGGCCGGGACCCGGATATGCCGCGCTCGTGGCCGGGCTTGCCGAATCCGGCGCCCCGCCGATCGAGCGGCTGGCCGCCGGCGACCGGCTTCGCGTCGACGAGGTTGACCTGCGCGTCCTGTGGCCGCCGCCCGGGCGGGTGCCGGCCGAGCCGCCCGACTCGGGCACCGGAATCAACAACGTCTCGATCGTCCTGCTCGGCGAGGCACGCGGGCGGCGATTCCTGCTCGCCGGCGATGCGGAGGAGGAGATCGATCCGCTCCTCGTCGGCGCCGGGATCCCGCGCCTCGACCTGCTCAAGGTTGCCCACCACGGCAGCGCGACGGCGTCCACGGACGCGTTTCTTGCGACCGTTCGGCCCTCGATCGCGGTGACCTCGGCCGGGCTCGGCAACCCGTACGGGCATCCGGCGCGCTCGACTCTCGAACGATTGCGGTCGGCCGGGGCCCGGGTCTTTCGGACGGACCTCGATGGGTCGGTCGAGGTGACCTTCTCGTCCGACGGCGCGGAGGTCCGCACGAGCGGCGGGCGCGAGGCGGTCGAGACGCTCGACGGGCCGCGCCTCGCGGCCGCCGACGGCTCGCCGATCCGTACCGCGGCCGCGTTCGCCTGCGCGCTCGCCGGAGCGGGCCAGCCACCGGATCGGCGGGCGGCCGAACGGGCTCCCGCGGAAGGGTCACCCGCCGCGACCGCCGCGACGTCGACCTGGACGACCGATCACGGCCCCGCACGCCGCCTCCTGTACGATGCGGCCGATGACGGTCCCCGGACGGACGGCCGCGGCCGCCCTCCTGCTCTCCCTCGACCCGCCGACGTGTCACGTCCGCCACGCGCGCGCCGTGGCCGAGGTCGCCGCCTGGCTCGCGGCGCGGATCGCCGCCCGCGGCACGCGGGTCGATCGCCACCTCGTCGAGGCTGCCGCGCTCCTCCACGATGTCGACAAGATCCTGCCGGATGAC
>DASTOB010000014.1:0-2254 GCA_035720425.1 Candidatus Limnocylindrales bacterium
CTCCGCCAAGTGCCCCTCGCGATCGTCATGGTCGCGCTCACGACGCTCACGCTCTGGTCCCTTGGCCAGGCGATCGTCGTCAACGTCGACGAGGCGGCCGTCCCGACCCTCGCCACCGCACTGGCCGTGATGTTGCCGAGCCGCTGACGCGCGATCCGGCCGGGCGTTCCTGTCAGCCGACACCCACGCGGTCGTTCGTCGACGAATTCCCGCCAGTCGATCGCCTGAGTGTCGCCTGTCACGAACTCACGCGGGACCCACGCTCAGGAGCGGCGACGCGGCGGCTTGCACCGTGACGAGCGACCGCCTGAGATTCGCCTGACAGGAACACGCCGTCAGGGGACGCTGGATCGCGTTGCGCCGCGGGCCGGCGTGAGTCGCGCTACGGGATGCGCGCGAGGGGCCTGCCCGGTTCCGGCACCCATTCGGCGAGCGGGCGCACGTCGGCGACGTGGGCGGCCACCGATGGGTCGAGCGCCTCGGCCGCGGCGACCGCCGTCTCAATCGCGGTGAGGCAGAGGATCCCCTCCGCCGTCGCGGCGTGACGGATGTCGGCCGCGTCCCGGACCGCGCCGGAGCGCGGCGTCGGGGTGTTGACCACGAGGCGCACCTCGCCGGCGGCGATGACCTCGAGGATCGCGACCTCATCGGCATCGGCATCGGCCGCCTCGCCGAGCTTCGCGACCGGTCGCGCCTCGAACCCGGCCGCGGCGAGCGCGGCGCGGGTCCCGGGCGTGGCGGCGAATCGATATCCGGCGGCGGCGAGCGCGGCGGCCAACCGCGGCAGCAGGTCCTTGTCGCGGTCGGCCACCGACAGGAGCGCGAGCGCGCCCCCCTCCCCCGCCCGGGGTGGCACGAGCGCCGCGCCCTGGAGCGCCTTCGCGAGCGCCACCCGCGGGTCCTCGTGCAGCCCGATCACCTCGCCGGTCGACTGCATGCCGGGTCCCAGCGACGGGTCGACGCCGCGCAGCTTGGCCGTCGAGAACGCCGGCGCCTTGACGGCGACGAACGGCGGTGGCGGTAAGAGGCCGCCGTCCCAGCCCAGGTCGCGGAGCGATGCGCCGAGCGAGATCCGCACCGCCAGCTCGACCATCGGCACGCCGGTGACCTTCGACATGAACGGCACCGTCCGCGAGGCGCGCGGGTTGACCTCGATGAGGTACACGCCGTCGTCGCGGACGATGAACTGGGCGTTGACGAGGCCACGCGCCCCGAGGGCGAGCGCGACCCGCTCCATCGTCGCGACGATGAGCGCCTGGTCGCCGTCGGACACGTGCTGCGGTGGGAACAGGCCGACCGAGTCGCCCGAATGGACGCCGGCTCGCTCGACGTGCTCGAGGAGCCCCGGGATGAGCACCTCGACCCCGTCCGACACCCCGTCGACGTCGACCTCGACGCCCTCGAGATAGCGATCGATCCTGACCGGCCGATCGGGGTCGACGACGGTCGCGGCGGCGAGCTGGCGGACGAGGTCGTCGCGCGAGTAGCAGAAGTCGATCGCGAGGCCGCCGATGACGAACGACGGCCGAACGATGACCGGGTAGCCGATCCGCTCGGCGAGCGTGACCGCCTCCTCGATCGAGTGAGCCATGCCGCCCTCCGGCTGGGGAATGCCGAGCCGGTCGAGAAGCGCGGCGAATCGCGTGCGCTCCTCCGCCTGGTCGATCGCCTCGAGGTCGCTGCCGAGGAGCGGCACACCGGCCGCCGCGAGCGGCGCGGCGAGGTTGAGCGGCGTCTGGCCGCCGAACGCGACGACGGCCGGGAGCAGCGCGTCCGCTGCGCCTGGCTCCCCCGTCCCGAAGTTGGGCGACTCCGCCTCGATGACGCTGAGCACGCTCTCGGGATCGAGCGGCTCGAAGTAGAGGCGGGTCGAGGCGTCGAAGTCGGTCGACACCGTTTCGGGATTCGAGTTGATCATCACCGCGCTCCAACCGGCGCGCCGGAGCGTGTCGGCGGCCTGCACGGCGCAGTAGTCGAACTCGATTCCCTGGCCGATGCGGACCGGGCCGGAGCCGATGACGAGCGCCGCCGGCCGATCGACCGGCGGCGCCTCCGGGGGGGACCCGGCC
The DNA here is from genome assembly GCA_035720425.1 of Candidatus Limnocylindrales bacterium. Taxonomy (GTDB): domain Bacteria; phylum Chloroflexota; class Limnocylindria; order Limnocylindrales; family CSP1-4; genus DASTOB01. The sequence goes on from DASTOB010000014.1 coordinate 2,070, forward strand.
GCTGCATACGTTGCATAGAAATACGGCGTCTCGGCGGCGAACTCCGCCGCGCACGTGTCGACCATGGCATAGCCGGGCCGGAGCCCGAGCGCGCGGCGCGCCTCGCGCACCTCCCCCAAGCTTACGCCGGCGAGGGTCGCGAGTTCGCGGTCGCCGAAGCCGGCCCGCTTGACCGTGGCGAGGAG
>DASTOB010000015.1:0-3904 GCA_035720425.1 Candidatus Limnocylindrales bacterium
GGCCGTCACCGTTGGCGCCGGGCAGTCGGTCGGACGCGGTCAGCAGGTCGGCCGCGTGGGCCAGTCCGGCTGGGCGACCGGCCCGCACCTCCACTTCGAGGTCTGGCGCGGAGAGATCTGGAACGGCGGACGCCGCGTCAACCCCCTCCTCTATCTGTAGGCCGCCGGCGGATCTGCCGCCGGATCGGGCGTCGGCGGCTCCGCGGGCTCGCTTCCGCACCTGCAGTGCGCGCGCTCGCCTGCTCGCCCCCTCCTTCGCTTCGACGGCATTTCCGCCGGCTCCGCTCGCGCACGCTGAGGTGGGCTCGCTTCGGTCCTCCCGCGGCGCCTTCGCCGCGGCCACACCTCGGTCGCCGCTGGACGACAGTGCGCGCGCTCGCCTGCTCGCCCCCTCCTTCGCTTCGACGGCATTTCCGCCGGCTCCGTGCCCAACGGGGGTCCAGCTGTCACACGGCGTGGGCGTGAGCGGACGCGAACCCGTGCGAAGATAGGTTCGATGTTCCTCGACCGGGTGAAGATCTGGGTCCGCGCCGGCGACGGCGGCGACGGGGCCGCGACCTTCCGGCGCGAGGCGCACGTACCGCGCGGCGGCCCGGATGGCGGCGATGGCGGCCGCGGCGGATCGATCGTCCTGTCGGTCGACCCGGGCCAGACGACGCTTCGCGACTTCCGCTATCGACACCACTTCAAGGCCACCCCCGGTGGCCGCGGCGAGCGCGCCCGCCGTCATGGCAAGGCGGGCGATGACCTCGTCCTCGCCGTTCCGCCCGGGACGGCCGTGCTCGACGACGGGACCGGCGAGCTCCTCGCCGACCTCGTCGCCCACGGCCAGACCGCGCTCGTCGCGCGCGGCGGTCGGGGCGGCCTCGGCAACACGCACTTCAAGACGGCAACCCACCAGGCGCCGCGCCACGCCCAGAAGGGCGAACCGGGTGAGGAACGCTGGCTGCGCCTCGAGCTCCGGCTCATCGCCGACATCGGGCTGGTCGGCCTGCCGAACGCCGGCAAGTCCACGTTGCTGGCGGCGCTGACGGCGGCGACGCCGAAGATCGCCGACTATCCGTTCACCACCCTCGAGCCGAACCTCGGCGTGCTCGACCTCGGCGAGGAGGACGGGCGCCGGCCGACGATGGCCGACGTGCCGGGCCTCATCGAGGGCGCAAGCGCGGGGGCCGGCCTCGGCCACGCGTTCCTCCGCCACGTCGAGCGGACGCGTGTCCTCGTCCACGTCGTCGACGGGGCGGCACGCGACCCGGAGTGGGGGTACGGCGTCATTCGCGACGAGCTCGCGGCGCACGACCCGGCCTTGCTCGACAAGCCCACGCTCGTCGCCTTCAACAAGCTCGACCTGCCGGCCGCGGCGGCGGCCTGGCCGGACTTCCGGCGAGCCCGTGACCGGGAGGGGGCACGCGTCGTCGCCCTCGCCGCGGCGACCGGGGAGGGGATCGCGGCGCTGCGCACGCAGCTTGCCGCGCTGCTCCCGTCGGCCGACGCGATGGCGGAGCCGCCGGAGCCGGCCGGCGTCGTCGTCCACCGGATCGAAGGGCTGCGCGACGGCTTCGTCGTCGAGACCGAGGCCGACGGCGTCCTCCGCGTCCGTGGCAAGCGGATCGAGCGGATCGCGGCCCAGACGGACTTCGAGATCGAGGAGTCGGCCGAGCGGTTCCAGCGCGACCTCGCCCGGCTCGGCATCGACGAGGAGCTGCGCCGGGCGGGCATCGCCCCGGGCGACCTCGTGCGGATCGGCCCGGCCGAGCTCGAGTGGGAGCCGGAGCCGTGGGAGGACCGATGACCGGCGGTGCGACCTCGAACCGCCCGGTCGGGAGCCCGGACGGGAGCCCGGCCGGCGGCGCATTTGGCCCGCCGCGCCCCGCCGTGCCCGGCACGGTCGGGATGCTCGGCGGCACGTTCGACCCGATCCACCTCGGCCATCTCGCCGTGGCGGACGAGGCGCGCGAGGCGCTCGGTCTCGAGCGGATCCTGTTCGTGCCGGCGGGCCTGCCGCCGCACAAGGCCGGCCGCCCGATCACGCCCGCCTCCGATCGCCTCGCGATGGTCGAGCTCGCCATCGCTGGCAATCCTGCGTTCGCGGCCAGCCGGATCGAGCTCGACCGCCCGGGGCCGTCGTACACGGTCGACACCGTCGCGGCGCTGCTCGACGGACCGGACGCGCCGAGCGAGCTGACCGTGATCCTGTCGGTGGAGCTGTTCGGCACGCTCGCGACGTGGCATGAGCCGGAGCGGCTGCTCCGCCTCGCCCGGGTTGCGGTCGCCCCGCGAGCCGGTCACCGGCCGGCCGGGCGCGCGTTCCTGGCCGAGCACTTCCCGGGCCTCGAGGACCGGGTGACGTTCCTCGACGGGCCGCACCTCGGGGTGTCCGGCACGGACATCCGGGCGCGTGCCGCCGCCGGCCGGTCGATCCGCTACCTCGTCCCGCCGGCGGTCGCGGCGTACATCGGCGACCATGCCCTCTACACCGCCCGCCCGTGACCACCGACCGACCCGAGGAGGACCCCTCGCCCGTGACCGACCCGATCCCTGCGACGCCCCCGACCCCCGCCAACGGAGGGTCCGCGCCGCGCGCCGACGGCCTGCCCCGGCGCACCCGCCGTCCCAAGGCGCCGCCGCCGGAGCGTTCGCCGCTCGAGCTCGCCCGCCGGATCGTCGAGCTCGCCGAGGACAAGAAGGCGGCCGACATCGTCCTGCTGGACCTGTCCGCCCTGACCACGGTGGCCGACCACTTCGTCATCTGCTCCGGCGGGTCGGAGCGCCAGCTCGGCGCGATCGCCGACGGGATCATCGAAGCCCTCCGTGACGAGGGCGTTCGGCCGATCGGGCGCGAGGGCGTCGCCGCCTCGCACTGGGTCCTGCTCGACTACGGCTCCGTGATCGTCCACGTGTTCACGCCGCCCGAGCGCGACTACTACGGGCTCGAGAAGCACTGGGCGGAGGCGAAGACGATCCTGCGCGTGCAGTAGGTCCGGCGATCCAGGTACCGGGCGTCGACCCGTACGAGCGGGTCATGTCCCGCTGCCGCGGTGCTTCCTAGCATCGCTCGCAGTGGATGGCCGTTCGGCCAGCCCGAACCCGAGGATCAGGATCGATGGCTCGCCAGAGCGAGCGCTGCCCCGCCTGCACCCGCCGCCTCATCACGACCCGCTTCGACACGACGTTCCGGCTGCCCGACCGGAGCGAGCGGCTGTGCTTCGGCATTCCCGGCGGCCTGTGCGAGGACTGCCACCAGCTGTACATCGACCCCGACCTCATCGAGCTGCTCGACCTCGGCGACGCGCGCTGCGTGTTCGCGATCGAGAGCGACCTCGTCGTCCAGGAGCAGGCCTGGTCGAGCGCCGACTGACGTCAGGCGTCCCGCCGCTTCCCGGAACTAGCCGGCCGGCCGACCGACCTGCTCGACGACCCACAGCGTGAGCGCGAGGCGGCGCTGGGCGTCGTCGGCGGCCCCGTCCGCGCCGCGCACGGTCGCGTCGACGTCGACGAGGGCGACGAGTGCCCGCTCCAGCTCGTCCGGGGTCCAGGCGCGCGCGGCCTCGACGAGCTTCTCCGCCCGATACGGCTTGACCTTGAGGATCCGGACGAGGTCGCCCGGGCGTGTTCCGGACGCGAGGTGGTCCGCCACGACGAGCAGCTCGCGGATCCGCCGATGGAGCTGGACGAGGATGACGAGCTCGTGGGTGTCCGCCGCGAGCCGGTCGAGGAGCTCGATCGCCCGTGCGACCCGCCGCGCCGCGACGGCGTCGAGGAATGCCCAGGCGGATCCGGGGATCGCCTCTGCGACGAGCGCGCGCACGTCGTCGACGGTGACGGGCGCATCGAGGCGGTAGAGGGCGAGCTTGTCGAGCTCGCCGACCGCGAGCTGTCCCTGCCGGCGTCGGTCGACGTCGCC
>DASTOB010000016.1:0-3343 GCA_035720425.1 Candidatus Limnocylindrales bacterium
TCCATCGGCAGGGCCGGACCGGCGTCGTGAGCCCACGCGGACACGTGGTGCTCGTTGAACCCGATGTCGACCACCCGGCAGCCGTCGGCCAGTCTCGAGCGCACCTCCCGCGCCGGCGGCGTCGTCGTGAGGAGCGCGCGCGAAGCGTCACGGACGTCGAGCAGGAGCACGAGGTCCGCGTCCTCGACCGCATCGCCCCCGGTCACGTTCAGGCGGTGGCCGGTCGGCGCGTTGAGCCGATCGTTCGTGTCGACGATCCCGGCCCCCACGAGCTCGGCGAGCTCCGGGATCCAGTCGAAGGCGCGCGGGTCCCGGCCGGCGTACGCGGCGACGAGGACCGGTCGGCGCGCCGCGACGAGCAGATCGGCCGCCTCGTCGAGCGCCGCCGGATCGGGGCCCATCGGCCGGCCCGGGCCCGCGCGCGACCAGTCGACGGCCGCGATCGGCCCGTCGAGCGCTCGCTCCTGGAGGTCCGCGTCGAGGGCGAGGTAGACGGGCCCGGCCGGCTCCGTCAGGGCGACCGCGCGGGCCCGGAGAAATGCCTCGCCGAAGGCTTCGATCGACGCCGGCTGAGCATCCCACTTCGTGAACTCGCGGATCGCGCCGGCCTGGATGCTCGAGGTGTGGATCCAGTCGATCCACGGCCGGCGCCGGGCGGTGTCCATCGGGCCCGCCCCGCCGAGGACGAGCACCGGTGTGCGGTCGAGGAACGCGGTGAAGATGCCGAGCGATCCGTGGAGCAGGCCGACCGTGTCATGGAGCAGCGCGGCCATCGGCTGCCCGGACGCCTTGGCGAAGCCGTGGGCGAGGTTGACGGCGAGCTTCTCGTGGGGGACGAGCAGGAGTTCCGGTGCGCCGGGACGGTTGACGAGCGAGTCGTGGAGACCGCGAAAGCTCGCGCCGGGGTTGAGCGCGACGTACCGGATGCCCTGCCCGGCGAGCAGGTCGACGATGACGTCGGAGCCGTAGCGGGGGGCCTCTCCGGACACTGCGCTCCCTCACGTGGTGTACGGCTGCATACGCTATCACGGCGACCCCCGCCGGTTCCCGGCGCCGGTTGCCCGCCTCGCGTCGGGCCGTTTAGAATGCCGCTGTATACCGGGCCGCGGCCCGGGCTCCCCGCCCGCAGCGTACCGAGGTCCACCGGTGCCCGAACCGCTCGCGTTCTACCAGCCGACGTCCCTCGATGAGGCCGTTCGCCTGCTCGACGAGCTCGGCGACGAGGCCAAGGTCGTGGCCGGCTCGACGGCGCTCATGATCATGCTCCGGCAGCGCCTCATCGCGCCGTCCGCGCTCATCCATATCGGCCGCCTGCCGGGGCTCGACACGATCGAGGTGCGCGACGGCGAACTCGTGATCGGTGCGCTCGTCCGCCACCGCGACGTCGAGCTGAGCCCGATCGTGCAGGCCCACCTCCCGGTCCTCGCCCGGACGTTCGGCGTGGTCGCCAACGTCCGCGTGCGCAACGCCGCGACGGTCGGCGGCGTGCTCGCCGAGTCCGACTACGCGTCCGATCCGCCGGCCGTCTTCCTCGCCCTCGATGCGACGGTCGACGTGCATGGGCCGGGAGGATCGCGGGCGATCCCGATCGCCGACTTCTTCGTCGCCTTCTACGAAACCGCGATCGAGCCGAACGAGCTCGTCACCGGCATCCGTGTCCCCATCCCGGCGGCCGGCACCGCCGCGGTGTACGAGAAGTTCGTGACCCGCTCGTCGGAGGACCGACCGTGCGTCGGGGTCGCGGCGGTCTACCGCGAGGAGGCGGGCGCCTGCGCGGACCTGCGGGTGGCGGTGGGGGCGGCGGCGGAGACGCCGCAGCGCTACCCGGATCTCGAGGCGACCGCGCTCGGCGCGCCGCTCGACGGCGACCGGATCCGGGCGATCGCGGACGGCTACGCGGAGCGGGTCGATCCGCTCGACGACATGCGCGGCTCCGCCTGGTACCGGACCGAGATGGTCCGCGTCTGGGTCCGCCGGGCGATCGAGCACGCGATGGACGAGGCGCGCGGCGGCGGCCGGCCCGCCTGACCCGCGGACGATGACGGACTTCGCGCATCGGGCCCCGATCGATCCCGCCCGCGGCGGCATGCTCGACGCGGTCGAGCGTGTCACCGGCCGCGTCCCGTACACGATCGACATCGCCGTCCCGGGCATGCTTCATGCCCGGCTCCTGCGCAGTCCCCTGCCCCACGCCCGGATCCGCTCGATCGACGTGACCCGCGCGCGCCGCGTGCCGGGGGTCGTCGCCGTGCTGACCGGCGCGGACCTCGTCGCCCGGGGCGACCTCCAGCCGTGGTACGGGCCGGTCTTCCGCGACCAGCCGATCCTCGCCATCGACACGGTCCGCCACGTCGGTGAGCCCGTCGTCGGCGTCGCGGCGGCGGACCTCGACGCCGCCCAGGAGGCGCTCGACCTCGTCGACGTCGAGTACGACGAGCTGCCGGCAGTGTTCTCGCTCGAGGAGGCGCTCGCCGAGGGTGCGCCGCTCGTCCACGAGGAGCCGCCGCGGACCGGCCGGACGTTCGCCGACGTGATCGTCGACGCGCAGCCCGGGACGAACATCTGCAACCACTTTCGGCTCCGCAAGGGCGACGTCGAGGCCGGCTTCGCCGAGGCCGACGAGGTCTTCGACGACGTGTTCTCGAGCCCGCCGGTCCAGCACGTGCCGATGGAGACCCACGCCTGCATCGCCGAGGTCCGCGACGGCCGCGTGACGCTCTGGGTCGGCACCCAGATCCCGTTCGTCGTCCGCTCCCAGATCGCCGAGATCTTCGGGATCCCGCAGTCGCGCGTACGGGTCATCGTGCCGACCCTCGGCGGCGGGTACGGCGCGAAGTGCTACCCGAAGATCGAGCCGGTCACGGCCGCGCTCGCCCTCGCCGCCCGGCGTCCGGTCCGGCTCCACCTGTCGCGCGAGGAGGAGTTCGTGACGGTCACGAAGCACGCCGCGCGGATCCGCCTGCGAACGGGGGTGACGCGCGACGGCCGGATCGTGGGCCGCCACAACACGTGCCACTTCAACACCGGCGCGTACGGGGACATCGGGCCACGGCTGATCAAGAACGGCGGCTACGGCACGGGCGGCCCGCATCACGTCCCGAACGTGTGGATCGACTCGTACGCCGTGTACACGAATCTCGCGCCCGCCGGCGCGTTCCGCGGCTACGGGATCAACCAGGCCGCCTGGGCGTACGAGTCGCAGCTCGACCTCATCGCCGAGCGACTCGGGATCGACCCGGTCGAGCTGCGCCGGCGGAACCTGCTCCGCGACGGCGACCGGGTCATGACCGGCGAGCCGATGGCCGACGCGCACTTCCACGAGCTGCTCGAGCGCGCGGCGTCG
>DASTOB010000017.1:0-2440 GCA_035720425.1 Candidatus Limnocylindrales bacterium
CCGGGGCCGGTGGCCAACACGGCGACGCCGGTGCCCGCCCCGGAGCCCCAGGAGCCACAGCCCGTCGACGAGGCGGCCGAGGAGGCTGCCGCCGCGCTCGAGGCCGCCAACATCGGCGGCGTCGTCAGCGACTACGCGGGCCCGACCCCGGACGAGCGGGCCGACGAGGCCGAGCGTCCGCTGGCCGAGGCCGGCGAGGGCGTGGCCGAGGGCGAGGAGCAGGCCGAGTTCGACCTCCAGCAGGCGGCCGAGCCGACCGCCCCGGGCATGTCCGACACCGAGCGCCAGATCGACGACGCGATCGAGCAGGCCGGCAACCCGCTGGCCGGCGAGCAGGTCGAGCCCGTACGGCCGGTCGACGAGCCCGAGACCGCCGACGCCCGGGAATCCGCGGGCTGGAGCCCGCCGGTGCCGGAGCGGACCGACGAGCCCGCGCCGTTCCAGGAGCCCGCCGACGAGGAGAAGACGACCGAGTTCGAGCCGCCGACGCCCGAGCCGCCAGCGGCCACAGACCAGCCCGAGCCGCCCGCGGCCACCGACCAGCCCGAGCCGCCCGCGGCCACCGACCAGCCTGAACCGCCCGCCGACGAAGACAAGAAGGACGAGGGTGGATCGGATTGGCGGACCTGGTCGGGCCGGTCGATCAACCCGTAGTCGTCGCCCACCGCGAAGGTGAACCCCACCAGGGCGCCGAATAGGGAAACGTTAAGACCATCAGCGGCACTCCGGCCGTTCGGCCACAATAGGACGGCGTAGATGAGCACGCTCGTCGGAATGCAGCTCAGCGGCCGGTACAGGCTGGACGCCCAGATCGGCGCGGGCGGGATGTCGACCGTCTACCTCGCGTTCGACCAGACGCTCGAGCGGCGCGTCGCGATCAAGCTCATGCACCGCGAGATCGCGTCGGACTCCGACCAGCTCGAGCGCTTCCGCCGGGAGGCCCGCGCGGTGGCGCAGCTCTCGCACCCGCACATCGTCGGCGTGATCGACGCCGGCGAGGACGAAGGCCGCCCGTACATCGTCTTCGAGTACGTCGAGGGCGAGACGCTCAAGGAGCGCATCCGCCGGATGGGCCGCCTGCCGATGGACGAGGCGATCGCCTACGCGATCGAGATCGCGCGGGCGCTCGGCAACGCCCACACGCACCACATCGTCCACCGCGACGTCAAGCCCCAGAACGTGCTGATCGACAACGAGGGCTCGGCCAAGGTCACCGACTTCGGGATCGCGCGCACGCTCGACCAGGACGGCTTGACCGCCGACGGCCGGGTGCTCGGCACGACCGACTACGTCTCGCCCGAGCAGGCGCTCGGCCACGACGTCAACGGCCAGTCCGACATCTACTCGCTCGGCATCGTGCTGTTCGAGATGCTGACCGGCGACGTCCCCTTCCACGGCGAGAACCAGGTGTCCGTGGCGATGAAGCACGTCCGCGAGGACCTGCCCGACCTCCAGACACGCCGTCCCGAGGCGTCGGCCACGCTTGCCTCGGTGCTCGACCGCATGACCGACAAGGACCTCCGCCGCCGCTACCCCGACGTCCCGACGCTCGTCGCCGACCTCGAGGAGGCGCTCGCGATCGAGGCCGCGCGCTCCGGCCGCTCGACCGGCGAAGCGACCGCGGTCCTGCGCACGCTGCCGGCGTCGGCCCGGCGTCGGCTGCCGTTCCGGATGCGCCACCCGGTCCCCGTGCTGGCCACGGTGCTGCTGCTCGCGGCCGGCACCACGGCGCTCGTGTTCCTGCTGAAGGAGGGGGTCGATCGCACGCAACGCGGGACCGGCGCGGGCACGATCGAGGCGCCCGCCGGGGAGAAGGTCGTCTCGGTCGCGAGCGCCTCGGCCAAGGACTACGACCCCCTCGGCGACGACGAGGAGCATCCCGAGCGGGCGACCTACGTCGTCGACCGCCAGCCGGGCACGACCTGGGTCACCGAGAGCTACACCAGCGGGCTCGAGGGCGCCGGCAAGGCCGGCGTCGGCATCTACGTCGACGCCAAGCCCGGCGTCGAGGCGGTGCGGATGGAGATCCAGAGCCCCGATACCGGCTGGCAGACCGAGATCTTCGGCGCCACCGGCGGCCGCGTCCCGGCAGGCATCGAGGGCGACTGGAGCCGGCTCGGGGGCGGCGTCGTCCGCAGCGACCACCAGCGCTTCAAGCTCGCCGCCTCGGGCAAGCGCTACCGCTACTACCTCGTCTGGATCACCGCGCTGCCCGAGAACGCCCCGCGCGTCGCGATCGGCGAGATCGCGCTGTTCCAGCGCACCGCGAGCCGCTAGGGGTCTGTCCAAGAAGATCCGGCCCTAGGGCACGGCCGTCGGGCTCGGCGTCGGCGTCGTTTCGAGCCGGCCCACCGCGATCCGGACGGTCGAGCCCTCCGGGCGCTCGGTCCCCGCGGCCGGCGCCTGCTCGAGCACGACGCCCTCCTGATCGGGCGACGTC
>DASTOB010000018.1:0-31609 GCA_035720425.1 Candidatus Limnocylindrales bacterium
CAGTAGTCGACCGGGTCCCAGCCGCGGAGCCGCGACAGGAGCAGCGAGACCGCGTGCTGGCCGGAACACATGTGCCGGACGGGGCCGGGGCGCTCGCCGTCGCGGGCGAGGCGCGCCGCCGTCAGCGCGTCGAGGGGCATCCCCTCCGCGCCGCAGGCGAGCAGGGTCTGGCTGATGTTGGCCCGACGGAACAGTCCCTGGAGCGTCCGGACATGGAGGTCCTCACCGGAGTGGGACGAGGCCATGATCGCGATCTCGGCCGCCTCGAGGTCGAACTCGGCGATGCCGCCGGCCTCGATGAGCGCGACGACGCCGAATGGCTTGACGCAGGAGCGGAGGGTGACGAGGCGGGTCGGGTCACCGATCGCCCGGACCGTCCTGCCCTCGGCGTCGACCTCGACGATGTCACCGCGGTGGACGCTTTCCTCGATGCCGTTGCGCAGGAGTCGCACGAGGACCGGCGCGGCGGCGCGCGAACGCGGCTGGGCGGTTCGACGGGTGGCCCCGGTTCGTGCCGGCGAGCCGGCTCGTGACGGGGTTCGTGCGGCGCCCGTGGCGGTCACGACGCTCGACCTCCTGATTCACTGATGATGCGTGCCGCGGTGCGGGCGGCGACGCGTGAGGCGACGCTTGCGGCGATGCGAGCGGCGGGAGCACGCTCGCGCGGCGAGCATACCCCGCAAACCGGCACCGGACAGGGGGACGGCCGGATCCCCCCGGAGACAACGCTCGAGCGGGCACCCTCGAGGGCCGTCCTTCCGGCCGGTCCGGCCGTCCGGCCGACGCTAGCGCCGCCCCGGACCGACGTCAATCGGCGATCGGACAGCCGGCGCGCGATGTACGATCGATCCGTCCCGCCCGTGCCTGCCCGCGTTCGGAGGATGCGCGTTGTCGACCCCGCCCAGCCTGCACGTCTCGCGCCATCCCGCGGTGCTCCACAAGCTCGCGATCCTGCGCAGCGAGGCGACCGAACCGAAGAAGTTCCGCGAGGTCGTGCGCGAGCTCTCGTGGCTCCTGGGGTACGAGGCACTGGCCGACGCGCGCGTCCGCCCGCTGACCGTCCGAACGCCGATCGAGGAGACGGAGGCACACGAACTCGGCGAGCGGATCGGCCTCATCCCGATCCTGCGCGCCGGTCTCGGCATGGTCGACGCGATGCTCGAGCTCATGCCGACGGCGCAGGTCTGGCACCTGGGGCTGTTCCGAGACGAGCGGACGCTCCGACCGGTCGAGTACTACAACAAGCTGCCGGACTCGGCGTCGGTCGACCTGTGCCTCATCCTCGATCCGATGCTCGCGACCGGCGGCTCGGCGACCGCGGCGATCGAGGTACTCAAGCGCTGGGGCGCGGTCAAGCCGGTGCGGATCAAGCTCGTCAACCTCATCGCCGCCCCGGAAGGGGTCGAGGCGGTCACGGCGGCGCACCCGGACGTCGAGATCCACTGCGCCGCGCTCGACCGGCAGCTCAACGAGAAGGGCTACATCATGCCCGGCCTCGGCGACGCCGGCGACCGCCAGTTCGGAACCGGCCACAGCTGACCGGGTACGTCCCGGCACGGGTCGCGTTCTTCGTGGCGCAACCAATCGGCCAAACCGACGACATCGGCGTCCCGGATCACCGATGAAAACGGGCCGGCCCTTGCGGTCCGGCCCGTTTCGATGTGGCTGTGGAGTGAGCCCCGCTACTTGCCGCCCTCGGTGAGGGTGACCTCGGCCTTCTCGTAGTCGGTGCCCTTCGTGTCGACGTCCGACCCCAGGGCGTCGAGCGCCGACTGGGCGAGATCGTTGCGGAAGGCCGTCCCGGTCGGGGCTGCCTTGAGGATCTCGCCCTCGACCGCAACCGCAACGGTCCGATCGAACGCGGCCGCGTCCATGATCCCGATCCCGTTCGGCGACGGCCAGATCAGCGCGTTGATCTCGTTGAGCTGCCAAGTCTGGTGGCCCTTCGGCAGGGCGGCGTCGTACTTGAGCACGATCTCGACGCACTCGTCGATGTTGTCGCGGCAGTGCATCCAGCCCCGGAAGGAGGCCTTGAGGAAGCGCACCGCGACGTCCTCGTTGCCTTCCTCGGCGAGCCACGCCTCGGACGCGAAGATCGCATCCTGGAGCATCGCCGTTCCGGCGGACTCCATCGAGATGACCGTCAGGTCCTCCGGCTGGTACAGCTCACCGGTGTCCGGGTTGATCGCCTCGAGCACCTGCGCGTACTCGTTGTAGATCATCGCCTGGGCCGCGTCGATCTCACCGTTGAGGAACGCGTTCATGTCGAACTGCTGGGGGACGATCGTGTTGTCGACGTCCGGTTCCTGGCCCACCTTGCGCATCGCCGCATAGAGCTCCGCCTCGTTGCCGAAGCCCCACGTGCCGACCCGCTTGCCTTCCCAGTCCTCCGGCGAATCGATCCCGGCGTCCGCCCACGACACCTGGAGCGTGCCGGAGCGCTGGAAGACCTGGCCGATGATCTGGACGTCCGCGCCGCTCTCGCGCGGGGCGAGCATGCGCGGCACCCAGCTGATCCCGAACTGGGCCTGTCCGCTCGCGACGACCGTCGCCGGAACGATCTCGACCGCACCGGGCTTGATCGTGACGTTGAGGCCTTCATCCGTGTAGAAGCCCTTGTCGAGGGCGGCGTAGTAGCCCGCGAACTGCGCCTGCGGGAACCACTGGAGCTGAAGCGTGATGTCGACGGCGGGCGGCGCTGTCGCCGTCCCACCCGTACAGCCCGCGAGAGCGATCACGCCCGCTGCCAGGGCAGCGAACCTCATGTGCTTCACTGACTCTCCTCCTCCTGTGCCGGGTGGCCGGCATGCATCCGCGCGCAGTCTAGCGATGCGCCCCGGATCACGTCACCTCGTCACGCGATCCGTACCACGGCATGACCAGGCGCTCGAGCGCGACGACGAGCACGTACAGCCCGATTCCGATCGCGGCCGCGAACACGATCGCAGCCCACGAGCGCTCGAAGTTGAGAAAGCCCGATGCGGTCGCGATGTACTGCCCGAGGCTCGACCGCGGCGCCGCGAAGTACTCGCCGACGATCGCCCCGATCGTGGCCAGCGTGGTCGACAGGCGCAGGGCGGTGAAGATGAACGGCAGCGCGTTCGGCACGCGCACGCGACGGAACACCTCGAGCTGGCCGGCCGCGTACGAGCGCATGAGCTCGAGCGCGGCGGGCTGGACGCTGGTCAGGCCGCGAACCGTGTTGATCATCACCGGGAAGAAGCACAGCACTGCGGCGACCATCGCCTTCGACAGCGGGTTGGCGACGCCGAACCAGTTATTGAACACCGGCGCAAAGGCGAGGATCGGGACCGAGTTGGCGGCGATCGCGAACGGCATGAGGGACTCCCGGGCGGTGGCGAACCGGGCGGTGAGGACGCCGACGAGCAGCCCGGCCGACACGCCGAGCACGAGGCCGGTGATGATCTCCGAGAGCGTGTATGTCGTCGCCGCCCACAGCGCCGGCAGGTCCTCCTGCCAGGCCTCGGCGATCGCGATCGGCCCCGGCAGGATGAACTGCTTGATCTGGAAGATCGACACGACGAGCTGCCAGACGACGAGGAAGCCGACCAGCACGGCCGCGGCGGGCACCCAGTCGCGCAGCCCGGAGCCGATCCGCGCGGCGGCGCTCCGACCGGACGGCGTGGTGACCGCCACGCTCACGCGGACAGTCCCTCGGCGCGGACGCGAGCGGACGCCGACGCGTCGGCCGACCCGCCTTCCCCGGATCGGAGCGCCTCGCGCACGCGGGTGACGAGCTCGAAGTAGCGGTCCATCTCGCGGGTCTCGACGTTCCGATCGCGCGGCAGGTCGATCTCGATGACGTCGGTGATCCGTCCCGGGCGGGCGGACATGACCACGACCCGGGTGGACAGGAAGACCGCCTCCGGGATCGAGTGGGTGACGAAGATGACGGTCGTTCCGGTCCGATCCCAGATCCGCAGGAGCTCCAGGTTCATCCGTTCGCGGGTCATCTCGTCGAGCGCCCCGAACGGCTCGTCCATGAGCAGGATCGCCGGGTCGAGTGCGAGCGCCCGGGCAATCGCCACGCGCTGCTGCATCCCGCCGGACAGCTGCCACGGCCGGTGGTCGGCGAACGATCCCAGTTCGACGAGCTCGAGCATCGCCTGGGCCTTCGCCTCGCGTTCCGGCTTCGGCCGGCGCAGGATCTCGAGCGGCAGCTCGACGTTCTTCTGGACCGTTCGCCAGTCGAACAGGACCGGCGCCTGAAAGACCATCCCGTAGTCGCGATCGAGGCGCGCGTCACGTGCTGGCTTGCCGTTGACCGTCACGGTCCCGTCGGTCGCGGGAATGAGGTCGCCGACGATTCGGAGGAGCGTCGACTTGCCGCACCCGGACGGCCCGATGAGCGACACGAACTCGCCGCTCGCGATCGACAGGTCGATCGCGCTGAGCGCCTCGACCCGGCCGGCGGACCCGCCGAAGACCTTCGACACGTCGACGAGCTGGACGACCGGACCCCCGGCCGGGCTGCCGGTCGATCGGATGACGGTGTCGGTCATGCTTCCGCTCCAGATTCGGCCGGACGGGCGTCCCGAAGGACCCAGCGCTCGACGAGGGTGACGAGGACGAAGGCGCCGATGCCGAGCGCGGAGGCGATGACGATCGCCGCCCACAGGTAGCTCGGCCCGAGGGTGTAGTACTGCATGCCCGTCAGGATCTGGCGGGCCAGGCCCTGGCTCATCCCGGACGGCAGCTCGCCGACGATCGCGCCCACGATCGAGCCGGTCGCCGCGATCTTGAACGCGGTGAACAGGTACGCCGTCGACGACGGGAGGCGAAGCTTCCAGAGCACGGTTCGACGATCCGCCGCGTACGACGTCATGAGCTCGTGGGCCCGTGGGTCGAACGCCCGCAGGCCGCGGATCGCTGCGATGGTAACCGGGAAGAACGTCAGGTAGCTCGTCACCGCGGCGACGCCGAGCCAGTCCGCGCGAAGGCCGATCACGATGAGCGGCGCGATCGCGATGATCGGGATCGTCTGGCTCACCACGAGGAGCGGCACGAGCGAGCGCTCGAGGAAGCGGACGTGGACGATGACGATCGCGAGCCCAAGGCCGACCACGGCCCCGATGGCGAAGCCGACCGCCGCGTTGCGGAGCGTGAACAGGCCGGCTCCGACGAGCACCGCGAGGGTCGTCGTGCCACGCGCGTCGACCGACGCGAACTCCTCGACGATCCACCACACGTGGGGCAGGTTGATGTCGTTGAACGGGGTCAGCCGGAACGGCGGCGTGTGGTTGATCGCGATCCCGGTCCCGAGGAAGGACTCGAACCGCCACGGGTCGCCGGCCACCCACTTCGCGCCCTCCCAGGCCATGAGGAGCAGGAGGACGATGACGCTGAAGCCGATGACCGGCCGGGCGCGTCGGGCGAGCGGGCGTCGCGACGGCATCGGTCGATCAGCCCGAGACCGCCTGATCGGTAATGTCGAGCCCGCGGTCGATGACGTCGAACCCGTGGTGCAGCTCGTCCTCGGAGATCGACAGCGGCGGGTTCGTGAAGAAGTTGTTCCAGCGGACGAACGTGTACAGCCCCTCGGCCCGGAAGTGCCGGCCGAGGGCGACCATCTCGTCGCTCGTCCCGTTGTAGCCGGCGAGCGGCGTCCACGGGTCGCGCGAGCAGACGAGGTCGAAGATGCCGAACAGGCCGATGTTGCGGGTCGCCCCGACCGACGGGTGCTTCGCCTTCATGTCCGCCATCAGCTGCGTCATGAGGCGGCCGCGCTCGGCGGCCTGCTCGACGAGCCCGTCCTGCTCCATGACGTCGATGACCGCGAGCGCGGTGGCGCAGGCGAGCGGATGGGAGTTGTAGGTCAGCCCGCCGTAGAACACGTTGTCGCGGAAGTGCTCCGCGATGTGGTGGCGCATGCCGAGCGCACCGAGTTGGACGTACGCAGAGGTGAGCCCCTTGGCCATCGCGATGAGGTCCGGCACCACGTTCCAGTGGTCGACCGCAAACCACTTCCCCGTTCGTCCGAAGCCGGCCATCACCTCGTCGGCCACGAGCAGGATCCCGTACCGGTCGCAGATCTCGCGCAGGCCCTGCATGTAGCCGTCCGGCGGGATGAGGATCCCGTTCGTCCCGACGACGGTCTCGACGATGATCGCCGCAACCGTCTTCGGCCCCTCGTACATGAGGACGTCCTCGGTCGCCTGGAGGACCTCGCCGACGGGATCCGGCTCGGGCCGGCCGAAGCGGTGGAAGTCCGGAATGCGGAAGACGCCGGGGATGCCCGGCTCGGCCGCCCAACGGCGCGGGTCCCCGGTGAGGGTGATCGCTCCGGCCGTCCCGCCGTGGTAGGCGCGGTAGCGGACGCCGATCTTGTGGCGCCCGGTGAACATCCGCGCCACCTTGACCGCGTTCTCGTTCGCCTCGGCGCCGCCGTTGGTGAAGAAGAACGTGTCGATGTCACCCGGCGTGAGCTCGGCGAGCTTGGCCCCGAGGCGGGCCCGCGGCTCGGTGGCCATGAATGGGTTGGCGTAGGCGAGCTGGGCCGCCTGCTCCGCGATCGCGCGGGTGACCCGCTCGTCGCCGTGCCCGATGTTCGTGCACATGAGCTGGCTGTTGAAGTCGAGGTAGCGCTTCCCCTCCGGCGTCCAGAACCAGCTGCCCTTGGCGCCGGCGACGGGGATCGGATCCACCTTCGCCTGGGCCGACCACTCGAAGATCGTGTGCCGCTTGGTGAGCTCGACGATCTCGTCGCCGGTCATCCGGCCGGGCGCGGTACTGATGCCCATCGGTCCACCTCTGATCGGCCGGTTCGTCTGCGGCGACCGGCTGCTCGTCCCCTCGCGTGGCCGCCATTACAGCACATGCCGACCCCTCGGGCGCGCCGGGCGGTCGTCGTCGGTGTACCCTCTCTCCCTTCACCCGAACACGCGCGAAGGTAGGGATCGAGATGCCGCGAATCGTCCGAGGGGCGCTCCTCCAGGCCAGCTGGACCGGCGACAAGGAGTCGATGATCCAGAAGCACGAGCGGTATGCCCATGAAGCGGCCAAGCAGGGCGCCCAGACGATGCTCTTCCAGGAGCTGTTCTACGGGCCGTACTTCTGCCAGGTCCAGGATCCGCAGTACTACAGCTACACGGAACTGATCCCGGACGGGCCGACCACGAAGCGGATGCAGGACCTCGCGAAGCAGACCGGCATGGTCCTCGTCGTGCCGATGTACGAGGAGGACGCCACGGCGTCCGGGATCTACTACAACACTGCCGCCGTTATCGACGCCGACGGGGCGTATCTCGGCAAGTACCGAAAGACGCACATCCCGCACGTCAAGGGCTTCTGGGAGAAGTTCTACTTCCGCCCCGGCAACACCGGCTACCCGGTCTTCGAGACCGCCGTCGGCAAGGTCGGCGTGTACATCTGTTACGACCGCCACTTTCCCGAGGGCGCCCGAGCGCTTGGGCTCAACGGTGCGGAGATCGTCATGATCCCGTCGGCCACGTCGCGCGGGCTGTCGGAGTACCTGTGGCGGATCGAGCAGGTCAGCCACGCGGTGGCCAACGGGTACTACGTCGGGACGATCAACCGGGTCGGGATCGAGAAGGAGATCGGCGACGACGACTTCTACGGGCAGTCGTACTTCGTCGACCCGCGCGGCCAGTTCGTCGGCGACGTCGGCAGCGCGTACGACGAGGAGCTCATCATCCGCGACCTCGATCTCGACAAGATCACCGAGGTCCGTCAGACGTGGCAGTTCTACCGGGATCGTCGTCCCGACGCGTACGAGGATCTCGTAAGGCCGTAAACTACCGCCCGGCTCGGCCGTGTGGAGGAGGACGGCCGAGCCCTTCACCTCGTCGGGCGACGACGCACGTGCGTGCGCGCCATCGCGGCTACGCCGACATGGCCGCTCGCCTCGGAGGATGAGGCCTGCGGCCAGGCCGGATTCCACGCGATGTCGACAGCTGGCCGTCGAATCACCTGACGCGGACCATCACCGGGCCGCGCGAGCCTCTTCCCGCCCAGTGCATGCGCACGACCGCCTCCGGCGCCACGCTGCCGGGGCAGAAGTCGACCATTCGGCGGGCATCAGCACGCTCGATGACCACTCCGCGGGACGAGCTGTGGACCCACGTGACGTGGAATCTGGCCGCAGCCTACTCCTCGCCGTTCGTGGTGGGCTACGATCACCGCTCATCGGGTGTCGGAGGGCGTCATGGATTTCGGGTTCACGCTCAAGCCGGAGCACTCCCTCGAGCGCACGGTCGCGCTGACGAAACAGGCCGAACAGGCCGGCTTCACGTACGGCTGGGTGTTCGACTCGCATGTCCTGTGGCGGGAGCCGTACATCCTGCTCACGCTCATGGCGCAGGCGACGGAGCGCATGCGGCTCGGTACCTGTGTCACGAACCCGGCCACCCGCGAGCCATCGGTGACCGCCTCCACGCTCGCCGTGCTCAACGAGGTATCCGGCGGTCGAATGGACCTCGGCATCGGGCGCGGCGACTCGGCGCGGCGGGTCCTCGGCAAACCACCGACGACGATGGCCACGCTCGAGGAGGCGATCGCCGCGATCAAGGGGCTCGTCGAGGGTCGCACCGTCGCCTACGAGGGCGCCGAGCTGTCACTGCCGTGGACGGGATCGTGGACGCTCCCGGTGTGGGTGGCCGGCTACGGCCCGATGGCGCTCGCGATGACCGGCCGCATCGCCGACGGCCTCATCCTCCAGCTGGGCGACCCGGACCTCATCCGCTGGCTCGTCGGCCAGGTCCGCGAGGCGGAGGTGGCCGCCGGCCGGCCGCGCGGGTCGGTCAAGGTCCAGGCCGCGGCGCCTGCCCACGTCGGCGACCGCGCGCTGTGCCGCGATCGGACGCGCTGGTTCCCGGCGCTCGTGAGCAACCACATCGTCGACCTCGTCAACAAGTACCCGCGCGAACAGCTGCCGGAGTCGCTGACCGGCTACATCCGAGACCGGACCGGCTACGACTACCTCCACCACGCGGAGGTCGGGTCGTCGAACGCGGCGTTCGTCGGCGACGAGGTGACCGACCGATTCTGCGTGCTCGGCTCGGTCGACGAGCACATCTCCAAGCTCCACGAGCTGGCCGACGCCGGGGTCGACCAGTTCAACATCTATCTCATGAACGGCGACGAGGAGGACGTCCTCGACGTCTATGGGCGCGAGATCGTGCCGGCACTGCGAGGTGTGGCCGCGACGGTCTGACCCCCGCGCGAGGCGCCGGCAGTGCGGGACGTTTCCGCCACGACCTGACCCGGCGCGGAACACAGACTGACGGCCGCGCGGCCGGAACGGTGTCGCCGGACACCGCGAAACCGGCTCGACCATCGCGCCCGTGTGTGCTCGCGAGGGGTGCGGGACGGTGACTAGCCCGGACGTGCCCCTCGACAACGGGACTCCCTGCCGGTCGACACTCCCGGGTATCCGCTCGGGAGGTGGTCCGCGTGTCCGGTTCTCGCCCGTTCTGGCTCGCGCTCGGCTGGGGGCGCGATCCGTGGTGGGACGTAAGCGGTCGGACGGCCCGCCGACGCGCCCGCCGGCGCCTCCTCGACCTCGCCCTTGCGGCGGCGGCGGCCGGGCTCGTCGCCGGCACGGTCGGCGGTCACGCGCGAGCGGCCGGCGTGTCGGTCAACCTCGACCAGTGGGCTCCGCTCGAGGTCGCCTGGCAGAACGGCAACCTCAACGGCAACAACGCGCGCTTCCCGGAGGGGGGCGTCGTGCCGTTCCGACTCGCGATCGAGGGACTTGCCCCGGGGAGCCACACGATCCGGATCAACTACGACGTCACCGCCGGCGGGCACAAGGCGTACGACTTCATCGCCGCGTGGAACGCGTGGGCGTCGCCCAACCTGTGCGGGCCCGGCGGAGCGGTCTCGTCGCTCTGCCCGTCGCTGCCGGCGGCGGCGTCGGCCGCAGTTCCCGCCGATCCGTTCGTGATGGACGGGCTGTCGGTCACGGCGGCGCAGGTGTACTCGGGAGCGCCACGCCGGATCACCATCTGGGGCGGGACCATCACATCTCTGTCCACGCCCGCCCATGCTGGCCCGGTCGACGGCAACAGCACGGCAGACGTCACGGTGCGATTCACGTCGAGCGGATCGGCCGTCCTCCTGGCGTGGGGTGGCCACCTCGCCCAGTCGGCGTTCTGGAACCTCGCCGCCGGTGGGTCGCGCGACGGAGCGGGCGAGGTGTCCGGGGCACCATGGCACATGCGAACGCTTCAGCTCGACGGGAGCGGCAACCGAAACCAGGACCGGAGCATTCAGCCGAGCGCCATCGTCGGGGAGCTCCCGCCGGGCGCACTCGCACCGCCGTCGGTGGCAGGTCCGGCGCCACCGGCCGCGCCCGGAACCCCCGCTCAGCCGGCGGCACCCGCGGCGCCCGGACCCGGTGCGCCGGGCGCCCTCCCGACCCCGCCGCCCACGGCGACGGTGCCACTCGCCGAGCCGGCCGGGCTCGGCACGATCGGTCCGTGGGTTGCGACACTCGGCGCGATGCTCGTCGGCCTCGTGGCCGCCAGCCGCAGGCGCACGCGGCGCTGACTCGAAACCACCCACCGCGGATCGGACGCCGCAATCGGCGCTGATCCGGCGCCGCGCGCTGCGGCACAACGGGGAGACGGTCGCCCAGAACGGTCGCGATCTCGCCGGCGCGGTCTCGATCTCCGGTCGTTCATCCGCTGACCGGCTGACGGACCGAGAGGCGCCACGGCCGTCGGAGGGCGCGCGGGTCGATGGCCCTCAGCGCAGGGCGGACAGCTCGATCCGGACGACCCGCCGGCCCTCCTCGTCCGGGACCCACAGCGCGTCCGCGGCGATGACGGCGTTGTTGGCTGCGAACCCAGCGCCAAGGTCGATCGCGCGCACGACCTCGTTCCGGTCATCGACCGCGGCAATGCCCCGATCAAGGATGAACCAGGACAGCTCGTCGACGACGACGACGGCGCCCGCGATAGGCCCGCCGACGGCCACCGATCCCCTCGCGGCGAGCGTTCTGGGATCGATCCGGATGGCGACGCTGTCGCCGTGCTCCGTGAAGCACCACGTCCACCAGGCATCGGGCGACCGGCCGCCGACGAAGCAGCCGCCCAGGCCCGCGTCCGGGCCTGGGCGGCCCTCCGCCGGCACCTCGAACCTGCTCTGGACCTGGCCCGTGGCAGCCTGCACCCGGACGACCGTCCCCGCGTCCCGCTGAGCGAACCACAGGCTGCCGTCCGCGTAGGCAAAGCCCCCTCGCTGCGGATACTCCATCGCGACGACGTTCCGGTCAGGATCGATGCGCACCACGCCAGCGGCCCCCTCGCTGCCGACGAAGATGCCCTCGGCGGTCGCGATCACCCCGACCGGCGCTGCCACTGGGATCGTGGCGACGATCGCGCCGTTCGCGGGGTCAACCCGGAGGACGACGTCGCCGAGCCAGTCCGCGATCCAGAGAGCGTCGGTCGATGCGCCAATCGACCCTGAGCCGGCGCCGATATCGAGCGGGAACTCGGTCGTCGCATTCGTCGCCCCATCGATCCGGAGCAGGACCCCGTCGCCGACCGCCCAAATCTCGCCGTCTCGCGCCGCTATGTTGATCGGTGCGTTGTCCACTGGAAAGGCGCGCATCGGGGGCGGGGACTCGGGGGACGGAGGAAGGGGCGTCGTGGCAGCGGCGCCGGTCTGCGCGGGGCTGCCGATGCCAGAGCAGCCGATCGCGATCACGACGACCGCGACGCCCGCGGCAACCTGGAGCGATCGGGCTCGGATCAGGCGATGAGGTGGCATCCACCGACCTCCCTTCGACGGCCCCGGCCACTGTTGTCCACGCATGATAGGCCGGTGCCGTCGCCCGAACCGTCGATCTGCGCGCCGGGTAACCGTCGGCTTCGCTACGATGAGCCCTCATTCGCTCCGCGAGACGGACGTCGCGCAGCATTCGTCGAGGAGAGCCGCGATGCGCACCCTGATCACCAACGGCACGATCGTCACCGCCGAGGGCTCGCACGCCGCGGACGTGCTCGTCGACGGGGAGACGGTCGCCCAGCTCGGTCACGACCTCGCCGGCGCGGGCGTGACCGCCGACGAAACGATCGACGCGTCCGGGAAGTACGTCATCCCGGGCGCGATCGACGTCCACACGCACATGGAACTCCCGTTTGGCGGGACGTTCGCCAAGGACACGTTCGAGACGGGAACGCGCGCGGCGGCATTCGGCGGCACGACGACGATCGTCGACTTCGCCGTCCAGTCGCGCGGCAAGTCCCTCCGCGAGGGCCTCGATGCGTGGCACGCCAAGGCAGAGGGCAAGGCGGTCGCCGACTACGGCTTCCACATGATCATGAGCGACGTCAACGACGCGACGCTCGCCGAGATGGACCAGCTCGTCGCCGAGGGCGTCCCGGACTTCAAGCTCTTCACGGCGTACCCCGGTGTCTTCTTCTCTGACGACGGGGCGATTTTCCGGGCGATGCAGCAGACCGCCAGGAACGGCGGGCTGATCATGATGCACGCCGAAAACGGGCTGGCCATCGACATCGTCGCGGCCGACCTCACCGCCGCCGGCAAGACCGATCCGTACTACCACGGCGTCGCCCGCTACCCGATCTTCGAGGGCGAGGCGACGAACCGCGTGATCCGCCTGGCAGAGGCGGCCGGGGTACCCGTCTACATCGTTCACCTCTCCGCCCGCGACGCACTCAACGAGGTCCGTGCTGCCCGCGACCGCGGCGCGATGGCCTTCGCCGAGACCTGCCCGCAGTACCTGTTCCTGAGCCTCGACGACATGGGCAACGGGTTCAACGGGGCGAAGTTCGTGTGCTCTCCACCCCTTCGGCCGAAGGACCACTGGGACGAGCTGTGGTCCGGCCTCGTCAAGGACGACCTCCAGGTCGTCTCGACCGACCACTGCCCGTTCGACTTCGAGGGGCAGAAGGACCTCGGCAAGGGCGACTTCCGCAAGGTCCCGAACGGGCTTCCCGGGGTCGAGGATCGGGTCGACCTGCTCCACGACGGCGGCGTCATCGGCGGCCGGCTGACCCGCGAGCGCTGGGTGGAGGTCATCTCGACCGCGCCGGCCAAGCTGTTCGGGATGTACCCGCGCAAGGGCACGGTGGCGGTGGGGTCGGACGCCGACCTCGTGATCTACGACCCGAACCGGCGCCGGACGATCTCAGCCGCGAGCCACCACATGGACGTCGACTACTCCTGCTATGAGGGCCGCGAGGTCCAGGGTGGAAGCGACGTCGTCCTGTCGCGCGGTTCGGTCATCGTTCGAAACGGCGAGTTCACCGGTCGGGCCGGCCACGGCCGGTTCGTCAAGCGTGGCCTAGCCGACTTCGCGCGGATGGCGTGATCAAGACCGTGTCGGCCGCGGCGGCCGAGGCCCGCACGATCGAGATCGAGGCTCGCCTGGAGCGACTCGCCGAGGTGCGCGCCTTCGTCCGCGCCACGTGCACGGAACTCGGGGCAGCGGATGACTGTGTCGTCGATCTCGTCCAGGCGGTCGACGAGGCCATGACGAACATCACAACGCACGGGTACGGCGGCGCGTCGGGGCCGATCGAGGTCACCATGGGTCCGACGGTCGGCGGCGTCCGGGTCCAGATCCGCGACCGCGCCCCCGCGTTCGACCCGACGTCGGTCGGAGAGCCCGACCTGGACTCGACCCGGCTTCGGCCGGGTGGTATGGGCATTCACCTGATCCGGGCCGCGACGGACTCGATGACCCACGAACACCGACCCGGCGGCGGGAACATCTTGACCCTGGTGCGTACGCTCGGACGGCGCGAAGAGGAGGATTGAGGATGGCGCTGGACATCACGATCGATCAGGCGGGCGGCGACACGGCGGTCGTTGCGCTGACCGGCGAACTCGACGCGTCGAACTTCACCACGCTCATCGAGGCGGGCCGGACGCTCCATGCCGACGGCACACGCCGGATCGTCCTCGACCTGGCCGGGCTGTCGTTCCTCGCCAGCTCCGGGCTCGTCGCGCTCCACTCCCTCATCCGGATCCTGCGTGGCGAGGCCCCGCCGGATCCCGAGGAAGGCTGGGGCGCCATTCACTCGCTCGAGTTCGACGTCTCCGGCGGCGGCGTCCAGAACGAGGTCGCCCTCGTCGCTCCCCAGGCCGCCGTGGAGCGAGTCCTCGAGCGGACCGGCTTGAAGCGACTGTTCCGGGTCCACGAGGACCGGTCGGCGGCGCTTGCCGACGCCTGAGCCGCCCGGCCTCGCCATCGGCGACCGGCTGTCCGCACTCGTCGCGCCGTTCGCCGCCTTCGGACCGGACCTCGTCGTCGCCGTCGAGGACGGCGACGGCACGTTGCTCGCGGGCGCGCCGTCGGACCGCCCGGTCGTGGCGGGCGCCCCGATCGGACCGGCGACTGCGCCGCTCGGTCGAGTCGTCGTCAGGGGGACCGATGCCGCGGGTCTGCAGGCCGCGACCGAGGTCCTCGCCGCCGCCCTCGAGGCCCTCGTCGAGGCCGCCGGCGTCGACGCTCGCGCGGTCGAGGAGCGGACACGGATCGAGGCGGAGCTCGCGCTCGGGCGCCGGCTCCAGCGGAGCTTCGTGCCGCTCGTCGCGCCCGACGTATCCGGCTGGGCGCTGGCCAGTCACTACGAGGCGGCGCGCGAGGTGGGCGGCGACTTCTTCGACGCGTTCGCGCCGCGCGATCGCCGGCGCGAGCTCGCGATCGTCATGGCCGACGTGACCGGGAAGGGGATCGCCGCGGCGCTCCTCATGGCCTTCGCCCGGCCGCTCATCCACGCCGCGATCGACCATGCCCGCCGGCCCGCGGTCGCACTGGAGCGAACGAACCGGATCCTCGTCGAGGAGCGTCGGGCGGCGCTGTTCATCACCGCCCTGTGCTGCTACCTCGACACGCGGTCCGGATCGCTCGTCGTCGCCAACGCCGGCCATGAGCCTCCGCTCATCATCCGGCACGGGACGACCGCGCTCGAGGAGGTGCCGGTCGGTGGCCCGTTGCTCGGTGCATTCCCGTCGATCGCGCTCGACGAGGCGCGGGTCACGCTGGATCCGGGCGACACGCTCGTCCTGTACACCGACGGGGTGACCGACGCCCGCGCCGCCAACGGCACGCGATTCGGCGACGATCGGTTCCGGGACGTGCTCCACGACGCCGCCTCGGCGGGCGCCTCCGCGCGAGAACTCGTCGACGCGGTCGTTCGTTCAGTTCGGGACTTTACGGCCGACGAGCCGGCCGCGGACGACGTGACGATCGTCGTCGCGCGCCGGCTCCCTCCGCGGCCACGGGTCAGGCGGTTCGGCGGCCGCTCAGCATCTCCGCGATGAACACGATGAGGGCGACCACGAGCAGGACGTGAACGAAGCCGCCGACGACGTTGGTGGCGACGCCGAGCAACCAGAGCACGGCGAGGATCGCGAGCAGGGTCCAGAGCATGGGGGCAACTCCTTTCGAGTCGTCCGATCGTGCTCCGACGCCCGTCACGAGCGTACCGGCGCCGCGCGTCCAGAGCCTTGCGGCGGGCTCGCATCCGCGGGCTCGGCAGGGTGGTGGAGCGACACGAGCCCGCGACGGGCGGCTGCAGCGCACGACGGGGGGCCTGCAGCGCACGACGGGCGGCCTGCAGCCCGCCTTATCGGCCCCATTCATGCCGGCTGGCTCTGCGGATCGACAACGTGGCGACGCGCCATCAGCATGCGGTCCGGTTGGCCGCCTTATGCACGACGACTCCCCTCTGCACGAGTGGGGACGCTGACCTGGCGATACGCCCCGAGAGCCCCACGCTTGACCTCGACTGGTGTGCGTGGCGCATGAATGGACACGATGCGGACCGCGCTTGGCGGCGACGTCGGGCGCCAGGGACTCGCCGGACGCAACCGCCACACTCGCGATCATCGCCTCCGCCACGGGAAGAGCCGGGTGCCGGCCACGTCGCACCAGACCAGTCCGGGCTCGGACGGCGGCTCGCTGCCCGTGGAGATGGCTCGAACCCACGCCACCGACGAACCCGGAAAACGCGCGGCGAACACCTCCGGGTAGCGGTCGACGAGGTCGCGATTGCGCCGTGTGGCGCGCACGACCCAACAGCCCGCGACCCGATACGGCCGCTCCCCGCCGAGCACGATCGCGAGCTCGGCGGCCTCCGCCAGCTTTCGGTTCGTCGAGCGCGCGGCCGCTCCCACGTCGCCCATGAGATTCCAGCACTCCGTCAGCGCGAGGATCCGGTGCGCGTCGTGACGCAGACCGACGTCGGCGGAACGACCCGGATCCATCGGCCGGGTCGGCAGTTCGAAGGTCGACCGAAAGCCCACCGCGCGGGCCATCCGGAGCACGAGTTCCTGGACCAGAAGGTGGCCGGCGTCGGCCGGTTGCTCGAGCCGATCGCGCGGCATGTCGAGCCGCAATGGTCGGTCGAGGGCGACGAAGGCACGCTGCCAGACGTCGAGCGACAGACTGCCGCCGCGGCCGCACTCCATGAGACTGATCGTCGACTGCGAGACACCGATCATCGCGCCCAGCGTCGCCTGGGTCACGCGGCGACGCTTCCGCGACGCGCGCAGCTCGCCACCCAACCTGGCGAGGAGCTCGGCGTTGAGCCGGGCCGCCTCGGCGAGCAGCTGGGGCCGCCTGTGTCGGGACATATCGCGTCCATCGTTACCGACAGGCCTTGCCGGGCCATTACGCGGGCCCCGCGCCCCGCTTACCGCGCGATCACCGCTCGGTTACCAGTGGACGCGATGATCGTGGCGATACGACCGGAAAAGGACATCGCTCATGCCACCGTCCACGCTCCGGCATGAATGGGGCCGATACGGGAAGGGTGAGCGCGGCGGGTGAGCGCGGCGGGTGAGCGCGGCGGGCGGCTCGCCAGCGGGACGAGCCGACCCGGATCGGGTTCGCGAGCTGTGCCTCGTTACACGGCGGCCATCGCGCCCGGCTGTCAGGCGGGCACACGCATGCGACGCGTCAGCGCGTGCGCGGGAAACCGAGGTCCACCTTCGAGGTGCCCGGATCCGGCCAGCGCGACGTGACGACCTTGGCCCGCGTGTAGAACTGGATGCCCTCCGGCCCGTACATGTGGAGGTCGCCGAACAGGCTCGCCTTCCAGCCGCCGAAGCTGTAGTACGCGACCGGCACCGGGATCGGGACGTTGATCCCGACCATGCCGGCCTCCGCCTCGAACTGGAACTGTCGGGCCGCCCCACCGTCGCGCGTGAAGATCGCCGTGCCGTTGCCGTACGGGTTCTCGTTGACGAGCTTCACCGCGTCCGTGTAGGTCGGCACGCGGACGACCTCGAGGACAGGGCCGAAGATCTCGTTCCGGTATGAGTCCATGTCCGGCGTGACCTTGTCGATGAGTGACACGCCGAGGAAGAACCCGTCCGAGTCCCGGTAGAGCGGGTGGTCCCGGCCGTCGGTCACGACGTCGGCGCCCTGTTCCTTGCCCTTCTCGAGGTACGAGGCGACCTTGTCGCGATGCTCGCGCGTTACGAGCGGACCCATCTCGGCCGAGCTGTCGCTGCCCGGACCGACCTGGATCCGCGGCAGGCGCTGCCTGATCGCGTCGACGAGGGGATCGGCCACGTCGCCGACGGCGACGATGACCGAGATGGCCATGCAGCGCTCGCCGGACGAGCCGTAGGCGGCCGATACGGCGGCGTCGGCTGCCATGTCGACGTCGGCGTCGGGCAGGACGACCATGTGGTTCTTCGCGCCACCGAGGGCCTGGACACGCTTGCCGTTGCGGGTTCCGGTCTCATAGATGTAGCGGGCGATCGGCGTGGAGCCGACGAACGAAACTGCCTTGATGTCCGGGTGGTTGAGGATCGTGTCGACCGCCACCTTGTCGCCGTGGACGACGTTGAAGACGCCGTCCGGCACGCCCGCCTCGCGGAGCAGCTCGGCGATGAAGATCGATGCCGACGGGTCCTTCTCCGACGGCTTGAGGATGAACGTGTTGCCGCAGGCGATCGCGTTGCCGAACATCCACATCGGGACCATGGCCGGAAAGTTGAACGGGGTGATGCCGGCGACGACGCCGAGGGGCTGACGGATCTGGTACACGTCGACCCCGGTCGAGACCTGCTCGGAGAAGCCGCCCTTGAGCAGGTTCGGGATGCCGGTCGCGAACTCGAGGTTCTCAAGGCCGCGGGCAATCTCGCCGAGCGCGTCGGACGGGACTTTGCCGTGCTCGGCGGTCAGGAACGCCGCGATGTCCGTCCGATGCTGGTCGACGAGGTTCCGGACCCGAAACAGGATGTCGGTCCGCTTGGACAGCGACGTCGCCCGCCAGCCCGGGAACGCGGCCTTGGCAGTGGCGACCGCGGCCTCGACCTCCTCGACCGACGCGAAGTCGACCTCCCGGGCTAGGACGCCCGTCGCAGGGTTGTAGACGGGCCCGCTGCGGCCGGATGTCCCGGCCACCCGGCGGCCTCCGATCCAGTGGTGAACGCGCTCGAGGGATGCCGGGGCGGACCCGGCCTGCGGCTCTGCGACCTGTGTCATCGGAGACCTCTCATCGTGCTGGGCGGCCGCGTCGGCGACCTTGCGAGGGCATCGTGCCAGTGTCCGCAACGATACTCCGACCTGTCGAGGGACGACGCCGATCGAACGGGGGCCAACGATGGAGGCGCGACTCAGAATCGCGGGCGGTTCGACGGGTCCGGCCAGGCGGGCTCCGCGCCGTCCGCTCCCGGGCCTGACGACCGGGCGGCGGCCAGCCGAGGCAGCGCGACGGCGAGGCCGAATGCGACCGCGCCCAGCGCGATAGCGATGAGCTGCCCGGCGTTCAGCGGGCCCAGGATCGCCGGATCGCGCCACGCCGCCGCGACCGCAGCACGGGCAATCGCCCACCCGCCGATCGCTACGAGGAACAGTCGTCCGTCGCGGCGGGCAAAGCCTCCCGCGGCGAGGATCCCGATGACGACGATCAGCACGACGATCGTCGCGACTGCCTCGTAGACCTGGGCCGGGTGCGACGGCGTCGCCGGCGCGAGCGAGCCCCACGGCCCGGGACCCAGATACGCCGTCGCCCAGGGCAGATCGGACGGGCTTCCTTGCCCCGCGCCACCGATCGCCGTGGCGGCCTTGCCGAGACCGAGCGCGAGCAACGTCGGCAGCGCCGCGACATGGAACCATCGCCCGATGGGACCCTCGAGCAGGACGGCGACCGATGCGCCGGCGAGGGCTCCACCGGCCACCGCCCCCGCCAGTTCGAGGCTCCCCTGGGCCGGATCGATCAGCGCAGCCGGGCGCGCCGCATAGTAGTCGAGATGGGTCAGCGCGTAGCCGATCCGCCCGCCGATGACCGCACCGGGAATGATCCCGAGCATGACGAGGAGCAGGTCGTCACGGCGCAGTCGCGGCCGATGCACGAACGGTCCCGGGTCATCGCCCTCCGCCGGCGTCCACCCGGCGATGCGGGCGGCGACGAGCACCGTCGTGAGCACGACGAGGGCGAGCGCGAGTGTCTCGAGCCGGACCGTCGTGTCGGCCAGTCGCACGACGGGGTCGAAGTCGAACTCGATGACGGCGATCGGCACAGTGCGCGCCAGTGTATCGACCGCCAGCCGGTCGAGGTGGCAGCGCTCTCGATGTCAACTCGCCGACACCTCGAGTGTCGACTGCATGCTCGCTCGCCTGTTACACGGCGAACATCATCGCGGCAACCGGTGAGGGCCGCCCGGGGGGAGCGGCCAACCGGGTTCCGAGCGATGGGGGGCGGACACCCGGGTGGACCGGCCGAGGCGGCGTCCGGCCCACTGGGGGTGGGTCGGGCGCCCGCACCCCGGACGACAAGACCGCGAGGTGTCCGTGACCATGCGACGTGCAGGTCCCCGCGTCGACGTCCGGTTGCTCGGCCGCCTCGAGGTCGGCGTGCGCGGCCGACCGGTCCGAATCCCCGGCCGACAGGCGCAGGCGCTCTTTGCTCTCATGGCGATCGATCGTCACCCGCGGTCGCGCGACTGCCTCGCCGCCACGCTGTGGCCGGACGTGGAGGCGTCGGCGGCATCGCTCCGCCAGGCGTTATGGCTTGTCAGAAGCGCGTTCGCCGCGGCGTGTGTCGACCCGGGCGAGTTGTTCGTGATCGAGCCGGACTCGGTTGGCCTTCGGCCCGGCGCCCCGGTGCACCTCGACAGCGAGGAGTTCGAGACGCACCTGAAGGCGGCGCCGCCGAACCCGGAAGCCGCGATCGCGCTGTACCGCGGCGATCTCGCCGAGGGTCTGGGCCATGACTGCTTCGCGGCCGAACAGGAGCGGCTGTCCGACCTCTACGAGGATGCGCTCGCGCTCGTCGCCCAGCGTCGGCTCGCGGTCGATGACTTCGAGGGAGCGCGCGACGCGGCCGACCGGCTGCTCGCCCGCGATGTCCTGCGCGAGGAAGCGCACGCGGTGCTGATCTCGTACTACGGTGCGCAGGGCACCCGCTCCCAGGTCGTGCGCCAGTACCGGCGCCTGCGGGACATCCTCAGCCGCGAGCTCGACGTCGATCCCCTGCCGGAGACGGACCTCGCCTACCGGGCAGCCATGACCAGGGCCGTGACGGATTCACACCGTCGCGCGACGAGCGAGGCGTTCCTCCCGCGACCGTTCACGCCAACGCTCGTCGCCCAGGGCTGACCCTCCTCGGCCCCGCCGGCGAATCGAAACGGCCCCCGGCTGCTGCCGGGGGCCGTTTCACGACCGAACGTCAGGTGACCACGATCCCGCGGTCAGTCGAGGAACGTGTTGATCCAGTTGAGATCGTCGGCGCGGTCGATGCGGTACACGCCGCCCGTCCCGCCACACGGGAAGTTGAGCCCGAACGACGTGACCCCAGCGATGACGTTCGAGTCCCCGAGGAAGTTCGGGCCACCCGAGTCGCCGAAGCACGTTCCGCCGGTGTTCGCGTTGTTCGACAGCATCATAGCGAAGTCGCCGGTGAACCCGGTGTTGATCTGAAGCAGGTGCGGGTTCGCGACGTACCGTTCCCGAATCGCGATGACCTTCCAGGATGTCGCGCTCGGGAAGCTCCGCTGGCGCCCGTAGCCGACCGCGGTGAAGGTCGTCGAGCGGCGCGGTTTGAGCGCGTCGAGCTGGTCGAGGGCCGGCAGTTGACCGTATGTGTCCATCGGCATCGGCTCGTCGAGGACGACCATGCCGAGGTCGAACAGGAAGAACGCGTTCGGGTCGTAGTCCGGATGGCCGTGCGGCGTGCCACCGACGTCGCCCTGACAGGGGTACCCGTCGAACGCGGGATCCGCGGAGCACGACACATCGTCGGGCGCCGCCGCTGCCAGCGCCGCCGCGAACTCAGGGTCGATCGGCACGGGGCCTGAGGAAAACCAGACTTCAATGTGCGCGGCGGGTGCCTCGACGCAGTGGCCGGCCGTCAGGAACAGCGTCGGCGCAATGAGTGTGCCGGTGCAGCGCCAGAGCGCGAACCCGTCCTCGTCAATGGCCGTCATGAGCCCGACATATGGGTGGCCGTCTTCGTCCTTGTCGCCATTCGTGATCGCCGACACTGGTGCCGCCAGGACACCGGTCAGCAGGGTGAGCGTGGCAAGCGTCACGATGAGCCGTTTCATGCGCGATCGACCTCCAGTGCCGCCGCGAGGCGACATCAATCCCCGGGACTCCTCCAGAGGCGCCGCTGCGGACGCGTCGCAGGGGCCAGGCACGGACCATGCCGGGCAGCGGTGCGGGGGCGTTCGGCGCGACGTCGTCGGCCCTCCCGAGGCCGACTCACTGTGGCCGGACCGTACTCCTGCCGTGCGCCGCCGGTCAACCCGAGAGATACACGGGGTGGGCCGATTCGGTTCACTTCGCGGTGCCGTCGCGCACCAAGCTCGGATGGTCAGGCCGGGAGCTTGTCGACGAGCTCCCGGACGGCGGCGGCGGATCGGTCGAAGGCCGCCTGCTCGTCGGCCGTGAGATCGATCTCGAAGACCCGCTCCATGCCCGCGGCACCGAGGACGACGGGCACGCCGACGAACAGGTCGCTCGTCCCGAACTCGCCGTCGAGGAGGACCGCGCAGGGCAGCACGCGCTTGCGGTCGAGGAGGATCGACTCGACCATCTCGAACGTCGAGGCGGCCGGCGCGTAGAAGGCGGAGCCCGTCTTGAGCAGCGCGACGACCTCGGCGCCGCCGTTCGCGGTGCGGTCGACAAGCGCCGCCACCCGGTCCGCGGACAGGAGCTCCGTGATCGGCACCCCGGCCACGGTCGAGTAGCGCGGCAGCGGGACCATCGTATCGCCGTGGCCGCCGAGGACGAACGCGTGGGTGTCCTCCACCGATACGCCGAGCTCCTGGGCGATGAACGTCCGGAACCGCGCCGAGTCGAGTACCCCGGCCATCCCGAGCACGCGCTCGCGCGGGAACCCCGACGCCTGGAGGGCGACGTGGCACATCGCGTCGAGCGGGTTCGTGACGATGATGAGGATCGCGTCCGGCGAGAGCGCGGCCGCCTGCGAGACGACGGACCGGACGATCCCCGCGTTCTTCGCCAGCAGGTCGTCGCGGCTCATGCCCGGCTGGCGGGCGAGCCCGGAGGTGACGACGACGATGTCGGACCCGGTGGTGTCGGCATAGTCGTTCGTCCCGAGGATCCGCGCGTCGTGTCCGACGACCGGCGCCGCCTCGGCGAGATCGAGTCCCTTGCCCTGTGGCAGCCCTTCGACGATGTCGATCAGGACGACATCGGCGAGGCCCGCCTCGGCGATCCGCTGGGCGGTCGTCGCGCCGACGTTGCCGGCGCCGATGACGGTGACCTTGTTGCGTGCGGATCGCGGCATCGGAGAGCGACTCCTTTCGGGGCGCTTCGGGCTGGGTGATGGAACCATCGTAGCGCGGGTATCGTCATTTGACGGCCCGGCCGACGACGATCGCCGATGTCACGAATCGGACCCTCGGGTGGACGATGCCTGAAGACCCAAATCGCCTTCACCAGGAGTCCACTGTCATGACCGACACCGTCTCGGGCGCAGCCCTCACCGTCATCGGGATCATCCTCGTCGTCCTCGGGATCCTCGTCGCCGGCAACATCCAGCTCGTGCTGGTCGGCATCGGCTCCCTCGTCGCCGCCGAGCTGTTCGCCACGCTCCGCGTCCGCCGCGCCTGATTCGCGGCCGGCACCCTCAGTCCAGTCGCGGGCCGGCGGCGGCGATCTCCGGCGCGACGCCCGCCGCGAACGCCTCGAAGTTGTCGGCGAACATGCGGGCGAGCTTGCGCGCCTGTCGGTCGTAGGCGTCCTTGTCGTGCCACGTGTGGCGCGGCTGGAGCACCTCGTCGGGCACCTCCGGACAGGTCGTCGGGACGGCCACGCCGAAGATCGGGTCGACGACAGTCGGGACCTCGTCGAGCAGGCCGTTGAGCGCGGCGCGAACCATCGTGCGGGTGTGGGCGATGTTCATCCGATGGCCGATTCCGTGCGGCCCCCCGGTCCAGCCGGTGTTCACGAGCCAGACGGGGACGTCGTAGCGCTCCAGGCGTTCGGTCAGCATCGACGCGTACTCGCCCGGATGGCGCGGCAGGAACGGCGCGCCAAAACCCGCCGAGAACGTCGCGCTCGGCTCGACGACGCCCACCTCGGTCCCAGCCAGCTTGGCCGTGTAGCCGCTGATGAAGTGGTACGCCGCCTGCTCCCGGGTGAGCCGGCTGATCGGGGGCAGCACGCCGAAGGCATCGGCCGTCAGGAGCACGACGTTGCGCGGCTGCCCGGCCATCCCGGTGTCGGACGCGTTGCCGATGAAATGGAGCGGATAGGCGCCCCGCGTGTTCTCGGTGAACCGCTCGGAGTCGAGGTCGAGCTCGCGCGTGACCGGGTCGAGGTCGACGTTCTCGAGGATCGTCCCGAACCGGCGCGTCGTGGCGAAGATGTCCGGCTCGTACATCGGCGACAGGCGGATCGTCTTGGCGTAGCAGCCGCCCTCGAAGTTGAACACGCCGTCGACGCCCCAGCCGTGCTCGTCGTCGCCGACGAGCATGCGCAGCGGATCGGCCGACAGGGTCGTCTTGCCCGTTCCCGACAGGCCGAAGAAGACGACCGAATCACCCCCCTCGCCAACGTTGACGGCGGAGTGCATCGGCAGCACGCCCTCGTCCGGCAGAAGGTAGTTCATGACCGTGAACGCGCTCTTCTTGATCTCGCCTGCGTACTCCGTGCCGACGATGATCACCTCCATCCGGCGGAGGTGGACGAGGATCGCCGTCTCGCTTCGGGTTCCCTCGGTGGCGGGATCCGCCTTGAACGACGGGACGCACAGGATCGTGAAGTTCGGGCGGAAGCGGGCGAGATCAGCGGCCGCCGGGCGGCGGAACAGGTTGCGCGCGAAGATGCTCGCCCAGGCCGTCTCGGTGTACACGCGCAGGCTCCGGCGATGGCCCGGATGGGCGCCGATGAAGCAGTCCTGCGCATACAGGTCGCGGTCCGCACAGTACGCCACGAGCCGCGCCCGCAGCCGGTCGTAGTGCTCCTCCGAGATGGGCTGGTTGATCGTGCCCCACCAAATCTTCGCGTCGCTCGTGGGCTCGCGGACCAGGAACTTGTCCTTCGGGGATCGACCGGTGTGCTTGCCGGTGCGGACGACGAGCGGCCCGTCCGCGGCGACGATCCCCTCGCCGGCGCGGATCGCGTCCTCGTACAACTCCGCGGTCGAGCGGTTGGCGCGCACGATGCGGCCGATGGCGTGCGAGCGGGTGGCGTGCGATCGGCTCGAGGTCGAGGACGGCGTGGCGGTCACGGTCTGCTCCTTCCCGGGCCGAGCCCGCAGGATTCAGTCGTCGACCGGCCGCGCGTGCCCGTCGGTCCTCGCGGACGACGGGAGTCGGCTTTCGCAGTCAGGGCTGAATTGTACACGCCCGAATCCACGAAGGTTGCGAATCGGTGTCGGCGTCCATTCCCGCGCAGAGAATGTGGACAACCCGGTGCACGCGGGCACCCCCGGTCCGCTACGATCGAGGCCTCCCCGGGGACCTTCCAGCGGATGGCATGAGCGACAGGCACGTGGACTCAGGCAGCCCGTCCAACACCATCGGCGCGCGCCTCCCGTACCTGCCCGGGCTCGACGGCCTGCGGGCCCTCGCCGTCGCCGCCGTCGTCCTCTACCACGCCGAGGTCGCTCCCCTCAGCGGCGGCTTTCTCGGGGTCGACCTGTTCTTCGTCATCAGCGGCTTCCTCATCACCTCAATCCTGCTGGCCGAGTGGGAACGGACAGGCCGGCTCGACCTCCGCGCCTTCTGGCTGCGCCGCGCCCGCCGGCTCCTTCCGGCCTTGTTCGTCCTGCTCATCGCCGCCCTCGCCTTCGCCGTCCTGTTCCTGCCGGAGTCGGTCGCCCGGCTCCGGTCCGACGTGGCCGCCGCCGCGGCATACGTGACGAACTGGTACCTGCTCGCCGGCGATCAGTCGTACTTCGAGACGATCGACCGGCAGTCTCCCCTCCTCCACCTCTGGTCGCTCGCGGTCGAGGAGCAGTTCTACCTCGCCTGGCCGCTGATCCTGCTCGCCACGCTGCGCGTCGCGGGTCGGCGGGGCGCCCTCGTCCTGACCGTCGGGGCGGCGTGCGGGTCGGCCGCCTGGATGGCCGTGCTTGCCGCCCCGGACGGGGATCCGTCGCGGGTCTACTACGGCACGGACACGCGGATCTTCGCGCCGCTCGCGGGCGCCGCACTCGCGTTCCTCGCCGGCCGATGGGGGGCCGCGGCCGGTGAGCGCCGGGAGCCGCGGACGTTGGGCCGCATTGGCCGGGCAGACCCGGTCGCCGTGGCGAGCCTCGCCGTGCTGGGCTGGTTCGCCGTCAACGTCGGCAGCGACGCGACGACGCTGTACACGGGTGGGCTCGCGGTCGTGGCACTGTCCGGCACGCTCCTCGTCGGGTCGGTCGTGCACCCTGACGCACGTCTCGTCCCGTGGCTCCTCGAGCGATCCGGGCTTCGCTGGCTCGGCACGCGCTCGTACGGCATCTACCTGTGGCATTGGCCGATCCTCAGCATCACCCGGCCGGGACTCGACGTGGCGGCCGACGGACCCGTCCTCCTCGCGGCGCGCCTGGCGGTGATCGGGCTGCTCGCGGAAGTGTCGTACCGCGTCATCGAGCGGCCGATCCGTAGCGGCGGTCTCGGGCGGGCGTGGCGGCGCTGGCGTGACGAGCCGGCGCGGCGGGCGTATCCCGCGCGAGTTCGCCTGGCGGTCGGTGGGCTGGCCGCGCTCCTCCCGGCCACCGGCCTGGCCGTGGCGGTGCTCGCGGCGTCGCCACCGAGCCGGCCCGACTACCTGCCAGTCAGCGCGTGGGACGAGGTCGTCGTCGCGGACGTCGAATTCGCGGACCCGGTGCCGCCCGACCGTTCGGGGACAGTCCGGTCCGAGGGTAGGACGGGGGCTCGCCCGCACGAGACGGCGTCGCCGGATCGCCCGATCCTCGTGATCGGCGACTCGATCATCATCTCGACCGGCAAGGCGCTCGCGCGCGAGCTGGGACGGATCGAGATCGACGCCGAGGTGGGGCGTCACGCGGTCGATGGCGTCCGGATCCTCGAGCAGCGCCGCGAGGCTGGTCGGCTGTCGGAGGTCGTCGTCATCGACCTCGGAACGAACGGACCGCTCATGCGGGCGCAGTTCGAACGCGCGATGGAGGTCCTGTCAGGCGTCCGGCTCGTCGTGTGGGTCAACGTGTCCGTCCCACGGACCTGGGAGGAACATACCAACCTCGTCCTCGCCCAGCAGGTGCCCCGCTACCCAAACGCCCGACTCGTCGACTGGTACGGGGCGGCTTCCGCCCGACGGGACCTGTTCCGGGGCGACGGCTACCACCCGACGGCCGAGGGCGCCGCGCTGTTCGCCGCCCTCATCGCCGACGCGGTCCGCGAGGACGGTGCTCGCTGAGCGATGATGGGCCGGTGCACGAGCCGGACCTCGACTTCGACACGCTCGCCGTCCACGCCGGCGCCGAGCCCGACGAGCTGACCGGGGCGGTCTCGCCCCCGATCTACCAGACGAGCACGTACGCCCAGGACGGTGTGGGCCGACCGCGCCGCGGCTACGAATATGCGCGCTCCCAGAACCCGACCCGCGAGCGCCTCGAGCGGGCGGTCGCCGCGCTCGAGGGTGGCCGGCACGGGATCGCCTTCGCCTCGGGATCCGCCGTCACGGCGGCGCTCGCCCAGCTGGCGGTGCCCGGCGAGGACGTCGTCGTCGGGGACGACGTATACGGGGGGACCTATCGCTACTTCGAGCGCGTCCATCGCGCCTCGGGGGTCGACGCGCGCTACGTCGACCTGTCGGCCGGGTCGGATGCCCTGTGGGAGGCGCTGTCCGAACGGACGCGGCTCGTGTGGTTCGAGACGCCGACGAATCCCCTGCTCAAGACGGTCGACATCGGCGCCGTGGCCGCGACGGTGCGCGAGCGCGTCGCGGCCGGGGGCCGTCCGGCGCTCATCGTCGTCGACAACACGTTCGCCACGCCCGCTGTGCAGCAGCCGCTCCGGCTCGGCGCGGACGTCGTGTTCCACTCGGCGACGAAGTTCCTCGGCGGCCACTCCGACACGATCCTCGGCGTGGCGGCCACGAACGACGAGGCGGTCGCCGAGCGGCTGCGCTTCCTCCAGAACGCGATGGGGGCCGTGCCAGGCCCGCTCGACTGCTTCCTCGTCCTGCGTGGACTGCGGACGCTGCACCTGCGGATGGCGCGCCACGCGGAGAACGGCGCGGCGGTGGCGGCATTCCTGCGCTCGCGGCCCGACGTGGCGACCGTGCGTTACCCGGGCGTCGGCGGCATGGTCTCGTTCGACCCGGCTCCGGGAGGACGGGCGGGTCGGAGCGCGGAGGAGCGCGCCGTCGCCGTCGCCGAGGGAACGCGGCTGTTCACCCTGGCCGAGTCCCTCGGCGGCGTGGAGTCGCTCATCGAGGTGCCGGCGTTCATGACCCATGCATCGGTCGCCGGGTCGCCGCTCGAGGTCCCGCCGGCGCTCGTCCGGCTGTCGTGCGGGATCGAGGCGGCGACCGACCTCATCGCGGACCTCGCCCGCGCCCTCGACGAGGCCTGACCGGATCGACCGGGCGCGCTACGATGCGCCGCGCACGACGATGCGCCGCGCACAGCGTCCGCGTCACCCCACCCCGCAACCGGAGCCCGCCTTGGCCACGACCAGCACGCCGGCCGTCAGCGACGGCCCGATCCCGCTCCGCGAGCGCCTCCTCGCGTGGAAGGAGATCCTCGAGACCGCCAACCCGCCCGCGGAGCGCCGGCTCGACACGGTCGGGAGGTGGCTCGTCATCACGCGGGCCGCCGTCTTCCCGATGACGATCTGGTCCGGGCTGATCGGTGGCCTCCTCGCCGCGGAGGCGGCCCGGTCGGCCGCCGGCGCCCCGGTCGACTGGGCTCTCCTGACGCTCGCCGTCGTCGGCCTCGTCCTCGCCCACGCCGCGAACAACATGATCAACGACTACTTCGACACGACCGGCGGGGTCGACACCGAGGGCTACGTCCGCGCGCTCTACGCGCCGCACCCGATCCTCGCCGGCTGGGTCACGAAACGTCAGCTCGCGGCGGCCATCCTCGCGGTCAACGCGATCGACGCGGCGATCATGCTCTACCTGGCCGCCGTCCGCGGACCGCTCATCATCGTCTTCGCCCTCGCCGGCCTGTTCGTGTCGGTCTTCTACGTCGCCCCGCCGATCCGGCTCAAGCACCGTGGCCTCGGCGAGCCCGGCGTGTTCCTCGTCTGGGGCCCGTTCATGATCGGCGGTGCCTACGTCGCGGCCACCGGGGAGCTGCCCCTCTCGGTCCTGCTCGTGTCGGTGCCGTACGCCCTCCTCGTCACATCGGTCCTGTTCGGCAAGCACATCGACAAGATCGAGGCCGACGCCGCGCTCGGCGTCCGGACGCTCCCGGTCATCCTCGGCGAGCGGCTCGCGCGACGCGTCAACCAGGTCCAGATGGCGGCGTTCTACCCGCTCACGCTGCTCCTCGTCCTCGTCGGCGCACTCGGCCCGTGGGTGCTCCTCGTCGTCCTCGGCCTGCCGCGCCTGCTGTCCGTGCTCCGGATCTACGAGGATCCGAAGCCCGCCGGTCCCCCGCCCGGCTACCCGGAACGCGGCTGGCCGCTGTGGTTCGTCGGCTACGCGTTCGTCCACACCCGCCGTGCGGGCGGGTTGTTCACGCTCGGCCTGCTCCTCAACGTCCTGGTGCCGATCCCGCTCCCCTGGCTGTAGCCGAACGACGGCCGAGGACCGAAGCCCGCGCCTCGCGGGCTCCCGTCTACAGCCTCCCGACGGCGATCGACATCGCCTCCTTCATGAGCTCGAGCCGCTCCGCCTCGGTCCGGCTCTCGTCGAGCGCGGCCATCGACAGGGCGATGTCCCCCTTGAGGACCACGAGCAGGAGGGCCTGCGGAGAGTAGAGCGCCCGGTCGCCGAGGCCGGGGATGTCCACGCCCTCCGGGTCGGACGCCCAGGCGCTGAAGATCGCCTGGCCGCCGGTCGTGACGATGACGAGGGCCGCCAGTGGCGCGCCGTCGGCCTGGACGTCACACGTATCGGGCGGCCCTGCGACCACCGCGGTCGTGACGCCCGACACGCCGAAGATGCGCTCGTACTCCGCGGCGGCCACGAGGGCGCACGGGTCGGTCGTGCCGCCGCCCCCACCCCCACCGGTACCGGGATCGGCCGACGCTCCCGCTTCGGTCGGCGACGCTCCGGGCGGGGCGGTCACGGCGACCGACGTTCCCGGCGATTCGGCGCCGG
Source organism: Candidatus Limnocylindrales bacterium (assembly GCA_035720425.1). Taxonomy (GTDB): domain Bacteria; phylum Chloroflexota; class Limnocylindria; order Limnocylindrales; family CSP1-4; genus DASTOB01. Next base: position 29,672 of record DASTOB010000018.1, read on the forward strand.
GGGCGGGTTCCTGCGTCGCGGCCGCGCCTCCGCAACCCGCGGCGACGACGAGACCGAGACTGACGAGCCAGATCAACGAGCGCATGACGTCCTCCCGTTTCACGTTCAATCGAGATGCACGACGACGTTGCCGCCCGAGAGCAGAACGCCGGCGCTCCACGAGGAGCCGGACCACGATCCAACGAGGCGGAACGTTGCCCCGGACTTGTCGATCACGCGCAGGGCGAACGAGTCGGCACCCCGACCGGACGACTGGCCAGAGTCAACGGCGACGAGCGTGAACGTCGCGTTGCCGTCACTCCACAGCTCCGTGCCGTTCGAGGCGCGGGCGGCCCGGATCGTGGCCTTGCCGCTGAGCGTCGCCCGCCAGGGGAACGTGCCGGTGCCATCCTGGTCAGCGAACGACATCGCACTGATCGACGACGACTTCACGATGTAGTCGGTGAGGACGCCGCCGACGGTCGCTCGCCACACGTACACGGCCTGGCCCTTCGGTGCGCCGTTCTTCATGAACCGAGCCGTGAACCCGAAGTTGCCGTGACCGCCGGTGAGCGGGTCGACGATCCAGCCACCGCCGGTCGCGAACTTGCCGGTCGTCGAGACGACGGTCAGGACGGCGCCCTGCGCCGGGATCGCCGAGTAATACGGATTGGGGCTCGCCTGACCGGCGCCGGTGAGGCGAGCGACGATGCAGTAGGTCTGCTCGGCAGGCGTGGACATCGTGTACTCCGCCGTGCCGATCCCGTCGCCTACCGTGCCCGTGTCGACCACGGCAATGGGCCCGTACCGGGTTGGTGTCCCGGAGCCACACGCGGTCGCCCCGGCATAGACGTCGAACGTGACGGACGCCTTCGTGATGTCGCCGAGCGAGCCGTCGGCCGCCTCCGTCACCGTCGCGGCCAGTCGGGCGACGGTGCCGGTCGCGAGCGTGTCGCCGCTGTACTCCACCTCCGCGTCCTCGGCCAGCACCGTGACCGATCCGGCCCCCGACGCAGGCAGGTAGTGGGCGTCGCCGGCGAACGATGCGCCGGTCACGAGCGTCGAGCCTGCCGGAAGGCCGACCGGGATCGGCAGCACGGCACGGCCGTTCGTATCGGTCGTGGCCGTCCCGCTTGACGATCCGGCCGACAGGAGCAGGGACCGCCCGCTCACCGGGCCGGGCACGACGGCATCGGCGAGCACCGCCGTGACCAGTGCCGCATCGCTGTACTGGATCGGTCCGGACGTCTCGTCGACGACGGTCGCGTCACGGACGGTTACACCGACCAGCGACGACGCGGTTGCGCAGTCCCGGTCGTCGCACACGCGGACGCGAGCGGTGACGCTTCCCGGCGAGGGGTACGTTGCCGTGTGGCTCGCGTTCGAGGACGGACCCGTCTCGAACGTGCCGTTGCCGTCGAGATCCCACTCGTAGGTCAGCGTCGCGAGGTCGTCCGACGACGGATCGTCGGCGACGGCGACCAGGTCGACCGAGATGCCCCACGGAGCCGGGCCGTCATTCGACAGCGTGACGCTCGGCGGCACGTTCCGGACGGTGAGCGTGTCGTCGTACGTGCGCACCCCGGCGTCCTTGTCGCGGATCCGCGCCCTGACGGACTGGACGCCGTCGTCATCGAGCGCGTCACACGATGTCGACGCCGACGTGGACCAGGCGCCGAAGCCCGCGCCGTCACCGCAGTCGAACGAGAACGCGAAGCCGGCCGCGGTGTCGGTTGCGGACGGGTCGTCATGGTCGACGAGTGAGAGCAGGAAGCTCCCGCCCTCGTCCGAGGTCGGCGGAACGACGAACGTGGCCGTCGGCGCAACGTTGGTGATCGTGACGATCGCGCCCGTCGTGGTCGACGCGTTCTGCGGGTCGAGCACGCGCCCGATGACGTTGACGACAGCGTCGTCGTCATACGTGCAGGAGGTCGTCGAGCTCGTGCCCGCAAGGGCCCA
>DASTOB010000019.1:0-23426 GCA_035720425.1 Candidatus Limnocylindrales bacterium
CCGTCGGCCTTTCCCGCCTTCCCCGCCCCGGAGACCCTCCCGGAGCGCTACGTCGACGTCGTCGTGAGCGCCACCCGGCGCGAGACCGCCGACACCGTCAGCCTCCGCCTCGCGACCGACGACCCGGCCCTCCTCGCCTGCCGCCCCGGCCAGTTCGTCATGGTCGCCCGGACGGCCTTCGCGACCCCGCCGATCTCCGTGTCGCGCGTCCACCCGGACGGCCTGACCCTCACGATCCGGGCCGCCGGCCCCGCGACGACCGCCCTGACCCGCCTCGAACGCGGCGCCGTGCTCAGCATCCGCGGCCCGCTCGGGCGGGGCTGGCCGGTCGAGGCCGCGCTGGGCCGCGACGTCGTCGTCGTGACCGGCGGGATCGGGCTTGCCCCGCTTCGGCCGCTGCTCGACGCGTTCCTCGCGGAGCGCGAACGGTTCGGCCGGATCCGCCTCGCCTACGGCGCCCGGACGCCCGCCGATCGCCTGTTCGTCGACGAGCTCGACGCCCTCGCCCGCGATGGGCGGATCGAGGTCGAGACGACCGTCGATCGGGCCGGCCCGGAGTGGCTGGGCCGGGTCGGAGTGGTGACCCAGCTCATCGACGCGGACGCGTGCAGCGGGCGCGAGTCGGTCGCCTTCGTGTGCGGCCCGGAACGGATGATGGCGGCGACCGCGGACGTGCTCGCCGAGTGCGGCGTCCCGCCGGAGCGGGTGTTCGTCACGCTGGAACGCCACATGGAGTGCGGCGTGGGCCTGTGCGGTCACTGCCAGCTGGGCCGCTTCTTCGTCTGCCGCGACGGGCCTGTCTTCTCGCTCGCCGAGCTGGGTCCGGCGCTGCGCGTGGAGGGTCTGTGATGGCGGAGGTCCTGTGATGGTCGACGTTGCGGCTCGCCCGCCAGCCCGGTCCGCCGCCGTCCATCGGCCGCGCGTCGGCGTCGTCAAGTTCGCCTCGTGCGACGGCTGCCAGCTCACCTTGCTCGACCTCGAGGACGAGCTGCTCGCCGTCACCGAGCGGTTCGAGATCGTCGAGTTCGCCGAGGCGACGTCGAACCGATCGTCCGGCCCGTTCGACGTCCTGTTCGTCGAGGGCTCGATCTCGACTCCGGAGCAGGTCGAGGAGATCGTCCACCTGCGCGAGGTGTCGACCCTGCTCGTGACGATCGGCGCGTGCGCGACCGCCGGGGGCATCCAGGCCCTTCGCAACCTCGGTGACCACGACGCGTTCCGGGCGGCGGTCTACCCGCACCCGGAGTACGTCTCGTCGCTCGCGACCTCCCTGCCCGTGTCGGAGTACGTCAAGGTCGACGCGGAGCTGCGGGGCTGTCCGATCGACCCGGGTCAGCTGCTCGAGGTGCTCACCGCGCTCGCCGTCGGCCGCCGACCGCAGCTCCCGAATGAGGCCGTCTGCGTCGAGTGCAAGCGGCGCGGCGCGGTATGCGTCGTCGTCGCCAAGGGGATGCCGTGCCTGGGCCCGGTCACCCGGACTGGGTGCGGCGCGCTGTGCCCCGCCTTCGGGCGCGGCTGCTACGGCTGCTTCGGGCCGCGCGAGAGCGCGAACGCGGCCGGACTCGCCTCTCACTACCTGCGGGCCGGCGACCGAGCGGAGGAGGTCGGCCGCCGGTTCGCGGGGTTCACGGTCAACCAGGAGCCGTTCCGCTCCGTCGTCGTGGCAATGGACCGGCTGCACGGCGCGCACGGCACGCGGGAAGGGGACGGCCGATGACGACGGGGCCGATGACGACCGGGCCGAAGGCCGAGCCGACGACAGGGCCGACGACCGCCGCGGGCGAGGCCGACGCCACCGGCGAGCGGACCTTCCGCGTCGCCGGACTCACCCGCGTCGAGGGCGAGGGCTCGCTCTACCTGCGCGTCGTCGACGGTCGCGTCGAGGAGGCGCACCTCGGGATCTTCGAGGCGCCACGGTACTTCGAGCGCCTCGTCGTGGGCAGAACGCCGGACGAGGTGATCGACATCGTCGCCCGGATCTGCGGGATCTGCCCGATCGCCTACCAGATGAGCGCCGTCCACGCGTTCGAGTCGCTGTTCGGCGTCGCGATCGACCCGTCGACCCGCGCGCTCCGGCGGCTGCTCTACTGCGGAGAGTGGATCGAGAGCCACGCGCTCCACGTCTACCTGCTCCACGCGCCGGACTTCCTCGGCTACCCGTCGGCCATCGAGCTCGCCCGCGACCATCGGGCGGTCGTCGAGCAGGGCCTCGCGCTCAAGAAGATCGGAAACCGGCTCGTGTCGATCCTCGGCGGCCGGCCGATCCACCCGGTGTCGGTGCGCGTCGGCGGGTTCTCGCGCGCGCCGCGGCGCGCGGAGCTGGAGGACTTCCGGGCCGACCTCGAGCAGGCGGTCGGGCTCGCCCAGGCGACCGTCGCGTTCGTCTCGACCTTGAGCGCGCCCGAGTTCGAGCGCGAGCCGCGGCTCGTCGCGCTCCGCCACCCGAACGACTACCCGATGAACGAGGGCCGGATCGTCTCGACCGACGGGCTCGACCTCGAGATCGGCGCCTGGGAGGACGCGTTCCGCGAGGAGCACGTGCCGTGGTCGAACGCGCTCCAGGCGCGGACCCACGCCGGCGAGCGCTACCAGCTGGGCCCCGCCTCGCGGGTCACCCTGGCGGCCGACCAGCTGCACCCGCTCGCGCGCGAGGCACTCGCCTCGCTCGGCCTGGGGGACCTGGTTCGGCGCAACCCGTTCTGGTCCGTCGCGGCGCGGGCGGTCGAGCTCGTCCACGCCACGGCCGAGGCGCTCGACATCGTCGACGGCTACCGCCCGCCGGCGGAGCCGCTCGTGCGCTGGCAGGCTCGCCCGGGCACGGCCGCCTGGGCGACCGAGGCGCCGCGCGGGCTCCTGTTCCACCGCTACGAGGTCGACGCGCGGGGGCGCATCACCGGCGCGCGGATCGTCCCGCCGACCAGCCAGAACCAGGTCGCGATCGAGGCGGACCTCGTCGACTTCGCGCCGTCCGTGCTGTCGATGAGCCACGAGGCGGCGACGATCCGGCTCGAGCAGCTCATCCGGAGCTACGACCCGTGCATCTCGTGCGCGACCCACTTCCTCGACCTGCGGATCGAGGGGCGGTGATGGTCATGACGGACGGCTGGATCGCCGCGCCGCCGCGCGTCCGGCTGCTCGTCTGCGGGGCCGCGGACCGTGGCGACGACGGGGCCGCGCTCGTCGCCGCCGCAACGCTCCTGCCGGCGCTCAGCGAGGCGCACCGGGCGCTCGTCGACGTCCGCCGCTGCGGCCAGCTCGACGTCGACGACCTGATCGGCACGCCGGACGGGATGGCCGGACTCATCATCGACGCCGCGATCGGCGTGGCGCCCGGAACGATCGTGACCGTCCCGTTCGAGCGCCTCGTCGCCGGCGACGGCGCGGTGGGCCCGCGCTCGTCGCACGCCCTGCCGGTGAGCCAGGTGCTGGGCCTCGCGGACGCCCTCGGGCACCTGCCGCCGGGGACGTTTGTCGGCATCGGCGGCCGCCGGTTCGGCTTTGGTCAGGGCCTGTCGCGCGTGGTCCGCGCCGCGATGCCCGCCTACCGGGACGCCATCCTCGCGGAGATCGAGCGCCTGGCCGGCTAACCCCGACGGGCGGGCCCCTGCGGACCGGGTGCGACATGACCACCCGTGCCCACGGTGCGACGCCGCGACGGCGTGCCGGCGAACTCGCGGAGTCGCGCCACGAGCTGGCGGTCCGTGGCGGGCGCGGATGGTTCATAAGCGATCGCGCGCGTGCGCCCGCGGCGCCGATCGAGCGCACCGAGCCGGCGGGCCAGGCGGCCGGGGACCGGTCCGGGCCCCACGACGAGCACATCGTCGGCGGGCGGAACGCGCGCCGCGATCGCCTCGACGAACCGGCCGAGGTGTTCGAGGCGCTGCGGTTCGCCAGCCGTCTGTGGGTGACCGCCGCCGCCGTGGCGGACGTTCGGATCGTGACGGACGTGACCGGTCGAGCGGCGATGGGGTGGCACATCCGACGCGACCCGTTCTAGGCGGGCGCGCCCGCGGATCAGCCGGACAATGAGCGCTCCGGACGTGTCGATCCAGACGAGGCTGTGCGACCGCTCATGCTCGACGGCGCTCGCCGAAACGTCGCCGGTGATGCTCAGGAGCGAGCCCACGCCGGCACCTCGTCGTCAGCCGCGAGGTCCGCGTAGACGACACCTGCGGCCGCCTCCCAGGCGGCGCGATCCACCCGCACGCTCGCGCGGTGCGTGCCGGCGTTGAAGCTGATCTCCGGATCGTCCCGGACCGCGAAGTCGGCGACCATTGGCAGGCCGAACAGCGGCCCCACGGCCGGCAGGGCACCGGCCTCGCAGTCGGGCACGACGGCGGCGAGCTCCGCCTCGGTCAGCAGCCGGACGTCGTCGGTCTCGAGTGCCCGACGAGCCTTGCGCAGGTCGACCCGGTCACTGGCGTCGAGGACGAGGAGTACGTGGCGCCCATCGGCGGTCGCGACGGCGACGACCTTGGCAAACGTCCGCGGGTCGACGCCCTCCGCATCGGCGGTCGCGCGTGCCGTGAACGACTCCGGGTGGGTGTGTACCTCGTGCTCAATCCCGCGGTCGGCGAGCCAGGCCAGCAGGCCGCCGTGCGGTCGGTCGAGGGTGGATGTCGCGTTCATGGTATGCCCTCCGTCGACGTGTGGGGCGAGTCTCGGCCTCGCCGTCGATCGCCGCATCGGCCGTTGGGCGCCGTCGGGGGAGCCGAACGGACCGAACGGGATAACCGGGCGCGGCGCCATGCCGGCGAGACACGTGGGCGGCGGCGCCTCGCGTGGGTCCACCGCCGGATTTGCGTGCGGCGCATCACCCGGGCCACGATCGTGCGAGCGATTCCGGGCAGAGGCCGGGTTCGGCGGGAATGCCCTGCACGATCACTGGCGTCGCGGTGCGTGGGGCGCAATCGCCGCCGTGACGCCATCCCCGCGGCGAGGCGGGGCCGCCCTAGTCGACAGGTTCGAGGACGAGCTCACCGCTGCCACCCCTGAGCACCACGGTGCCCGCGTCCGTCAGGTCGATCGTGGCCGTCGACTCGAGCAGGCGCACCACGGCATCCCGCGCGGCGTCCGCCTCGGTCGAGCCGCACGACATCGCGTCATAGCCCACCTCGGGGATCTCGATCCCGCTTTCGCCTTCGAGGCTGTATCGACCGCTGAATCCGCACTGACCGATCCCGATCAGGATGTAGTCGCCGAATCGGATCGGAGAGACGACGTCGGCTGTGGCGACACCGGTGCCGGCGACGACGGCCCACGGTGTCGCGCGCAGGGCATCCAACAGCGTGCGAGCGGTGGTGCCAGGCAGTGGAACGGCGCGGCGGAACGTAAGGGTTCCGCCCGCGCCGTCAAGGGCGAGCAGGTCACCTTCGAGGCGGTAGGTTGTGACAGCGCCAAGGGCTTCGACGTACGCTCGCTCGAGTTGCTCCGTCGGCGCCTGGCATCCCTGCGGGTTCATCGTGAACGCGCCCACCGTCGCCCGTCCGCCGTCGAGCGTGATCTGCGCACCGTACTCGTCGCAGCCGCTCCACCCGGTCGCACCGCCGCTGCCGACCAAGTCGAATTCCAGGGTTGGTGCGCGCGGACTATTGATCGGGGCTCCGGACATCGCCGCGAGCTCCCACGCGGTCCCGGTGAAGTCCAAGTGTGGCGGCGCAGCGCTGTGCGGGACGAATGGGGTCGGGATCGGTAATGGCGCCAGCAGGTGGCACCCGCCCACGACCGCGGAAAGGAGCGCCGTGGCGGCAAGCCGCAACACGCGGGCGCGTCTGAGCGGTGATGAAAGCACGGATGTCATGTCTGATGTACTCCACCAGAGATCATCCGGCGGATCGCCGCGAACGCATCTGCTGTCGGACCCTTGCGCGGTAGTCCGGCAGTCACGACCCACTTGCTTGTGATGGTGAGCAGTACGCGATGGACGAACCTCGCGTGAGCGAATCGATCCGGGACGGCGAGGTTCGTGCAGACGCCGGTGCCCAGCGCACCAGCCCCGAAAGGTGGGCCGTTCGGACCCCGGTTTCGGGACCCCTGCCCCTCCGGTGCGGGAGGGCGGCGCGCCACCCTTGAGCCATGACCACCGAGAGTCCCGCCGCGCCCCTGGCTTCGCCCGTGCCCCGGACCGCAGCAGCCGCGCCACCGTACCCGGGCATCGCTGCAATCGTCGACGGGAGTGAGGCGGTCGCCCACGTCGAGACGCGCCTTGCCGAAGTTGCCTGCGTCTACCCGATCACGCCGTCGACGACGATGGCCGCGATCTTCCAGGCGGCCGTGGCGGAGGGGCGCGCCAACCTGTGGGGCACCCCGCTCCGCTTCATCGAGCCGGAGTCGGAGCACTCGAGCGCGAGCGCGGCCGAAGGGGCCGCCTTGAGCGGCGGCCGGGTCACGAACTTCACCGCCGGCCAGGGCCTCATCCTCATGAAGGAGGTCCTCTACGTCATCAGCGGCAAGCGCCTGCCGGTCGTGTTCCACGTCGGTGCCCGGGCGCTGACGAGCCAGGGCCTCAACATCCATGCCGGCCACGACGACGTGATGGGCGTGGCCGACGTGGGCTGGGGCATCCTGTTCGCCCGCAACGCCCAGGAGGCGGCCGACCTCGCGGCGATCGCCCGCCGCGTCGCCGAGGAGAGCGAAACCCCGTTCCTCGTCGCCCAGGACGGCTTCCTCACGACCCACACGCTCGAGAACGTCCGGCTGCCGGAAGACGACCTGCTGCGCGGCTTCGTCGGCGACCCACGCGCGAGGATCCGCGACCTGTTCGATCCGGCCGAGGCGCTCATGACCGGAGTCGTCCAGAACCAGGACTCGTACATGAAGGGCCGGATCGGTCAGCGCGCCTACACCGACGCGATCCCGGCGCTCCTCGACGGCGCGATGGCCGAGTGGACGGCGCTGACCGGGCGCCGCGTCGGCCAGATCGACACGTACCGCACCGACGACGCCGACGAGATCCTCGTCGCGATGGGCACCATCGCCGACACCGCGATCTCCGTCGTCGACCACCTTCGCTCGCTCGGCCGCCCCGTCGGCTGCGTCGCCGTGACCGCCTTCCGCCCCTTCCCGGCCCGCGAGCTCGCGGCCGCCCTCCGGCACGCCCGCACCGTCGGCGTCGTCGAACGCACGGACGAGCCGACGGCGGCCGCGAACCCGCTCACCCGCGAGATCCGCTCCGCGCTCTACGACGCCGCGGCAGAGGGCGTGCTCGTGCCGCGGGTCCTGTCGGTCAGCGCCGGCCTCGGCTCGCGCGACGTGTCCGAGGGCGACCTCGTCGCGATCTTCGACTGGCTCGCGCCGCACGGTGAGCGCGACGGGCGGACCCATGCCGTCGTCGGCATCCGCCACCCGCTCGCCCTCGCGCGCGTGGACGTCGACCTCCGGCCTGCCGGCGCGTACTCGCTGCGCGGTCATTCGATCGGCGGCTTCGGCAGCGTCACGACGAACAAACTCGTGGCGACGCTCGTCGGCGAGCTGTTCGCGAAACAGGTCCAGGCCTACCCGCGCTACGGGTCGGAGAAGAAGGGCCTGCCGACGACGTACTACCTCACCATCGCCGACGCGCCCATCCGGAGCCACGCGGAGCTCGACCACGTCGACGTCGTGCCGCTCCACGACGTGTCCGCGTTCGGGCTCGGCGACCCGCTCGCCGGGCTCGTCGACGGCGGCACGCTGTTCATCCAGTCGCCGCTCGCGGATCCCGAGGCAATCTGGGGATCGATCCCCGCATCGGCCCGGGCGGAGATCCTCGCCCGGCGCATCCGGGTCACCGCGCTCGACACGGCGGCGCTTGCCCTCCGGCACGCGCCCCGGCCGGACCTCCAGGTCCGGATGCAGGGCGTCGCCCTCGTTGGCGTATTCCTCCGGGTCGCGCCGTTCGCGGCCCGCGCTGGGCTCGACCGCGACGCGCTCCTCGACGCGGTCCGAGGGCAACTCGGCCGCTTCTTCGGCAAGCGCGGCGGCGCGGTCGTCGAGGCCAACCTCGCCGTCATCGCCGAGGCGTACGACGGGCTCATCGACGTGTCGGCCGCCCTGGCCGCGACCTCGTCGACGGCGCCATCGCCACCCACCCCGCAGACCCCCGCCAGCCAGCCCGAAGGAGCCGCCCGATGACGAAGACCCGTCCGGCCCCCATCGTCGGCGATCGGATGGCACTCGAGCCGATCGTCATCCGCGCCGACGCGTCCCTGACCGAGGCGGCGCGCCTGCTTGACGCCCATCGGATCAGCGGCCTGCCCGTCGTCGACGGGTCCGGCTCGCTCGTCGGCGTCCTGTCGCAGACGGACCTCGCCCGCGCCCGCGCGACCGAGTACCTGTGGGCGAACTGGCCCGGGCTCGCGGTGCGCCACCTCATGACGACGCCGGCGGTCACGGTCCATCGCTCGATGCCGCTCGCCCAGGCCGCCAAGAAGATGGAGCGTCACCACATCCATCGGCTCGTCGTCGTGGCCGACGAGGACGAGACACTGCCGATCGGGATCCTGTCGATGACCGACCTCGTCCACGCCATCGCCCTCGAGACCGCGGAAGGGACGGCCGAACGGGAGGCCGATGCGGGGACCGAAACCGGGGCCGAAACGGCTGCGGCCGGAGCGCCCGATGCCTGACGCGACCCCGCTCATCAAGGAGCCCGGCGAGCTCAAGGAGGCGCACGAGACGCGCCTCGCCGCGTCCGCCGTCCCGCTGTTCGACATCGACGCCTACGTCGACGACTTCGGCGCCTCGATCGTGCCGGCCTACCGGCGCGGCATCGCCGACCAGGAGCTCCCGGCCGACACCGGCATCGCCCGCTCGATCATCCCGCCCGGCACGGCCGCCGTGCGCGACTTCAGCCGGCTCGCCCCGCGCATCCCGCAGCTCGTCGCCGAGAAGTGCGTCGGCTGCATGGCCTGTGTCTCCGCCTGCCCGGACAGCGCGATCTTCGGCGTCGTCACCCCGGAGCCCGCCCTCGCCCCAGCGATCGACGCGTTCGCGGCCGCCCAGCCGGAGCCGGCCGTCGCCGCCGCAACCGCGCGTGAGCACTTCACCGACACGCAGAAGTACGGCGAGGTGCCGGCGCGCAAGGGTCACGACCGGGGCGCGTTCGGGATCTTCGTCGACCCCGTCCACTGCAAGGGCTGCGCCGAGTGCGTCGAGGTCTGCGCCGGCCTTGGTCACGACGCGCTGATCATGATCGACAAGGTGCCCGAGGAGCCGACCGGCGAGTCGACCCTCGAGCGCTATGCGCGGGACATGCGCTTCTTCCGCTCACTGCCACCGACGCCGGACGTCTATCGCAATGAGAAGGCCCTCGCCGACCTCATGCTCGGCGAGCACGCCTTCGGCTACGTCGGCGGGGCCGGCTCGTGCGCCGGCTGCGGCGAGGCGACGGCGATCCGGATGCTCGTCGCGGCCACCCGCCAGGTCCACGGCCCGGAGTCAATGGGGATCGTCGCGGCGACCGGCTGCAACACCGTCTTCGGCAGCACGTACCCGTTCAACCCGTACCTCGTGCCGTGGACGAACTCGCTGTTCGAGAACGCGCCGACCGTGGCCATGGGCGTGCGGACGCGCTGGGATCAGGCCGGCCACCCGGACCGGCGGCTGTGGGTCCTCGGCGGCGACGGCGCGATGTACGACATCGGCTTCCAGGCGCTGTCCCGGATGGTCGCCTCGGCATCGGACATCAAGGTCCTCGTGCTCGACACGCAGGTCTACTCGAACACCGGCGGCCAGGCGTCGACCGCCTCGTTCGGCGGCCAGGTCACGAAGCTGTCGGCGTTCGGCGCGGCGCTCCACGGGCGCCCCGAGCGGCGCAAGGAGCTGAGCCGGATCCTCATGGCCCACGGCGAGGTGTACGTGGCCCAGTCGACGCCGGCCCACCTCAACCACTTCTATCGGGCGATCCTCGACGCGAACGAGTACCCGGGTCCGGCCGTTATCGTCGCCTACACGCCGTGCATGCCGGAGCACGGGATCGCCGACGACGCGGCCACGCGCCAGGCGAAGCTGGCGGTCGACTCGCGGGCCTTTCCGCTGTTCACGTACGACCCGCGCCGGGGCGAGACGATAGCGGAGCGGCTGTCCCTCCAGGGCAACCCGGCGCTCAAGGAGGACTGGTCGAAGACGCCCGACGGGACGGAGGTCGACTTCCTCACCTTCGCCCGCTCGGAGGGTCGCTTCGCCCAGCACTTCGGGCGTGACGGGGAGCCGACGACGGAGATCCTCGCCACCCGGGCGGACCGGCTCGCCAACTGGCGGCTGCTGCAGGAGCTGGCCGGCCTCCGTTAGGATCCAGGCTCCCGGTGCGTCCCAGCAGCGTCCCGTGCGTCCCAGCCGCGTCCCGTGCGTCCCGCGCGTCCCGAACGCATGATTGCGTCCCGTTCGATTCGAGGCGTCCCGGAGGTGGTCAGGTGAAGGTCGAGGAACTCATGGAGCAGGCGCGCGACACGATCACCGTGAAGCGCGTGTTCGGCGAGCCGTACGTCAAGAACGGCACGACGGTCATCCCGGTCGCCTCCGTCATGGGCGGCGCCGGCGGTGGCGAGGGCGGCGGTCCGATGCCGATGCCGGGCGTCGAGGGTGAGGCCGGCTCGTCACCGGCGATGGCGACCGGGATGGGCGCCGGCTTCGGCGTCCGGGCCACGCCGGCCGGCGCGTACGTCATCCATGGCGACGAGGTCGTCTGGCAGCCCGCCATCGACGTCACCCGGATCGAGGTCATGAACCGGGCCCTCGCGATCGTCGGGCTCCTCGTGGTCGGGTCGATCCTGCGGGCGCTCCTGCGCCGCTGATCGACCGGGTCACGGGCGAGTCAGGCCCTCGGCCAGCGCGACCGTCGCGTCCCGGCCGAGGGCGGACTCGATCCGGTACGTGATCCCGTCGGCCTCGACGATGAGCGTGTCGCCGACCCATCGGCGCGTGTCGTCGACGACGTGCCCGTCGGGGTCGACGTAGAAGAAGAAGTGTGGGCGGCCGGCCAGCCAGTAGCCGGCGTGACCGGCCACCCGAACCGGCTCGACGACGGTGCCGGTCGTCGCGACCTTCTGGTAGTACTCCGCGTCGACCCGGCCGCGAAATTCCGTCACGAGCAGCCCAACGCCGTCGAGCGCCGTCTCCGGCAGGTCCGGCCCGGCGGCCCAGACCAGGGTGAGGCGGGCTGCGGCGAGCCACGCGACGTCCGGTGGCGCGAACCCGGCCGGCAGCCGCGGTTCGAACCCGGTCAGCTCGGCAACGTCGGCGAGCGCGACGATCCGGCCCAGTCCCGCGCCGGCTCCGATCGGCCGGTCCGGCGTTCCCGGCGACGCCGTCGGTCCCGGCTCGACCGTCGCCGGCGCGCCGAACAGCGCGATCCGGATCCCGGGGACGCCGAGGATCCCGGCCGCCGCGACCGCCGCGAGCAGGACGGCTGCGAGGAGGGCGAGGCCGACCGCGAGCCGCGCCGGCCGGCCGGCGCCGAGCCAGCTCCACCGCGACCGCGCTGCGGAGCGCGCTGCCAGCGATGGATCGGCCACGATCCTCGCGCGCGCCCGGGCGGCGACGTCGTCGTCCGCGCCGGCTGTCGATCGCGGCACGGCGATCGCCCGGCCCAGGTCGCGCAGGGCGTCGGCCAGTGCCTCGTCGGTCAGGCGCACGAGCAGGTCAGCCATCGGGTCAGCCATCGGTCGCTCCGTCCCCGTCGGCGAGGGCGGCCCGGAGCCGCCCGATGGCGCGCGACAGGCGCGACTTGACCGTCCCGCGCGGGAGCCCAAGGGTCTCCGCCGCCTCCGCCTCGGACAGGTCGAGCAGGTAGCGCGCCGCGACGATCTCCCGATCCTCGTCGCGCAGCCGCGCGAGCGCGGCGAGGAGCGTCGCCTGCCGTTCGGTGGCGAGGACCGCCGACTCGGGCGATGGAGCCGCATCTCCCGAGGGGCGGTCCTCGGCGACGCGAAGCGCGAGACCGGTCCGGCGCACGGCGGAGCGCCGCCGGTTGCGCGCCTCGTTGGCGACGATGCGGAGGAGCCACGGCCGGAACGGCGAGCCGGCGCGGAAGCGGGGGAGCGCCGCCCACGCCTTGACGAACGCGTCCTGCACGGCGTCCTCCGCGTCGCCGTCCGGGGCGATCAGGTGGGCCGTTCGGACGGCCAGGTCCTGGTGGCCGCGAACGAGTTCCTCGTACGCCATGACGTCGCCCCTGCGTGCGCGGTCGATCAGCTCGGCTTCTGCCAGTGGACGGCCCTCCACGGTCAACCGACGTTCATACACCGCGCCGGAAGGGTCCGTTCCCGGCGATCACGCGACGGAGGGGACCACCGGGTGGCTCGTCGTCGCGAAGACGGCCGCGAGGAGGAGGACCCACACGACGAGGACGAGGACGGCGTCCGGCTCCAGCCGGGCGACCCGGGTCCGCTCGCCGTGCACGACCGCGGCGAGGGCGAGCGCCATCATGAGGATCGCCCCCATCCCGGCCACGACCTGAGCGGGGTCTACGGCGGCGAGGATCGGACCCGGAAGGTACGCGGCGTCGGCGGCGAGGAGGGCCGTCATGTTGAACGCGTTGCTGCCGAACAGGTTGCCGACGGCGAGGTCGTAGGCCCCGATCCGGACCGCCGCGATCGACGCGACGAGCTCCGGCAGGGACGTCGACCCGGCGAGCAGCACGGTTCCGATGAACGTCTCGCCGATCCCCGTCGCCGCGGCGATGCCCTGCCCGGACAGGGCGAGGGCGGGGGCGGCGACGAGCACCGCGACGCTCCCGGCCGCGAACCGGGCGACCTCCGCGCGGAGTGGACGCTCGTGCGCGGGCGTCGCGCCCCAGCCGGTCGGCGAGACCACCTCAACCGACGGTTGGCCACGCCGATGTGCCGTCGTCGGCGAGCGCCGGATCCAGAGCATGGCCGCGATGTACCCGCCGACGATGACGATCGTCTCGATGCCGATCCAGCCCAGCCGGACCCCGGGCGGCGCGGCGATGCCGAGGACGGCGATCGCGGTGAGGGCGATCCCGATCGAGGCGAGACGGGCGTGGCCCAGGCTCACGGCCGGCCAGACGCCCCCTCGATGGAGCAGGTCGATCGTGGCGAGGATCGCCATGTTCGCCATGCTGCTGCCGAACAGGTCGCCCACGGCGAGGTCCGGCGCCCCGGCCAGGGAGGCGCTGACGTCGACGGTGACCTCCGGCAGCGACGTCGCACCGGCGAGCAGGAGCATGCCGACGAACAGGCCGCCGAGACCCGTCCGCTCGGCGATCTGGTCGCCGCTCCGGGCGAGCACGATGCCGGCCACGACGACGATCGCGGCCGCGCCGGCGAACACGCCGACGAGGGCTGGCAGGGGAAGATCGAGCATCACCTGACTGTACAGGCCGGGCCGCACGCCCTGGGTGACCGGCCGGTCAGACGGTCGCGACCGACTTGATTGCGGGGGCGGTCGCCGCGCGCCGGCCGGCGTCGAGCGCCGCGAGATCGGCCGCGACGACGCCCGGGCCCTTCGAGACGAGGAGGTCCGCGATGGCCACCTCGACCGCCGCCCATCCGACGAAGCGACGCCGGGCGACGAGCGCGCCGAGACCGACGATGCACGTGAGCCGCTCGTCGCCGATCTGCCTCGCGATCGACGTGCACGGCACGCGGACGACCTCGACGTCCGCGCGGGTCGGGTCCGCCTCCACGAGCGAGTCGTTGACGACGAGCAGGCCGCCCGGAGCGACGAGGGGCTCGTACTTCGCGAGCGACGGCGGGTTGAGCGCGACGAGCGCGGCGAGCCGATCCGGGATCGGTGAGCCGATCGGGGCGTCGCCGACGATGATCGTGCAGGCGGCCGTCCCGCCCCGCATCTCCGGACCGTAGGCGGGGATCCAGAACACCTCGCGGCCCTCCGCCAGGGCCGCGCGGGCGAGGACCTGGCCCGCGAACAGGAGCCCCTGGCCACCGAAGCCGGCGAGGATCGTGGCCCGTTCGGTCATCGAGGCGTGCTCGCTGCCGGAGCCGGATCGCGGAACCGGTCGACGATGACGCCGAGCGGGTACGTCGCAGGGACGTCGTCGACGAGGTGGCGCGCAGCCTCGCGCGGGGTCATGCCCCAGCCGATCGGGCAGGTCGACAGGACCTCGACGATCGCGAACGCGCGCTCCGCGACCTGGATCTCGCACGCACGCCGGATCATCGCCTTTGTCTTGCCGACCGACGACGGATCGGCGATCGATCCGCGCGCGGCGTAGCCCACGCCCGGCAGGAGCGCGAGCATCTCGGTGATCGGCAGCGGGTAACCGGCCGTCCGGGCCTCCCGCCCGCCCGGCGTCGAGGTCGTCCGCTGACCGAGCAGCGTCGTCGGCGCCATCTGGCCGCCGGTCATCCCGTAGATCCCGTTGTTGACGAAGATCACGGTGATCGCCTCGCCGCGCGCGGCGGCATGGACGATCTCCGCGGTCCCGATCGCGGCGAGGTCGCCGTCGCCCTGGTAGGCGAGGACGAACGCATCGGGCCGGACGCGGCGGACCCCGGTCGCGACGGCCGGCGCCCGGCCGTGCGGCGCCTCGACGAAGTCGAGCCGGAGGTAGTCGTAGGCGAAGACCGCGCAGCCGACCGGGGCGACGGCGATCGTCCGCGGGCCGAGCCCAAGGTCGCCGAGCACCTCGGCCAGCAGGCGATGGACGATGCCGTGGCCGCAGCCCGGGCAGTAGTGGGTCGACACGTCCGACAGGAGGTCCGGGCGCCGGTAGACGAGCCGCTCGGGCGCCGGCTCGGTCGATGGCCGGCTCGCCCGTCGGTCGTCACGGATCAGGGTCATGGCGTCACCTCGCGGTCGGCCGTGATCGCCCACGCCCGCCGGATCACGCCGAGCACCTCGTCCGGCGCCGGCACCATGCCGCCCGTCCGGCCGTGAAAGAAGACCGGCGCCTGGCCCTCCACGGCGAGGCGGACGTCCTCGACCATCTGGCCGGCCGACAGCTCGACGACGACGAGCGCCCGCAGGCGCGCTGCGAGGCGAGCAAGGACGGCCGACGGGAACGGCCACAGGCTGATCGGCCGGACGAGTCCCACCGCGAGCCCCGCGTCACGGGCTCGGGCGATCGCCGTTCGGGCCACCCGGGCGGCCGTGCCGTAGGCGACGACGGCGATCTCCGCATCGTCGAGGCGTTCGCCGACCCAGCGGACCTCGTGTGCGGCGATCTCGCGGTACTTCGCGCCGAGGTGGTCGTTGTGGACCTCGAGGTCCTCCGGCCGGAGGTGGAGCGAGCGGACGACGCGCGGCGGCCGGCCGTCGGCCCCGGACAGCGACCAGTCGTCGTGGCGCGGGGGCAGCGAGCGGAAGTGCGGGTCGACCGGCTCCATCGCCTGCCCGAGGATCCCGTCGGCGAGAAGGATGACCGGCGTCCGATAGCGCTCGGCGAGGTCGAACCCGTCGGCCACGAGCGCGATCGCCTCGGCGATCGACGACGGCGCGAGGACCGGCACGCGATAGTCGCCGTGGCCGTGGCCCTTCGTCGCCTGGAAGTAGTCGGATTGGGCGGGGCCGATGCTGCCGAGCCCGGGGCCGCCGCGCATGACGTTGACGACGAGCACGGGCAGCTCGGAGCCGGCCATGTAGCTCATCGCCTCCGCCATGAGGCTCATGCCCGGGCTCGACGACGAGGCGAGCACGCGCGCCCCGGCCGCCGACGCGCCGAGCGCCATGGTGATCGCGCCGAGCTCGCTCTCCGCCTGCACGAAGGCGCGGCCGAGCTCCGGCATCCGGCGGGCCATCCACTCGAGGAGCTCCGCCTGGGGCGTGATCGGGTAGCCGAAGTACGCGTCGCAGCCGGCCTGAATCGCCGCTTCGGCGATCGCCTCGTTGCCCTTCATGAGGACGCGCTCGTCGGGCAGCGTCGGGGCGGTCATCATCGGGCGGTCTCCCGCGGTCGCGCGTAGACCGTGAACACGGCGTCCGGGCAGATCCGCGCACACAGCGCGCAGCTCGTGCAGCGGGCCGGGTCGGTGAGGCGGACCGGGTGATGTCCGAGCCGGTTGACGATCCCGGGGTCGAGGGCAAGCACGGCTGGCGGACACGCGCCGACGCACAGCTCGCAGCCCTTGCACCGATCGGTGTCGATCTCGACGGGGTGGAAGGCGTGCCGGCGGGCACGCGCCGGCAGCGGGACGCGGGACGCGGGTGCGGCGACGGCCATGCGGCTACCTCCGCGCCAAGCCTGCCGTCCGCGGCTCGGCGCCGGCAGTGCCGAATGGCGTCCTGCGCCGGGCGGCTCGGCCTATCGGCCTGCCGCCTCGGCTTATCGGCCTGCCGCCCCGGCCTATCGGCCTGCCGCCCCGGCCCATCGGCCTATGGGTCCCGCCGGTTCGGGCCGAACGGCACGTCTCCCGGAACCCGCCCGTGCGCGCCAATGGTCGGCATGCACGAGGCTCGCGTGGCGCGCACGGTTGCCCGGGAGGTCGAGGGTCGCGGATTGGCGGGCCACGAGCTCCGGCTCGTCGTGTCCGGCGGACACGCGGACCGCGCGGCCTTCGAGGCCGCGCTTCGGACCCAGCTCGCCGCCGCGCTGCCGCACGTCGACGTCACCCGGATCGAGATCGTCCATCGGCCGGGTCCGCAGCTGTGCAACGGCTGCGCCGGGGCGTTCATCGCCCCGCCCGGTGAGCGCTGTCCGATGTGCGGCTCGGACGGAACGCCGTTGCCGGCGCCGGAGCGGGTGGAGCTCCACTGGGCGGAGCGGTAGCGCGGCGGACGATCGCGCCCCTGTCCCGTGTCGGGCGGTCCGGACGGCCCCCCGGATCCGTGTCTCGCGGCACTGATGCGCACATGCGCATGAGTCGATGCTGGCGCCATGGACGCGATCACCACCCTCCAGGCCGAGGTGCTCCGGACGCTTGCGCACCCGCGCCGCCTCGACATCCTGCACCGCCTGGCGGATGGGCCGCGCGAGGTGGGCCGGCTCGCCGACGAGCTCCGCCTCAGCCAGCCGAACGTCTCGCAGCACCTCGCCGTGCTCCGCGGTGCCGGAGTCGTCGAGGCGGAGCGTGACGGCCGGGAGGTCCGCTACCGGCTGACCGATCCGGATGTGATGGTCGCCTGCGGCGTCATGCGCCGCGTCCTCGAGCGCCGCCTTACGCGTCTCGCCGGACTTGCACCGGCCGCCGCCGAACCCCTCGCCGCCCCAGAACCAGTCGCCGCCAGCAGCTGAAGGAAGATCGAATGGACGAACCCCTCAATCTCGTGCTCTTCTCCGGCACGGACGACCGGCTCCAGGCCGCCGCCGTCCTGACCGCCGGCGCGGCCGCACTCGGCAAGCCGGTCAACGTCTTCCTCCAGTACTGGGCGCTCGACGCGTTCCGCGCCGACCGGATCGATGCCGACCACGGCCTCGCGCCGGAGGCCGGCACGGAGGGCCGGCGCGCGGTCGACGCACTGGCGAAGGCCGGCCAGGCCCCGTGGGCGGAGACGCTCCGCCAGGCCAAGGAGCTCGGCAGCGTCGACATCCAGGCCTGCTCCCTGTCGATGGACCTGCTCGGGATCGAGCAGGCCGATCTCGACCCGCTCGTTGACGGTGTCGAAGGCGTGACCGCCTTCTACCTCAACGCCGGCGAGGGCCAGGTCGTCTTCATCTGAAAGGAAGGGCGAACGATGGAAGTCCTCAACATCACCCAGACCGTCGACGCGCGCGGGCTGTCCTGCCCGATGCCGATCGTGCGCACCGCGCAGGCCGCCAAGGTCCTTGCGCCGGGCGCGCTCATCGAGGTCCTCGCCACCGACCCGGGATCGACGAAGGATCTCTCGGCGTGGTGCCGCTCGACCGGCAACGAGCTGGTCGAGGCGACCTCCGACGGCGCGGTCTACCGCTTCGTCATCCGCAGGAAGTGAGGCGCATTCGATGACGCTGACAGCCGAACCCCGCGCCGCGACGGGTCTCCCGCCGGTCGACCCCCTGGCCGCCGCCATCGCCGATGTCGACGGCTGGCCGGAGACCGCGCCGGAACCTGCCACCGAGGGAGCCGCGAAGACGAAGGCACTCGTCATCGTCAACTGGAGCGGCGAGCTCGACCGGATCTGGCCGACCCTCATCCTCGCCTCCACGGCGGCCGCGAGCGGCGTCCAGTGCAAGGTCTTCGTGACCTTCTGGGGCCTCCTCCCGTTCGTCAAGGACGGCGTCCGGATCACCGGCGAGAACTGGATGCAGCGGATGCTGTCGTTCATGCAGCGACCGGGGATCGACCACCTGAAGATGTCGAAGATGAACTTCTTCGGGATGGGCCCGTGGATGATCGGCCGCCTCCGCAAGCAGTACGGCGTGGCGAGCCCGCGCGAGCTGCTCGAGGCCGCCACGCTCATGGGCGTCGAGTTCATCCCGTGCCAGATGTCGATGGACATGTTCGGCATCAAGGCCACGGACCTCATCGACGGCTTCGGCGAACCGGCCGGCGCCGCCACGGCGATCGAGATCATGACCGAGGCGAACGCCTCGCTGTTCATCTGACGGAAGGGCACACCCGATGACCATTCAGTCCACGCCGATCACGCGCACCGTCGACGCTCGCGGCAGCTACTGCCCGGGCCCCCTCATGGAGCTCATCCGGGCGATCCGTGAGGCCGCCGTCGGTGACGTCATCGCCGTCTATTCGTCCGACAAGGGCTCCCGGACCGACATCCCGAAGTGGATCGAGAAGGCAGGCCACCGCCTCGTCGCCCTCGAGGCCCGGGACGGGTTCGACGAGATCGTCGTCGAGAAGGCCCGGTAGCCCGATGGAGCGGATCCTCATCCTCGGCGGAGGCGTCGGGGGGACGCTGACCGCGAACCTGCTGGTCAAGCGTCTGCGCCGGCGGATCGACAACGGCACCGTCGAGGTGACCGTCGTCGACGCTACCGGCACGCACACGTACCAGCCGGGCTTCATGTACATCGCCATGGGCGGTGAACGGGCTTCCAAGCTGACTCGCCCGGAGCGCTCGCTGCTCGACAAACGGGTCAACCTCGTGGTCGGCGAGGTTGCCGGCGTCGACGAGTCGATCCGCACCGTCTCGCTCACGAACGGCCTGCAGCTCATGTACGACCACCTCGTCCTCGCCACGGGATCGCGGATCGTGCCGGAAGCGATCGAGCACTTCTCCGACGAGGCGCATCACTTCTACACCGCGGCCGCGGCGTTGAAGCTGCGCCACGCGCTCGACGCGTTCGAGGGCGGCCGGATCGTCATCGGCATCGCCGGCATGCCGTACAAGTGCCCGCCGGCGCCGCTCGAGGTCGCGTTCCTCGTTGAATCCGAGTTGCGCGAGCGCGGGCTGCGCGAGAAGAGCGAGCTGCACTTCTGCTCGCCGATCGGGCGCGCGTTCACCATCGAGTCCGTGTCCGACATGGCGACCCCGATCCTCGAACAGAAGGGGATCGAGCTCCACACGTTCTTCAACGTCGAGGCGATCGATCCCGACCGCAAGGTCGTCCAGTCGCTCGAGGGCGAGGAGCTGCCGTACGACCTGCTCGTCCTCGTCCCGCCGCACAAGGGTCAGCAGTTCCTCATCGATGCCGGGCTCGCCCCGGCGCCGGGCGGCTGGCTGCCGACCGACCGGAACACCCTCCAGGTGGCCGGCCGACCGAACGTCTTCGCGCTCGGCGACGCGACCGATCTGCCGCTTTCCAAGGCCGGCTCGACCGCGCACTTCGAGGCGCCGGTCGTGACCGAACGGATCGTCGCCGCGATCGAGGGCCGCGCCCCCACCGGCAAGCACGCCGACTACGAGGGCAAGGTCATGTGCTTCTTCGAGATCGGAGACGGGAAGGGGACCCTCCTCCAGTTCGACTACGCCCATCCCCCCAAGCCACCGACGCCGAACCGCCTCTGGCACCTCGGCAAGATCGTGTTCAACAAGACGTACTGGCACACCGTCCCGAAGGGCCGCGTCTGATCGGCCCGTCGGTGCCGTTGCGGCCCCGCCCGCGACGGCCCACCATCTACGGCCGCGCCTGACGCCTGCCGCCGCGGGCGCCTCCCTCGGCCATCGACGCGCCCCGCGCTCCGCCTGGCTCCCTTCCCCGGGCGGCGGCCGGGGCGCGTCACTCTGCTGCGCGGGCCGCCCCAGCTCTGCGGCACCCCGTCGGCCGAACGCTTGTCCGTCGCTTCCGCGCCTCGTCGGCTCGCTCTCCCGCCCTTCTTCCGCCCCTCTCCCGCCCGCCGACCCGACTCCCGCCCGAGCTCGCGACTCCCGCCCGCCGACCCGACTCCCGCCCGCCCCTCGCTCGTGCCTCTCCCCCCGCTCTTCAGCTCGCTCACCCGCTCGCCCGCCCTCTCGGCCGCCGCGGCCGCCCTCTCGCTCGCCGCGAATCGTCACTCGCTCATGGGGTGAGCGTTCGTCACGCGTGATCGGCCGCGTTTCGTCACCTGAAGCACCCGGTGCGCGCCTGGGGGCGACGTGTCGTCGTTTGCTCACCCCATGCGCAGATCGGCGCGATCGACCCGCCACACGCTCACCCAGTGAGCAATCGACGAAATCGACGCGGTCGGGTAGGGCCTCGCGAGCGTGGACGACACGGCCGGGGTGGGACCCATCGTTTCGTCACGTGACGAACGCGCACGGGGTGAGCAGGTGACGAAACGGCAGCCTCGAGGGGCGAAGGGCGGGATGGATCGGGGAGCTGCGGCGGCCGGGATGGCTCGGAGAGCTGCGGTGCCGGGATGGCCTCGGAGAGCGCGGTGCCGGGATGGCCTCGGAGAGCGCGGCGGCCGCGGCGTGAGCGGCGAGGGCTGTCGCGGGACCGGGCAGCCGGACCAACGAGATGGTGCCCGCTGCCAGGCGACCGGTGTTCAAGACGCGGGCGGCATCGACGATTGGACCAGGTTTCAGGTCAGCAGAACCATCGGCGCGGCCTCCGGGACGCGTCCCACCACGGGTCCCGCGTGATCGTTCCGTCCAAGCGGAACGATCAACAGATGAGGCATGGTGACCCTTCAGGCGGCGGGTGTGGCCGGCCGGCGAACTCGGCAGGGCAGCTCGGACGGCGCCGTCGACGTCAGCCGCGTGACGAAGGACCGGAGCCTGCCAGGCTGCCCGAGACTCGTCCGATGTCGCTGGCCTCGCGGCCGTTCATGAGATGGCCCGGGCCGGCGTTCGCGACATGCGCGTGATCCACGTTCCGTCTCAGGGTTCCGCATGAGCGGAACGATCGCGCACGGGCTCCCGAGCGATGCGCCGGAGCTTTCCGCATCCCTCCCACGCGACGTGTGCCCAGCCACCCACCTGCGAGTTCCGCATGAGCGAAACGAGCTCGCACAGGACACGCAGGGGCCGTCCCGTCCTGGCCGAACCACGACGCGATACACCCGAGCTCCCGAGCGAAGCCCGCGAGCGCCCCTACAATGCCCGGCGTGACGAACCCCTCGAGCGGCCGGGTCTTCCGCCGTGCCTCCGCCGCGGATCCGCCGGTCGCGGTCGAGGCCCACGGAGCGACGATCCGTGACGGCGCCGGACGCGAGTACCTCGACGCGGCTGGCGGGGCGATCGTCGTCGGGGTCGGGCATGGGCGGCGCGAGATCGCCGCCGTCATGGCGGATCAGGCGGCTCGGCTCTCCTACGCGCACGGCAGCGTCTTCACGACGGAGCCGCTCGAGGCGTACGCGCGCGAGGTCGCGCCGTACCTGCCGGTCGACGACCCGGCGATCTACCCGGTGAGCGGCGGCTCGGAGGCGATGGAGACGGCGCTCAAGCTTGCCCGTGCCTACCACCTCGCCCGGGGAGAGGCGGGTCGGTGGATCGTCCTCGCCCGGTGGGGGAGCTACCACGGCAACACGCTCGGTGCGCTCGACCTGTCCGGTCGCCGCCCGCTGCGCCGCCCGTACGAGGCGTGGCTCGGCCGCTTCCGGCACGTCAGTGCGGCGTACCCGTACCGCGCCGGCGATCCCGGCTCGAACGCGCTCGGGTCGGCCGACGAGCTCGCGGCAGAGCTCGAGCGCGCAATCGAGACGGCGGAGCCGGGTTCGGTCGCCGCGTTCGTCGCGGAGCCGATCGTCGGCGCGACGCTCGGTGCGGTCGAGCCGCCGGACGGCTACTGGCCGGCGATCGCCGAGGTGTGTCGCCGCCACGGCGTGCTCCTCATCGCAGACGAGGTCATGACCGGGTTCGGGCGAACGGGCCGCTGGTTCGGCCTCGATCACTGGGGCGTTCGGCCTGACATCCTCGTCGCGGCGAAGGGCGCGACGAGCGGCTACTGGCCGTTCGGCTTCGCAGCGGCGTCCGCGACGGTCCACGACACGGTCCGCCCGGCCGGCCCGTTCGTGCACGGGTTCACGTACTCGCATCAGCCGGTCGGCGCCGCGGTCGCCCGGGAGGTGCTCCGAATCCTCGAGACGGAGCACCTCGTCGAGGCGAGCGCGACGAAGGGCGACCGCCTGCGCAGCCTGCTCGCCACGAGACTCGCCGACCACCCCCACGTCGGCGAGGTCCGCGGTCGCGGCCTCCTCGTGGGGATCGAGCTCGTCGTCGACCGCGAGACCCGGGCTCCGTTCCCGCGCGCCGCGCGCGTCGCCGAGTCGACCCTCGCGGCGGCCCGCGACCGCGGCGTCCTCCTCTACAGCGGCACCGGCAACGCCGACGGGATCGACGGTGACGTGCTCCTGCTCGGTCCGCCGTTCGTCGTCACCGATGACGAGCTCGACACGATCGCCGCCGCGACGGCCGAGGCGATCGACGCTGCAACGAGGGCCGCCGTCACCGCCTGACGGCGCAGCGATGCACGCCGCGACCGCGGGCCTCCTGACGTTCATCGCGGCCGCGTCGGTGCTCGTCCTCGAGATCGCCGCCGGGCGCCTGCTCGCACCGTACGTCGGCGTCTCGCTCCTCACGTACACCGGGATCATCGGGGTGATCCTCGCCGGGATCGCGCTCGGCGCGTGGATCGGCGGGAAGGCGGCGGATCGGTTCGGGCCACTCCGCCTGCTCGGCCCGACGTTCATCGCCGGAGGGCTGACCGCGGTCGCATCGGTCCCGGTCGTCGCGTTCGCCGGCGCGGCGAACCTCGAACCGCAGGCCGTCGAGATCGTCGTCCTCGCGGCCGCCGGGTTCGTCGTGCCGGCCACGGTCCTGTCGGCCGTCGGCCCGATGATCGTGCGGGCGACCATCGTCGACATCGGGTCGAGCGGCTCGCTCGTCGGCCGCCTGTCCGCCATCGGCACGGTCGGGGCCATCGCCGGCACGTTCCTGACCGGCTTCGTCCTGCTCGGGGCGCTGCCGACCCGGCTCATCATCGTCGGCACCGGCGGGCTGCTCGTGCTCGTGGGGCTCGCGGTCGGTCTGCGCGCGGGTCGCGGCGGGACCCCGCTGATCGGCTCGCTCCTCGCGCTCGGCGCCGTGGGCGGCAGCGCCCTCGCCGCGCCGGCCGCGTGCGACGCCGAGAGCCGCTACTACTGCGTTCGGATCGTCGAGGACGTGGCCGATCCGAACGCCCGGACCCTCGTCCTCGACGGGCTCTCCCACGCCCACGTCAACCTGGCCGA
>DASTOB010000020.1:0-14044 GCA_035720425.1 Candidatus Limnocylindrales bacterium
GCGGATCGCCGGCGACGAACGATGGATCGCGATCGAGGACGTCGCGCGCTACCGCGACGCGGCCGGCGTCGCCGCACCGGTCGGCACGCCGACGGCGTTCCTCGGCCCGGTCGCCGGCGCCCTCGAGTCGCTCCTTGCCCGCTGGGCGCGGACGCATGGCCCGTTCCTCGCCGCCGAGCCGGCCGGGCGATGGTCGATCCCCGTCGGCCTCGTCTCGGACGCGCTGGCTCGGCTCGAGGCGGCTGGCTCGCTCGTCCGTGGCGAGTTCCGGCCGGACGGCACGGAGCGCGAGTGGTGCGACCCGGAGGTCCTCCGCCGGCTCCGGCGTCGGTCGCTCGCCCGCCTCCGGCGCGAGGTGGAGCCGGTCGACCCGGCCGCCCTCGGTCGGTTTCTCCCCGCCTGGCAGGGCGTCGCTGCAGTCGGTGCCCCGCCGCCGCCCCTTCGGCCGACGGCCGCCCTCGAGCGCCTCGCGGAGGTGGTCGATCAGCTCGCGGGCCTGCCCATCCCGGCGTCGGTCCTCGAACGCGACGTGTTGCCGGCGCGTGTCCCGGGCTACCAGCCGCGGCTGCTCGACGAGCTCGGCGCGCTCGGCGAGGTCGCCTGGGTTGGGCGGGGGAGTCTCGGTCGAGACGACGGCCGGGTCGTGCTCGTGCGTCCGGGTCGCGAGGCACTCCGGCCGGCGGGTCCGCTCGACGATGCGCCGCCGCCGACAGGGCCGCGCCACGACGCGATCCGGGAGGTCCTCGCGCGCCGGGGAGCGTCGTTCTTCCGCGAGATCGCGGGGGCGGCCGGCGGAGGCCCGGAGCGCGAGATCCTCGACGCGCTGTGGGACCTCGTGTGGGCCGGCGAGGTCACGAACGACACGTTCGCGCCGCTCCGGGCGCTGCGCTGGAAGCGGCCGGCCGGATCCGGGCGCCGGACGGCGCGGCCCCGCGTCGGCCGTCTCGTGAGCCTCGGGCCGCCGGAGGCGGCCGGGCGCTGGTCGCTGACCGAAATCGGCGTCGACGGCGCCACGGCCCCCTCCGGCACCGAGCGACTCCACGCGCACGCGCTCGCCCTCCTCGACCGCCACGGCGTCGTGACCCGCGAGGCGGTGGCCGCCGAGGGGATGGCGGGTGGGTTCTCGGCCGTCTATCCGATCCTGTCGGCCCTCGAGGACGCCGGTCGCGTCCGCCGCGGGTACTTCGTCGACGGCCTCGGGGCCGCGCAGTTCGCCCAGCCCGGCGCGATCGACCGACTCCGGGCGCTGCGCGAGCCGGAGCCGAGCACCGCGCCCGTCGTGCACCTCCTCGCCGCATCGGACCCGGCCAATCCGTTCGGCGCCGCGCTCGCATGGCCGCGGCGGGGCGACGACGACCGACGGCCGCTCCAGCGCGCCGCGGGCGCCTACGTCGCCCTCGTGGACGGGGTTGCGGCGCTGTACCTGGAGCGCGGCGGCGCGACCCTCCAGACGCTGCCCGCGTTCGACGATCCGGCGGTCGCCGCCGCGGCGCTCGGCGCCCTCCGTGCGCTCCTCGCCGACGGCCGGTTCCGTGAACTCGTCGTCGGCCGGGTCGACGGCGTCGCCGTCGCGGAGTCCCCGCGTCGCCCGGCGCTCCTCGACGCCGGCTTTGCGCCCGGCTATCGGGGCCTCGTCCTTCGTCCGGCGGCCGGTCCGGCGGTCGACGGGCGCGATCGATTCGCCGCCCGCCGCGCCTACCCGTCCTGATGCCGGAGGGCGATACCCTCCATCGCGTCGCCGCCGGCCTCCGCCCGCATCTCCTCGGTCGGCCCGTCACGGCAGCCCGCGCCCGCGTGCCGGGGCCGCAGGTCGGCCGCGTCGTCGGTCGGACGGTCACCGGCGTCGATGCCCTCGGCAAGAACCTCCTCATCCGGTTCGACGACGGGCTCGAGATCAGGACCCATCTCCGCCTCCGCGGCTCGTGGCACCGCTACCGCCCGGGCGAGCCGTGGCGCCGGTCGCCGGCCCGTGCCGTGCTCGTCCTCGAGGTGCCCGGCAGCGTCGCCGTCTGCTTCGACGCACCGGTCGTCGAGCTGTTCGAGTGGCGCGCGGAGCGGCTCCATCCGTCCCTCGGCCGGCTGGGGCCGGATCTGCTCGACCCGGCGTTCGACGGGGATGAGGCCGTCCGGCGCCTGCGGGACCCGGGTCGTGCGGCCACATCGATCGCCGAGGCACTCCTCGACCAGGGCGCGCTGGCCGGGATCGGCAACGTGTACCGCAGCGAGGTGCTGTGGATCGAGCGGGTGTCGCCGTTCGCGCGGATCGCGGACCTGGACGACGAGACCCTGGGCCGGCTCGTCGCGACGGCGCGCCGGCTGCTCCTCGTGAACACCGGTCCGCGGCCTGGTCGCGGGCGTCCCGAGCGGATCACCACGGACGGCGACCCCCGCGCCGCGGGAGAGCCGTTGTGGGTCTATCGTCGGACCGGCCGAGCGTGCCGCCGGTGCCGCACGCCGATCCGATCCGCGCGGCATGGCACGGACCTGCCGCGCACGGTGTACTGGTGCCCAACCTGCCAGCCGGGAGACCCGCCATGACGATCGAGGTTCACGCGACGGCCGACCCGGGCGGCGACGGCTGGCACTTCAGCGTCCGGGTGACCGACGGCCGAGGAACGACGGAGCACGCCGTCCGCGTCCGGCGGGGCGACGTCGAGCGTCTCGCGCCCGGCGCGCCGGATCCCACCGACCTTGTCCGTCGCTCGTTCGAGTTCCTGCTCGCCCGCGAGCCGAAGGAATCGATCCTGCGCTCGTTCGACCTGCCGGTCATCGGCCGCTATTTCCCGGACTACGAGGCGGCGATCCGCGGCCGCGTATGATGCGGCGCGATGTGTGAGCACTTCGTCGCCCGCGCGACGGAGCCGTTCCGGCTCGACGAGCTGTGGCCGTTCGCGGAGCGGCTCGAACGGTTCGGCCTTGCCGGCTTCGGCTGGGGCGCGGCGTGGCTCGGCGCGGACGGACGGCTCCACAGCTACCGCGACGTGCGCGCGTTCCGCGACGACCCCGGTCGCGCGGGTGTCGGGCAGATCGAGACGGCGTCGGCCCTCGTCCACCTCCGCCGGCCGTCCCGCCTGTCGACCCTTGCCCTGCCGGACACGCAGCCGTTCGACGACCCGGCCGGGCGCTTCTCGTTCAGCCACAACGGCGACCTGCGCGACTATCGGCCGTGGCGCGAGCGGTACCGGCGCGAGGGCAGGATCCACGGGCGGGCCGACACCGAGGCGGGCGCTCGATGGCTCGAGGACGCGTGGCACGACGGCGAGCCGGTCGCTCACCTTCTCGCCGCGCTCCACGACACGTTCGGCGGCCAGGCGAACCTCGCCGTCCTGACGGCCGCCGGCGATGCCCACATGTACGCCGGCAACAGCGAGAACCCGGTCTTCGCGTTCCGACTCGGCCGGATCGGCGTTGCCTCGACCGGGATCTATTCGCTCGACCGCTCGCTGTTCCGCTTCGTCGCGCCGAAGGCGACCGACCGCCGCATGATCGGCCGGGGCGTAACCGTGGGGCTCGACGGGACGGGACGGCCGATCGCCGCGTAGACGACCGCCGGGTAGACGACCGCCGGGTAGACGGTGGACGCCGGGCGTAGGATGTCCCGGGCACATCGGGGGCGCGGCCGGTAACACGGCGGCGATCCGCGCGTCACGGGTTCGATCACCACCCGGCCAGCGATGGCCGCAGCCCGAGGGAGTGACCGATGAGCCACGCGGCGACGATCGAGGACGTGCGCGACGCCGACGGTCGGCCGACCGCGCACCTGCCGTTCACGCATCTCGCCCGACTGTCCGCGTACTGGCTCGGGCTCACCGCGATCGACTCCGCGGTGAGCCTGTTCGTCCAGTACCGGGTCAACTTCGGGGGGTTCGTCGACACCCTCGAGATCGGGCGGGCGCTGTTCCTCATCGGGATGGGCGGGGTCATCATCTCGGTGCTCGTCCAGCCGACCGTCGGTGCGATCAGCGACTACACGGTCAGCCGCTGGGGCCGGCGCAAGCCGTGGATCGTCATCGGTACGCTGCTCGACTTCGTGTTCCTCCTCGGGATTGCCTACGCCAACACGATCCTCGCCCTCGCGGCGTTCGTCGCCCTCCTCTCATTCAGCACGAACATCGCCCGTGGCCCGTTCCAGGGCTACGTCCCGGACCTCGTCCCGGCCCGCCAGGTCGGCACCGCGAGCGCCCTCGTCGGCCTCATGCAGGTTCTCGGCAACGTGACCGGCTTCATGGCCGCGAACGCGGCCGCGGCGTTGAACAACCTGCCGCTCGCGCTCCTCGCCGTCGCGATCGTCGAGTTCGTCACGATGGTCAGCGTCGTCTGGCGCGTGGGCAACGGCGCGCCACCGAAGCCGCGCGAGGGCCGCTCCTGGCTCGCGATCACCCGCGAGGCATGGGGCACGGACATCCTCCAGGAGCGCTCGTTCGTGTGGCTCGTCGCGTCGCGCCTGTTCTTCCTCATGGGCGGCGGCATCCTGTTCAACCTCGTCATCGCGTATCTCAACCAGGTCTTCGGCCTGGGCCAGGAGGAGGCGGCGGGAGTCAACACGATCCTGCTCGTCATCGTCGTCATCGCCAACGTCATCGCCGTCATCCCGGCCGCCCGCCTGTCTGACCGGATCGGGCGCAAACCGGTCATCTATGCGAGCTGCCTGATCGGCGGGATCGGGATCGGTCTGGCCGCGCTTGCGCCAATCGTTCCGGTGGCGATCGTCGGGGCGGCGTTCTTCGGCGTGTCGGCGGGAATGTTCTTGTCGGTCGACTGGGCGCTCATGACCGACATCATCCCGAAGGCCTCGGCCGGCCGGTTCATGGGGATCTCGAACGTGGCGACCGGGTCGTCGACGCTCCTCGCGGTCGCAAGCGGCGGGATCGTCCTCGACCTCGTCAATGCGGTTGCCGGTGTCGGAGCCGGGCCGCGTGCCGCCTTCCTGCTCGGGCTCGCGTACTACGTCGTCGCGGCGATCCTGCTCCGGCCGGTGAAGGAGCCGCCGGCGTCCGCGCGCGGGCAGGCCGTGGAGGCGACCGTCACCTGACGATCGGCTCACCGCCGCGTGCGAGAATGCGGCGGCGATGAGGGAGCGCATCGGGTTCCAGGCCGCGGGCCTGGAGGGGGTGATCGATCGGCCGACCCTGCGCCGGGCCGGGGTCTTCCGGCGGGCGTTCCGGCGCGAGGTATCGCGCCTGCGCGAGCGGCGGCGGCTCGTCGCGATGGCCCTGCTCATCGTCACGTTCGGCCTGCTCACCGCCGGCATGTTCGCGCGCGGCGATCTGGCCGGCGCCGATGCGCGGGCCTACTGGGCGGGCGTGCGCTTCTGGATCAACGGCGGCGACCCGTACCATCCGGCCGGCCCGTTCCTGCCGTACGTCTACGCCCCGTGGATGCTGCCGCTGTTCGCGCCGTGGGCGCTCATGCCGTGGGACGTCGCGTGGTTTGTCTGGCGGGTGGGGACGATCCTCGCGTTCCTCTGGACGATCGAGTGGGCCTATCGGCGCCGCCCGCTGGCGACCGCCGTGGTCGTCGCGTTGCTCGCCTTCCCGATCGGCGCGAACCTCGACACTGGCAACATCAACCTCCAGCTCACGCTCATGCTCTGGGCGGCCCAGTTCGTGGGGCCGCGGCTGGCCGGGCTGCTGTGGGGCCTTGCCGCGTGGATGAAGTGGGTTCCGGCGATCTTCCTGTTCGTGCTCGCCCCCCGTGCGCGGCTGTGGGGCCTCGGCTGGCTCGCCGCGTCCGCCCTGCTCAGCCTCGCCACGCTGCCGCTCACGATCGTCCAGCTCGACGCCCTGTTCGGGTTTGGGCCGCGGCCGCTCCGGCTCGACTACCTCGTCCTGCTGTGGGCCCTCGTCCCGTGGCTGTGGCGACGCGAGGAGCGCCACCGCCGCTGGCGAGCGCAGGGTCCGATGAGGGGCGGTCCGGCCGGGTACATGCGGGCATTCTTCGGCCTCGCCCGCGGGTAAGCCCGCAGCCGCGCCCTGTCGGAGCTCGCTCGGTGGTGATCGCGGACCACGACTCCCGGCCGGCTCGCCAGCGGCTGGCCGCGGCCCGGTTTCTGCCACACGACACGCTCGCGGTCGGTAGTCACCGGGTTCTCGTCGGGTGACCGCCTGAGGAGCGCATGGCGAGAACTCGTGGCGGCTCCGAGCGTGCCGGGCGTCCTCGTCGGCCCGCGCCGCCCCACTCCTCCCGACCCGGACCCGGTCGAGCGGCGCTGAGCCGCCCGGTATACTCCGCCGAACATGGCCGAGGGAACCGTCATCATCATCGGCGGCGCCGAGGACAAGATCCGCGACCGGGTCATCCTCAACCGGTTCGTCTCGCTCGCCGGCGGCCCGGACGCGACGATCGCCGTCGTGTCGACCGCGTC
This sequence comes from Candidatus Limnocylindrales bacterium, assembly GCA_035720425.1. Lineage (GTDB taxonomy): Bacteria > Chloroflexota > Limnocylindria > Limnocylindrales > CSP1-4 > DASTOB01. The sequence continues at coordinate 6,365 of DASTOB010000020.1, forward strand.
GTCGCTCGGGGCCGAGGCCGGCGAGCGTTACCGCCAGGTGTTCACGGAGCTCGGCTGTGCGCAGGTCCGCCCGCTCCACGCGGTGACCCGCCCGCAGGCCAACGACGAGACGGCGGCAATGGCGGTGCGCGACGCGACGGGGATCTTCCTGACCGGGGGAAACCAGCTCCGCCTGTCGTCGACGATCGGCGGCACCCGCCTCGCCGACGCGATCCTCGAGCGCTTCCGGCACGGCGCGGTCGTCGCCGGCACGTCCGCCGGGGCAAGCGCGATGTCGAGCCACATGATCGCGTTCGGGGCGTCCGGGGCGACGCCGAAGCATCGGATGGCCCAGATCGCGGCCGGCCTCGGCCTGCTGCCCGGGGTCATCGTCGATCAGCACTTCCAGCAGCGCAACCGCCTCGGTCGCCTGCTCAGCCTCATCGCCCAGAACCCGAGCCTGCTCGGCCTCGGCGTCGACGAGGACACGGCCGGCGTCGTCGGGCCCGACCATGTCCTCGAGGTCATCGGCCGCGGCTCGATCACCGTCGTCGACGGCGCCGCGTCGGAGACCGACGCGTGGGAGATCAAGGGTCACCGCCCGCTCATGATCAGCGGCGTCGTGCTCCACTCGCTGCCGGCGGGCTACCGGTTCGACCTCCGCCGCCGCCACCGGGTCGCCACGCCGGCGCTCCATGCCCTGCCCGGTGGCGGGGCCGTGGCCTCGAGCTGACCCGATGGCGACCTCCGCGGCGACGTCCGCCACCGCAACGGCCCCCGTGACGAAGGCCCGGCGCCGCCGGGCCGCGCCGACCCGCCCGGAGCCGACCCTGCGCATCCTCGAGACGCGGATCCTCCGCGGCGCGAACTACTGGGCGCGCGAGCCCGTCGTTCGGATGCTCGTCGACCTCGGCTCGCTCGAGGAGTTCCCGTCGAACAAGATCCCGGGCTTCGTCGATGCGCTCGTCGGGCTGCTGCCCTCGCTCGAGGACCATGCCTGTTCGCTCGGCCGTCGCGGCGGGTTTATCACGAGGCTGCGTGATGGGACGTGGGCCGGGCATACCGCTGAGCACATCGCGCTCGAGCTCCAGAACCTCGCCGGCACGGACGTGCGGCATGGCAAGACCCGGGGCACCGGCGAGTACGGCCGCTACAACGTCATCTACGAGTACCGCGAGGAGGCGGTCGGGATCGAGGCCGGCAAGATCGCCGTCGGCCTCGTCAATCATCTCGTCGCGCCGGATGACCCGGCCCACGCATTTGACCTCATGGCGGAGCTCGAGCGGCTCATCCGGATCGCCGAGCGACAGGCGTTCGGTCCGTCCACCCAGTCGATCATCGACGAGGCTGTCAGCCGCGACATCCCGTACATCCGGCTCGACCGGCACTCGCTCGTCCAGCTCGGCCAGGGCGTCCACCAGCAGCGGATACGGGCGACGATGACGTCGCGCACGTCCGCGATCGGGGTCGACGTGGCGTCCGACAAGAGCCTCACCAATCGGCTCCTCGATTCGGCCGGCCTGCCCGTCCCGAAGGCGGAGGTCGTCGACACGGAGGACGGGGCGGCCGCCGCCGCCCGCCGGCTCGGCTTTCCGTGCGTCGTCAAGCCGCTCGACGGGAACCACGGTCGCGGCGTCCACCTCGACCTGCGCTCTGACGAGGCGGTCCGGTCCGCGTTCCACGGCGCGCTCGCGCAGAGCCGCTCCGGCGACGTCGTCGTCGAGACGTACGTCGCCGGCAACGACTACCGCTGCCTCGTCATCGGCGGGAAGCTCGCCGCCGTCGCCGAGCGAGTGCCGGCGAGCGTGACCGGCGACGGCGAGCACACGGTCCGCGAGCTCGTCGAGCTCGCCAACGCGGATCCGCGACGCGGGATCGGCCACGAGAAGGTCCTCACCCGGATCACGGTCGACGCCGCTGCGGAGGAACTCGTCCGCGCCCAGGGGTTCGAGCTCGACGCGGTGCCCCCGGACGGCGCGTGGGTCAAGCTCGCCCTGACCGGCAACATGTCAACCGGGGGCACGTCGATCGACCGGACCCTCGAGGCGCACCCGGACAACGTCGAGATCGCCGAGACGGCGGCCCGCATCGTCGGCCTCGACGTGGCCGGGATCGATTTCATCTGCCCGGACATCGCCACGCCCGTGCGCGAGACCGGCGGCGGGATCGTCGAGGTCAACGCCGCGCCCGGTTTCCGCATGCACACCCACCCGACGGAGGGCGAGCCACAGTACGTGGCCAGACCGGTCATCGACCTGCTCTTCCCGCCGGGCACGCCGGCGCGCATCCCGATCATCGCCGTGACTGGCACGAACGGGAAGACGACGACGGTCCGGATGATCAGCCACATCCTCAAGCTCATGGGCCGGCGGGTGGGCATGACCTCGACCGACGGCATCGTCATCGACGGGCGGCTCATCAAGAAGGGCGACATGTCGGGCCCGAAGTCGGCCCAGATGGTCCTCCAGAACCCGACCGTCGACACGGCGGTGTTCGAGGTGGCCCGCGGCGGGATCCTGCGCGAGGGCCTCGGCTACGACCGCAACGACGTCGCCGTCGTGACGAACGTGACCGGCGATCACCTCGGCCTGGGCGGGATCGAGTCGATCGGCCAGCTCGCCAACGTCAAGGGCGTCGTCGTCGAGGCGGTGCCGCGGTCCGGGACGGCGGTCCTCAACGCAGACGACGGGTACGTCTACCGGATGGGCCGGCACTGCGCCGGGCGGGTCGTCCTCTTCAGCCTGTCGACCGAGAAGGGCGAGGACGGCTTCGATCGGGTCGACGGGCACACCGGCCGCGGAGGCGCGGCGTTCTGTCTCGAACGGACGGCTGAAGGCGAGCTCATCGTCCTGCGCTTGGGCCCGCGGACGATGCCGGTGCTCTACACGCACCTCATTCCGGCCACGTTCGGCGGCAAGGCACGGATGAACGTCGCCAATGCGCTCGCCGCGGCGGCCACGGCGTGGGCCGCGGGTGCGCATCTCCACGACATCCGGCAGGGGCTCCGGACGTTCACGACGTCGTTCTTCCAGGCGCCCGGGCGGCTCAACCTGCTCGACGTGGGCGGCGTGCGGGTCGTCATCGACTACTGCCACAACGTGGACGGGATGCGCCAGCTGGCCGACTTCGTGAACCGGATGATGGACGAGCCGCTCACGCGGGCCGGCCGATTGGGGCCGACGACGACGGGGCAGACCTCCGGGCGGACGGGCCGGGCGATCGGGGTGATCGGGATCCCGGGCGACCGACGCGACGACGATCAGCGTGAGTACGGGGCGCTGGCGGCGACCGCGTTCGACGAGATCCTCGTGCGCGAGGACAAGCACCTGCGCGGTCGGGAGCCGGGGGCGTCGGCCTCCCACGTCATCGAGGGAGTTCGCGCCGCTCGCGCGGCGGGCTCGTCGCGGGCCACGCGGGCGGAGAAGATCCTCGACGAGCTGTCGGCGGTCCGGGCCGCGTTGCGGCGGGCGAACCCTGGCGACCTCGTCGTCATGTGCGTCGACGACGCGATCGCGGTCTATCGCGAGGCGATGGCGGCGTCCGGTTCCGGGCGCGGCGCGACGGCGTTCGCCGATCCGGGCGAACTCGAAGCCCCGGAGGGGTAGGGGAGGAGGGTACGGCCGCCGCGCTGGCGGGCCGCGCGGATGGGAGCCGCGCGGGCCGCGCGGATCAGCGGCCCAGGTTCAGGTTGCCGCTCACCACGCGGACGATGCCGACGATCTCGATCGCGGCGATGACGACGAGCACGATACCGACGAGCATCTCCACGGGTCGTTCCTCCGCATGGTCGCGTCCGGTAAGGCCGGCTGGCGCTGGGCCGATCATGAGGCCCGCGGTGGGTCTGCCGCAAGGGACCCTGAAATCGCGGGCCCGTCCCGTTCACCCGCCCCACGGCTGAGCACGACGCCGAACCCGCCGAACCCGTCCCGTTCACCCGCCCCACGGCTGAACGCGACGCGAAACCCCCGGGGCCCGTCCCGTTCACCCGCCCCACGGCTGAGCGCAACGCGAATCCCGCGCTAAACGGGCGCCGCCGCGCGGAACGGGCGCGAAACCCGCGCGGAACGGGCGCGGCCGCCCCTCAGCCTCGGCGCGGACGCGTCTGCAGGCGCGGCACGAGCGTCGTCAACTCGGTGGCCACGTCGACCGGCCGCGCCCCGAGCTCGTCGAGCACCCGAAACACCTCGTCGCGCTCCTCGTGGCACATGAGCACGACGACCCGCGGCGCGTCGGCCCGCCCGTGCTGCGGACCGCCCGCGCCCACTGCCGCTCCGTTCAGTTCGGCCCGTAGCGCGGCCGTTTCCGTCTCATAGATCGGGACGTCCGCCGCAGCGACGCCCCCCTCCCGGATCCCGGCCAGCAGCTCGCCGACCGTCGACTCGCGGGTGCGGCCGCGCAGGTACTTGAGCGTCTCCTTGACGACGACCCGCTGCGCACGCCGGGCGGCGATCCGGCCGATGCCCCGGAGCGTGTCATCCGGTCGGTCGCCGGCCGTCCCGACGATCATCGTGATCGGCGCCGCCCGGCCGGCGCCGCCCGCTGCGATCCCTTCGGCGACGTCGAGCACGGCCTCGACCCCCGCCTCGTTGTGGGCGAAGTCGACGATCACGATCCGCGATCCGAGCCGGAACAGGTTGAGCCGGCCCGGCGATCGGTCGGTCGTCAATCGGAAGTCGGCCAGGCCGTCGCGAACGTCCGCCAGCGACGCCCCGAGCGCCCGCGCACCGCCGGCCGCCGCCAGCGCATTCGCCACGTTGTGCCGGGCCAGCCCGCCGATCGTGATCGGCAGGGCGGCCACCTCCGCGATGGCGGAGGCCCGCAACCCGTCGACCTCGACGAGCTCGCCCCCACGCACGAGATACGCGCGCCCGCCGGCGGCGAGGTGGCGCCGGACGATCGGCGACCGGTCGCCGAGGAGCGAGAAGAAGGCGACCCGCCCCCGCACCGTGCGCGCCACCGCCGCCACGAACGGGTCGTCCGCGTTGAGCACGACCCACCCGTCCGGTCGGGTGATCCGAGCGATGACCGACTTCACCTCGGCCAGCTCCGGCAGGGTGTGGATGCCCTGCGTGTCGAGGTGGTCGGACGACACGTTGGTCAGCACGCTCGCCTCGTTCGACTCGTACCCCACGCCGCGCAGGACGATCCCGCCACGTGCTGTCTCGAGCACCGCGACGTCGATGTCGGATCGGCCGAGGATCTGGGCCGCGCCACCCGGACCGGTCCAGTCGCCCGGGTCGACGAGCCGCTCGTCGACGAGGACGCCGTCGGAGGTCGTCGTGCCGACGCGCCTCCCGGCCAGCACGAGGACGTGGGTGATGAGCCGTGTCACCGTGCTCTTGCCGTTCGTGCCGCTGACCGAGACGATCGGGACCCGGCGGTTCGCGTCGCGGATCCACGCCGGCGGTGACGCGCCGGACGTTGCGATCCGCTCCACGTGGCGGGCGAGGAGACGGGCCTGGCCGCCGGTCAGTCTGGCACGGCGGGCCGGCGTCACGTTGCGGTCGGCCAGCTCGACGGCCGCCTCGGCGATCGTGCGCGCCCGTTCCGCCCCGCGCCACGGCACCGACACGATCCAGTGGCCGGGGTCCGACGAGCGATGGACGGCGACGCCGCCGACGCCCTCCCCGTGGTCGACGCGCAGGCGCCGCAGCCACCCGACGAGCGCGACGACGCCGTCGGGCCAGTCACGACGCCGGACCCGGGCCCCGAGCCGGACGCGTGCGTGCCGACCCGGGACGCGCTGGCCGTACCACGTCCGCCGTCGGCCGATCCCGACCTCGACCTTGACCACCGGCTCGAGCCGGTAGAGGTTCGGTCCTTCGAGCAGGCGGACTTCGATCAGGCGCACGGTCCGCACAGGATAGCGACCGACCCGCGGCCGATTCGGACTGCCGACCGCCGCGCGACCGATTCGGACCGACCGGCCGGCGGCCGGCTCGGCCTGCCGACCGACCCGCCCCCACCCTGTGCGGCTATGCTGCGGCCGATGACGACACCCGCCCCGCCCGGTTCAGCCGTCACGGATGCGGAGCTCGGCGCGCTCCGCGCGCGGATCGAGGCCGCGTTTCCGGCCTACCTCGCCGACCTCGAGCGCCTCGTTTCCATCGACTGCGGGAGCTACACGCCCGCCGGCGTCGACGAGGTCGGCCGGTTCGTTGGGGAGTTCTTCGAGCGGCTCGGCGCGCGGGTCGAGCATCGGCCGGACCCGGCCGCGCGCCTCGGCGGCACGGTCGTCGCCACGATCGACGGCGCGCCCGGCGCCGGGCCGCGCGTCCTGCTCATCGGCCACATGGACACCGTGTTCGAACCCGGAACCGCCGCCGAGCGCCCCTTCCGGATCGAGGACGGGATCGCCCATGGGCCTGGCGTGACCGACATGAAGGGTGGCCTGCTGACCGGCCTGTACGCCATCGCCGCCCTGCGTGCGGAGCACGGCGACGCCGCGCTCCCGTTCGAGCGCCTCACGTTCATCGCCAACCCGGACGAGGAGATCGGGTCGCCGACGTCGACCCCGCACATCCGCGAGGCCGCGGCAACATCGGACGCCTGTCTCGTCCTCGAGTGCGCCCGCGCGAACGGCGACATCGTCTCGGCGCGCAAGGGCATCGCCGACCTGCGGATCGAGATCCACGGTCGTGCCGCCCACGCCGGGGTCGAGCCGGAGAAGGGGCGGAGCGCGATCCTCGCCGGATCCCATCTCGTCACCGCGGTCCACGAGCTGAACGGGCGCTGGCCGGGCGTGACCGCCAATGTCGGGGTGTTCAAGGCGGGCACGCGGCCGAACATCGTGCCCGACCAGGCACACCTCGAGGTCGACCTGCGTGGCGTCCGCAAGGCGGACCTCGAGGCGGCCGTCGAGGCCGTCCGGGCCCTGGCGGCCGAGCCGGCGGTGCCGGACGTGACGATGACCATCGAGACGCTGGCTCGCTGGTGGCCGATGGAGAAGCTCGAGGCATCGGGACGGCTCGTCGACCACGCCGGCGCGCTCGCTGGGCGACTCGGCTTCGAGGCGCGCGACGCCGCCACGGGCGGCGCATCGGACGCGAACACGACGTCCGGCATGGGCGTCCCGACCCTCGACGGCCTGGGGCCGATCGGCGGGCGCGATCACTCCCCCGACGAGTACCTCGAGGTCGACTCGATCGTGCCGCGCACGACGCTCGTGGCGGCCCTGCTCCTCGCCATCGCGCGCGACCCGACCCTCGTCCGGCGGTGACGCGCCGCCGCATCTCGTCCGGCGGGCCGTGGGAGGCGTCGGCCGGGTACAGCCGGGCGATCGTCGTCGGCGACGCGTGCTGGGTGGCAGGCACGACCGACGCCGGACCGGACGGCAGATCGCGCCATCCGGGCGATCCGGCGGCCCAGGCCCGGGCCGCGCTCGCGGTGATCGCCGCGGCGCTCGCGGAGGCGGGCTTCGGGCTGGCCGACGTCGTGCGGGTCCGCGTCTTCGTGACCGACATGTCCCGCTCGCCGGAGGTCCTCGCCGTGCTCGGCGAGACCTTCCGCGACGTGCGTCCGGCGGCCACGCTCGTGGAGGTGTCGGCGCTCATCGAGCCGAGCCTCGCGGTCGAGATCGAGGTCGACGCGGTCCACGATCGGCCCTGACCGGTCGTCTGGCCGGCCCGGCCGGCCGATCCGTCAGCCGAGGTTCATGGCCCGCGCCAGCGCGACGACCGCCACGGCGGCGACGATACCGAG
>DASTOB010000021.1:0-10623 GCA_035720425.1 Candidatus Limnocylindrales bacterium
AGGTCCGCTTCGACCACCCGCCGCTCCGCTCGTTCCCGCGCCCGCTCGATCGCGCCGCGGACGACCGCACCGAGGCGGTGCTCGCGCTCCGCGCCCTTGAGCACGTAGTCATCGAGCCCGGCCTTGAGCGCCTCGACGGCGATCTCCTCGCTGCCGGTTCCCGTGTGCATCACGACCGGACGCTCCGGCCAGCGTGCCTTCACCGTCCGCAAGAGCTCGAGCCCCGTCGTCCAGCGCAGGTGGAAGTCGGTCAGGAGCAGGTCGAACCCGCCGTCATTGAGCGCGGCGTCGAGCGCTTCCGGCGTGCCGATCTCGACGACCTCGACCTCGCCGAGCTCGCGCCGGACCTGGCGCGCGGCGAGGGCCCGGTCGTCCGGGTTGTCGTCGGCGATGAGGACGCGCGGGTGGCGACCGGTCACTCGAACGCCTCCGGCGGTACGTTGAGGGTGCGGTCGGCGATGCTCACGCCGATCGGGACGGCCGCGGCAAGCGCCTCGAGCTGGGCCGGTGTCCCGATCGCGGGCGCGGCGCGGAGCGTGACATTCGTTGCGGACATGCGACGGAGCGGCCTCGGGCAGATACTGAAGAACGTTCCGGGCCGATCCTGACTCGACATGCCTGCCCGGCGCATCCGTCGAATGCGTGATTTAGAGGCGGGACCCGCCAACTCCCCGCCTCGAGCTCAGGCCGTGGCGACGACCTCCGCGTCTTCGCTCCCCGGTGAGGCGGCCTCGAACTGCTCGTGATACAGCCGGGCATACAGCCCGCCCTCCGAGAGCAGCGACCGATGCGTGCCGCGCTCCACGATTCGGCCGCCGTCGTACACGAGGATCTGGTCCGCCCGCAGGATCGTCGACAGCCGATGCGCGATGGCGATCGTCGTTCGGCCCTCCATAAGCCGCTCGACGGCCGACTGGATGAGCCGCTCGCTGACCGTGTCGAGCGCGGACGTCGCCTCGTCGAGGATGAGGATCCGCGGGTCCTTGAGGAGCACCCGCGCGATCGCGATCCGCTGCTTCTCCCCGCCCGACAGCTTGTACCCCCGCTCCCCGACGATCGTGTCGAGCCCGTCCGGCAACTCGGTGATTCGATCGTGGATCGCCGCCGCGCGCGTCGCCGCCTCGAGCTCCGCGTCGGTCGCATCTGGCCGCGCGTAGCGCAGGTTGTCGCGGATGCTCGCGTGGAACAGGTAGGTCTCCTGGGTCACGAACCCGATCACCTCGCCGAGGCTCGCGAGCGTGACCATTCGCACATCGTGCCCATCGATCTCGACCGACCCCGCATCGACGTCGTACAGCCGTGGGATGAGGTACGTCGTCGTCGTCTTGCCGCTGCCGGACGGCCCGACCAGCGCGACCAGCTCGCCCGGCGCCGCCTCGAAGTCGACCCCGTGGAGCGCGAAGCCCGGTTTCGCCTCGATCTCGAGCCCGTCGGCCGTGACCACCGTGCCCGTCGACGGGTAGCGGAACGACACGTCCCGGAACCGGATCCGACCCGTGACCGTGGCGTGCTCGAGCGCGACCGCGTCGGGCGCGTCGACGATCTCCGGGTCCATCTCGAGGTACTCGAAGATCCGATCGAACAGGGCGAGCGCCCCCTGGATCTCGACCTGCACGTTGAGCAGCTGGCCGAGCGGGAAGAACAACCGGCTCTGGAGCGTCGTGAACGCGACGATGTCGCCGATCGTCGGCGCCGTCGGGTCGTTCTGGATGGCGAGGTAGCCGGCCAGCCAGTACACGAACGCCGGCGTGATCGAGAAGATCGAGCCGATGATCATGAAGAACCATCGGCCGACCATGGCCTGGCGGATCTGGAGTCGGGCGAGGTTGCGGTTGAGGCCGGTGAAGCGGGCGATCGCCGCCCGCTGCTGGCCGAACGTCTTCGACAGGAGCATCCCGCTCACGCTGAGCGTCTCCTCGGTCGCGGCCGACATCTCCGCCAGGCTCTTCTGCGTCTCGGAGCTCACCTCGCGTCGGACCTTGCCGACGCGGAAGGTGAGGTACAGGAAGAACGGCGTCAGGCCGAGCGACAGGACCGTCAGGCGCCAGTCGATGATGATCATCGCGATGACCGTCGAGATCGCGACCGCGATGTTGGCGGTGACGCTCGAGGCCGTGTCGGTGACGACCGACTGGACGCCGCCGACGTCGTTGGCGAGTCGGCTCTGGATCTCGCCCGTCCGCGTCTCCGTGAAAAAGCGCAGCGGCATCCGCTGGAGGTGGGTGTAGAGCGCCGTGCGAAGGTCCTGCATGACGCTCTGGCCGATGATGTTGTTGAGGTACGACTGGCCGACACCGATCAGCCCGCTGATGATCGGCAGGACGATCATCAGGCCGACGAACAAGTTGAGCAGGCCGAAATCGAGACGCGGGATCGCCTCGTCGATGAGCAGCTTGAGCAGGATCGGATTGATCAGGCCGATGAAGCTCGTCGCGAGGATCGCGACGAGCACGACGCCGACCTGGAGCCGATACGGGCCGAAGAACGCGACGATGCGGCGCGTGGTGCGGCCCCGGCGTTCCTTCGGGATCGGCGGCGGCGTGTCGATCGGGCCGCCGAACGGGCCGCCCATCCGCGCCGCGCGCCGCGCCCCGCTCACCGGGCGCCCATCCGCGCCCCGCTCACCGGGCGCCCATCCGCGCCGCGCGCCGCGCACCGCTCACCGGGGGCCCCTCATGCCCCGTCCCCTGATCCGTGTCGCTCGCGCCGCTCGTTCTGCGTCTCTCGTTCCTCGCCGTTCGCGCCGGAACCGTCGTCCGTGTCATCCGCCGGACGCTAGCACGTCCGCTCGAATGTTGCGTCCGCAACCGCCGTCGCACTCGCCCGCCGACGCGTGTCCCCACCCGCACCCCGGCCGGCACGCTCCGACGCCGATTTCACGCTCGCCCGCCGAAAGTCTCCCTCCTTCGACGTGACTGTCTCGTCACGTCATCCCGCACCGGCCGCCCGCGGACCTGTCGGCCCCACCCCGCGTGACTGTCTCGTCACGTCGCAGCCGCCGCCGGAGCCGTCGAGCCGCTTCGCGATAAGTCGCAGCTAAGCGGCCGCCGCTTTACTTGCCGCATGATGCGCAAATTCTTCGTCGACCGATGGGTCAACCGCGATCCGATCGTCCACTTCGGCATGGAGGTGCTCGGGTCGAGCATCCGGCGCGCCCGTAGGGCCCGCGGCTGGTCGCAGGCCAAGCTGGCCTCGAGCGCCCAGCTCTCGCCGTCGACCATTTCGAAGCTCGAGTCCGGCACGCTCCAGGGCATGCGCCTCTACACGCTGGCTCGCGTGATCGCGGCGCTCAACAGCGAGATCGAGGTCCTCGACCACGCGACCCGCGCCGCGCTCGCCGCCCTTCCCGAGGGTGCGCTCGCGAGATCGAACGCGGTCTGGCTCCGGGGCGACGACGCCAACTACGAGCTCGACGAGGCCGACCTCGAGCTCGAGCGGGCCAATGACGAAACCGACCGGGCCCGCCGCGAGCCCGAGCGTACCGATGGTGAAGCCGGCCGCGCCAACGACGAGCCCGACCCGGCCAACGACGAGCCCGACCCGGCCAACGACGCCCACCCCACCAGCCGATCGTCCTGAACGACGCTGCCAAATGGGCCGAATCGTGACGACACAGTCACGTAGGACAGGAGTCGACTTCCGGCGCGTGCGTGGCGGTCACGGTTCGGCCGAACCCGGGCCGATCCGCGCGGCCGACCCCTGACGGCCGTCCGCCCCGCCGAATCGTGACGACACAGTCACGTCGGACAGGAGTCGACTTTCGGGCGCGTACGTGAACCAGAGGGTTGCGCTCGCGTGCGGGGCGCCGGCGGTTCGCCCGCGCGGTGGCGCCGGCGGTTCGCCGCGCGAGGCGTCCTGATTCGCCCGCGCGAGGCGCCGCACATGGTCGCCGGCGTGCCCGGCCGCTCTCTCAGCGACGCGCGACGAGGATGAGCGTCGAGCGCCGCGACGGGAACGGGGCGGCCAACGCGTCTCCCACCCGCCCCAGCCACCGGCCGACGGTGATCCGCCCCCAGGCACGCTCCAGGTGCCCCACGGTCGAGAGCGATACATCCACGAATCCCGCCGCGCGAGCCGCGGCGACGACGAGCTCGGGCGAGTTGCACGCCCCGACGATCGGGTGCGCGTCGGCGGCCGTGGCCTTGACGATGCGCTGAAGCCGGCCGCGGAGCCAGCCGGGTACCGCGAGATATGCCCACACGAGCGGGTGGCGCCGATTGACCGTCGTCGCCACGAGCACGCCGCCGGGCCGAAGCCAGCGTCGCATGTTCGCGAGAGCGGCGCCGGGATCCACGAAGTGCTCGATCGTGAACGACGACAGGACGACGTCGAACGACTCGTCGGCGAACGACGAGGACGCCCCGCACAGGTCCGCGATGACGAACTCGTGGAGGTGGGGCAGGGGAGTGGCGAGGGGGTGGATGTCGGCGCCGACGAGTCGGGCGATCCGACCGCGAAACGGCTCGAGCGCCGACACGCGCCCGCAGCCCGCGTCGAGCGCGGAGACGGCGCCGGGCGAGCGGGCCTCGGCCGACGAGATGGCGGAATCGAGCGCGGCCCGCACGAGCCGCGAGACCGCCGACCGACTCACCAGGCGGTGGCCGTCGACGCCTCGGTGATGCCCTGCGATTCGAGCCAGCGCTCCGCGTCGATTGCCGCCTTGCAGCCATCGGCCGCGGCGGTGACCGCCTGGCGATAGCGGTGATCGTGCACGTCGCCGGCGATGAACACCCCGTCGATCTTCGAGCCCGTCTCGTCGTCGACCACGAGGTAGCCCATCTCGTCGACGTCGAGCCAGTCGCGGAAGACCTCCGTGTTCGGCCGGTAGCCGATCGCGACGAACAGGCCGTCCATCGGGACCTGGCGCAGCTCCTCGGTCACGGTATCCCGCAGGCGCAGCCCCTCCACCTTGGCGTCGCCGATGACCTCCTCGACGGCGGTGTTCGGATGGAGCTCGATCTTGGGGTTCGAGCGGGCCCGATCGACCATGATCTTGCTCGCCCGGAAGGCGTCGCGGCGATGGAGGAGATGCACCTTCGACGCGAAACGCGTGAGGAACGTCGCCTCCTCGAAGGCCGTGTCACCACCGCCGACCACCGCGATCTCCCGATCGCGGAAGAAGAACCCGTCGCACGTCGCGCAGGCCGATACGCCGCGCCCGCGGAGCCGCGTCTCGCTCTCGAGTCCCAGCCACAGCGCCGACGCGCCCGTCGCGACGACGACCGACTCCGCTCGATATTCGTTCCCCCGCGCCCAGAGGCGGAACGGTCGCTCCGAGAAGTCGACCCGATCCACGTCGTAGTCGAGGATGAGCGACCCGAACCGCTCCGCCTGCTGACGGAACAGGGTCATGAGCTCCGGCCCCTGGATCCCATCCGGGAAGCCCGGGTAGTTCTCGACGTCCGACGTGATCGTCAGCTGGCCGCCGGGCGTCGAGCCCGCGAGGACGATCGGCTCGAGGTTCGCGCGCGCCGCGTAGATTGCGGCGGTCAACCCGGCCGGACCGGACCCGACGATGATGAGCTTCGACTCCGTTCGGCCGCGATCGGCGACGCTCGCCGAGGGGCCGCCGGGCGCGGTGGCGACCGATGCGGAGCCGAGGGGCGTGGCCGCGCCGAGGGGCGCTGCTTCGCCGAGCGGTGTCGCCGCGGCGCCGGTATCGGCCGAGAAGTCGATGGCCAGTCCGGCGAACGGATTGGAGTCCGCGGCGCCGTTCTTGTTCGGGTCTGTCATGGCGTCCATCGTAGCACGACGGCCATACTACCCCACAGTATCGGAGCTCACGGGCGCGTCGCCCAACCAGAGCGCGTCGATCCCGCCGGCGACGGCCTGTTCGTAGAGTCGCCGATCCGCCGTCACGAGCGGTCCGCTGACTTCGATCGCGAGCTGCGCGAACGTCGCGTCATAGACACTGATGCCGAGTCGTTTGGCCAGCGCCGTCGCGGCGACGAGACTCTCCACCGACAGGCCCGTTCCGAGGCCGAACTCATCGATGGAGCGAACGGCCGGACCGACGTCCTCGGGTGAGAAGCGACCCTGGCGAGTGGCCTTGCGGAGGCTGTCGGCAACCTCGGGCAGGGCATGCGCCGGCGTCACGGCCTGAACGAGCTCGTTCTTGATCCGATCGCGGATGGCGAGCGCGGCCGACACGTCCTCCTCGTCGGCGAGGAACCACTTCACGAGGACATTGGAGTCAATGACGATCGAAGCCATGGATCCTGTCTGCTCGCTCGTCCCGCTCGTCCCGCACCTCACGAACGAGCGCCTCGGCCGTGTCGTGCGGGCCGGATGGCGGCTTCGAGCGGGCGCGGATCTCGTCCATGGTCCGCGCCGCCGCCTCGAGGCGCAGCCGACGGGCCTCCATCTGCCGCGTGGGCCCGGCCAGCCAGCCGATGAGCGGGTCCGCGGGTGCGGCGTCCGACCCGGCAAGACGGGATTCCGAACCCGCCGCGCCCGCGTCCGAACCGTATGGAGCGGCCGCCTCCCGAATGGCGGAATCGGGAATGCGGATTCGGCCGCCCACCTTGACCGCCGCCAGTCGGCCCTCGCGGAGCCAGCGCCGGACCGTTCGTTCGGTTACGCCGAGCATGCGAGCCGCCGCCGCCACGTCATGATCAGTCATGACGAGATGGTACCAATCATGACGCCTAGCGTCAAAGGTCGCGCAGCGCGGGGATCACGTCGCGGCCGATGGCTTCGATGGTCCGGAGGTCGTGGACGTCGCGCAGGCTGAAGATCACGTGCTGGGCGCCGGCGTCGGACAGCTCGCCGAAGCGGTCGACGACCGACGACGTCGACTCGGTCGCGAGGTTGACCGACTGGAGGGTCGAGCGCTCGATCTCGTCGTAGTCGCGACCGACGTCGGCGCAGTGGCGCCGGAGCACCTCGTACTTGTGGTGGATCGCGACCGGGCCACCGAACACGTTCGCCGCGTCGCCGTACTGGGCGACGAGCCGAAGCGTCTTCCGTTCGCCCCCGCCGCCGATCATGATCGGCGGCCTCGGCCGGCTGAGCGACTGGGGGGAGTTGAGCAACCGCTTCGCCCGAACATGCCGGCCCGCGAACCCTTCCTCCGTCCCCCGCTCCGAGGCCCACATCGCGTGGGCATACCGCAACGTCTCCTCGAGCAGCTCGAACCGCTCCCCGAGCGCCGGGAACGGGAACCCCAGTGCCTCCGATTCCTCCTGGTTCCACGCCGCCCCGATGCCGAGCCAGGCCCGACCGCCGGACAGCACGTCGAGCGTCGTCGTGGCCTTGACCCACATCGGTGCGTGCCGGTAGTGGATCCCGCCGACCATGAGGCCGAGGCGCGCGCGCGTCGTGTGGGCGGCGAGGTAGCCGAGGGTCGTGTAGCCCTCGAGCATCGGGTCCGTCGTGGGGCCGACGCTCCGGATCTGGAAGAAGTGGTCCATTACCCAGATCGAGTCGAAGCCCGCGTCGTCGGCCGCGCGCGCGATCCGGGCGAGGGTCGGCCCGATCTCCGCGGCGCCGCCGGGCCACGTGAACGACGAGATCTGGAGGCCGACCTTCATGCGCGCCGCAGCGTACTAGAAGTCGCAGACGGGGCTTGAGGTCCGAACCGACCTAGAAGTCGCAGACCGTGCCCGCCGGTGGGGGATCGGCCGACACGAGGTACTCCGCAATCAGGTCGTACACGCACACGCTCGACAGGAACCCCGTGTGGCCCTCGCCCTCGTTGCGGACGAGGACGCCGGATTCGAGCTGGCCGGCCAGCGACTCCGCCCAGGCGAACGGCGTGGCCGGGTCGCCGGTCGTGCCGACGACGACGATCGGCGGGGCGCCGGCGCCGCGGACGGGGCCGGGCACCCGCGTCGGCGGGGTCGGCCAGTAGGCGCAGGCGAGGTCGTTGTACGCGACGAGGCCCGCGAAGTGGGGGGCAGCGTCCGCGAGCCGCGTCGCCAGTTCCGTGTACTCGCCCGGATCCGTGCGCGCCGGGTAGTCGAGGCAGTTGATCGCCGTGTACGCGTCGAGCTGGTTCGAGTACGAGCCGTTCGCCTTTCGGCCGCGAAACGGGTCGGCCAGGAGGATGAGCAGCGCGCCGTCGCCCTGTTCCGCGGCCGCGAGCGCGAATTCGAGTCCGCGCCAGTAGGCCTGGGAATAGAGCGCGGCCAGGACCGCGAACTCAGCGAGGCCGGGGCCGACGAGACGACGGTCGAACGTCCGACTCGTGGGCAGCGGGTCCGCGTCGATGCTCCGCATGAGCGCGTCGAACGCGGCTGCCGTCCCCGCTCCGTGGTCGAACGCGCACGTGCGCGCGGCGCAGTCGGCCAGGAAGCGCCCCAGCGCCGCTTCGAACGCGACCGACTGTTCCGCGCGCACCGTCTCGAGGTCGTGGCGGGGGTCGAGGGCGCCGTCGAGGGCCATCGCTCGCACGCGCTCCGGGTAGCGGTCCGCGTAGAGCGACCCGATCAACGTTCCGTAGGAGAAGCCGAGGTACGTCAGCTGCTCGTCGCCGAGGCTCGCCCGGATGAGCTCGAGGTCCTCGACCACGTCGTCGGTCGAGAGGTGGGGGAGGAGCGCCTCGTTGCGGGTCGCGCACTGGGCCGCGTACTCCCGCGCGTCGTCGAGGAGTGCCTGGAGCTCCGCTGCGTCGTCGGGCGACGGGTCGAGGTTGGCTCGCGGGTCGAGGTTGTCGATGCAGCGGATGCCGGTCGACGCGTTGACCCCGCGCGGGTCGAAGCCGACGAGGTCGAACCTCGCGAGGAGTTCGTCCGGGAACGCGGTGGCTCCCTCGCGAACGAACTCGACCCCCGACGCGCCCGGGCCGCCCGGGTTGACGACGAGCGAGCCGATGCGGGTCGCCCGATCCGGCGCCGGCTTGCGAATGAGCGCGAGGTTGACCGTGCCGCTCGTTGCGCCCGAGTGGTCGCGCGGCACGGCGAGCGTCGCGCACTGGAAGCCGCCGCCGCAGTCCGACCATCGGGCGGGGGCGGGCTTCGGGCTGGCCGGTGTGGCCGAGGCCGATGGGTCCGGGGTCGCGCTCCCGGCCGGCGTGGTGGTCCCGGTCGTCGGGTCGGCCGTGGTGGGATCGGCCGACGGGGCGCATGCGCCCGCGATGACCGCGGCCACGAGCGCGGCCACGAGCACCCGCGCGGTTCGGTGCTGGTGCCTGGGTCCCCGCCGGATCACGTGGCCATGCTACGCCGTGGCCCCTCGCCCGGCCCTCCGCCCGGCCCCTCGCCCCGGCCCCGAACCCCGCCCCCTCCCGGCCGGAATGCCAAATTGTCGCCCCACGACCGTTAGGTCCGGTTCGAGGCCGGATTCGGCCGACCCGGAGCCCGAATCGTGCGGCGCTGAGCGTGGAGGAGCCCGTCAACGCGCTCCAGTGGCCCCGAAACCGCGCCTAACTGTTACCGGGCGAGAATCTGGCCATCTGCGGGCCGGCAGGGAGCGGCGGCGTGGAGCGGCCGGCAGGGAGCGGCGGCGTGGAGCGGCCGGCAGGGAGCGGCGGCGTGGAGCGGCCGGCAGGGAGCGGCGGCGTGGAGCGGCCGGCCGGGAGCGGCGGCGAACGAATTCGGCACCCTGCCGGCGGGAGCGACGACGAACCTGAAGCGGGTCACTCTGAACCCGGGTTGCGGATCGGCCGTACGGTCACTGTGTGAGCTCTTCGTATCGGGTCATCCGCGCGCTCGTGCTCGGCGTCGGGCTGTCGGTCGCCGCGTGCGCGAGTCCGAACGAGCCGTCGTCGGCCCCGCCATCGGACGTGCCGACTCCCGAGGTCACCTTCAACGCCGCCTACGGCGAGTTCACGGCGCGGATCCAAGGCGCGCGCGGCCGCTACGCGATCCTGATCCAGGACCTCGCGACCGCTTCGGCTGGGACGAGCGAGGAGGTCGGTCGGGCAGGGGAGGCGCTCGCTGCGTTCGGCCTCGCCGAGGTCACGTGGTGGGAGGCCCACGCAGCCGATCCGTGCTATGGCGAGGCATTCCAGGCATACGGCGAGGCGGCCGGTGATGCGTGGAGCGCCGGCCTCGCGTTTGCCGGCTTCGCGACCGCTCCCGAGCCACCGACCGAGGCGGAGACCCAGGACGCGGTTGCCCTGCTCGGCGCCGCGACCGACGGGTTCGCGTCGGCCGCATCCCTCGCCGCCATTGCACGAATCGATTGCCAGTGAAGGGGTCGGGTCCGCGCACTCCGCCCCGCCGCCGGACTCGGCCCGGCCCCTCGCTCCTCGCCGGGCCCCCCTCCGCCGGCCCCGCACCTCTCCCGGCCGGAATGCCAAATTGTCGCCCCACGACCATTAGGTCCGGTTCGAGGCCGGATTTCGGCCGACCCGGAGCCCGAATCGTGCGGCGCTGAGCGTGGAGGAGCGCGTCAACGCGCTCCATCGGCCCCGAAACCAAGCCCAACTGTCACGGGGCGAGAATCTGGCCATCTGCGGGCCGGCAGGGAGCGGCGGCGGGGAGCGGCGGCGAACCTGCGACAGGTCCGCGCACTCCGCCCCGCCGCCG
The DNA here is from genome assembly GCA_035720425.1 of Candidatus Limnocylindrales bacterium. Classification (GTDB taxonomy): domain Bacteria; phylum Chloroflexota; class Limnocylindria; order Limnocylindrales; family CSP1-4; genus DASTOB01. Next base: position 10,473 of record DASTOB010000021.1, read on the forward strand.
GACTCGGCTCCAAGGAGCGGCCTCGGAGCTGTCGATTCCACCCCTCCCCGAGCGTCGGTACAGTGTCAGCCTCACCACTCGGAGGTTCGCGACCATGACCGCCGCCTCACCCTCGCCCGCACCCGCCTCGCCCGCCTCGCCCGCGCCCACC